>CAZWTH010000183.1:0-32519 GCA_964636715.1 uncultured Solibacteraceae bacterium | reverse complement strand
TTGGGGGATTTCTCGCCGCGATCTACATGCGGGGCATTCCGGTGATTCAGATCCCCACAACATTGCTGGCGCAGGTGGACGCGGCGCTCGGTGGCAAGACCGGCGGTAACCTCACAGCGGGCAAAAATCTGATCGGCAGCTTTCACCAGCCGCTCGCGGTGCTGGTGGATTCCGAAGTGCTGAGCACCCTGCCCGGGAACGAATACCGCGCCGGGCTATATGAAGTCATCAAGCACGGCGTAATCAGATCGGAGCCGCTGTTCCGCGCGATGGAAACACGGCGCGACGCCGTGTTCGCGCAGGAGCCAGCTATCGTGGAGTACATGGTAGCGGAATCGGTGCGGATCAAGGCTGAAGTGGTATCCGCCGACGAACGCGAATCCGGCCTGCGCCGCATTCTCAATTTCGGACATACGTTCGGCCACGCGCTGGAGGCCGAAACGAAGTACACCCGTTTCCTGCATGGTGAGGCGGTCTCGTGGGGTATGCGCGCCGCGACGCATTTGGCGCGGGCGCTGGGAATGATGCCGGCCGATGATGCTCGGGCGATTGTGAGTGTGCTCGATGCGTACGGGCCCATTCCGTCGGTAGCAGGCATTAGCGCGGAAGCCCTGCAGGCGCGGCTTCTCAAAGACAAGAAGACGGTGCAGAGCCGGATTCACTTCGTGCTGCCGGTGCGGATCGGCGAAGTGGCGATCCGGGCGGATATCGCGGAGACCGATGTCCGCGCCGCCATCGAGCAGGCGCTCGCGGAGTGCTCATGCCCGGTGTGAACAGCGCCGGTACTACGCCCGACGGCGCACGCACCGAACAGGAAGCCTCCCGCTGGGTGCGGAGCATGTTCGGCCGCGTGGCGCATCGCTACGACCTCGCGAATCATCTCCTCTCGGCAAATATCGATAAGACCTGGCGCAACCACACGGTCGCGAAGGTCCGCGATATTCTGCGGCGTCCGGACGCGCGCGTGATCGATCTCGCCTGCGGAACGGGCGATCTTCTGGTCGCCCTGGAGCGCGATGCTGGCCGCGTCCTCATGGGCAGCGACTTCTGCCATCCAATGCTCGAAGGCGCGCGAAGCAAACTCGCGCGGCTGGGGCTGCGGTCGTCGCTCGTGGAATCCGATGCGCTTGCGCTGCCACTGTCGGACGCCAGCGTGGATCTCATCACGATCGCCTTCGGCTTTCGCAACCTGGCGAATTACCGCGCTGGTCTGGTGGAGATGCGGCGCGTACTCCGTCCCGGCGGCGCTCTGGCGATTCTGGAATTCACGCAGCCGCCGAACAAAGCGTTCGCCGCCATCTACAACTGGTATTCGCGAAAGGTCCTGCCGGTCATCGGCGGAGCCATTTCCGGCGCGCCGGAGGCGTATCACTATCTGCCGGAATCCGTGCGCAAATTCCCCGAGGCGGAGGAACTGGCTGCGCTGATGCGGGAGTCAGGCTACCCGCGCGTAGAGTGGGAATATCTGACGTTCGGCATCGTGGCGCTGCACGTCGGCCGTTTGGTATAGGGTTTGAGAGAGGCTTCATGACGACGGCATCGCAATCCTCTTTTCCTGACGAAGACGAAGTCGCCCGCGTTGCCGGCCTGGCCGGCGCGGCGGAACGCAACACCCACATCACCGATTCCTATTCGAAGCTCTCCGCGGAGATGGGCCGGCGAATTCCGGGACACGCGAATTGGTGCACCTACGCTACCTGGGCTTCGCGCCAGGCGGGCGTGACCATTCGCCATCAGGACCTGGTGAACGTTTTGCGCGACCGTATTCAGTGCGCCCTGCGTCTGAGCGGCGTGCCCGGCAGGTTGCTCGGCTGCGTCGAGGACGGCGGCCTCAACCTCCTCCAGATTGCTGTGGATGCGGTCGATGAACTCGGCCCGCTCAAGCGGTCATCTGGCGTTGTGGGAGAGGGCAATCAAAAGGTGTTCGGCGACATCGGCCGGATATTTTCCCGCTGGCTCACCATGTTCCCCGATATCGCCGCGATATCGGATGCCGGCCTCGATCGTTTTGGCGCGACGCTTCAGCCTGGGCCGCCGCCCGAGGGGCAGGACATGCTGCGCCAGGCGTTTACCAATTACCGGACTGCCGCGCAAACCGCGGACGCCGGCGAAAGAGTTCAGCTCATGCTCCTGGCGAATGTGCAAATCGCCTTCCATGAACAGATTCGTCTGCAGCCGGAAATGCAGGCGGCGCTGGATGGCGCGTTACTCGAGCCTGGCGATATCGCGGACTTTATCGAGGAAAAACTCACCGGGCACGAAGGTCGCATTGGAAGCATGCTGCGCGGGCTTTGGGGAGCGGTGGACTCGCCCGTGCGTCATTTGAGCGAAATCCTGGCGCGCCACATTCAGGAACAGGTCCGGATTCTGATCACGGAGAACCTGATGTCGTTGTGGCTGCCTCCCGATCAGGAACTGCGCCTGGGCCGGGATCTGACGAGACCTTTTCCGGAGGCGCTGCGAACGCTCACGGATCCGGCGCTCGTGACGCTGATGCGGCAATTCGAGACGTCGCCGGATAGTGAAGCCCAATCCGGCGTGAAAGATTGGGCGAACTTCAAAGACCGGATGGGATATATTGCGTGCATGTTCCGGGCTTATATAGATGACCGGAATCTGTACGGCTCGCCCTGGGCGCAAACGTAATACAATGGTATTACCATGCCGACGATCACCGTAAAACTCGATAAAAAGCAAGCGGCTAAGTTGACACGGATGGCTCGGATCGATAAGGTCACAAAATCCGAGATCGTTCGTGAATTAATCGATCGCGGCGGGCCGATCAGGTCAACCGACGACCTGATCGCGTGGGGCGAAGCGAGGGCCGGTAGAGGTCTCGGCCTGCGGCGGTCAAAGAGTTGATCCGGCCTGTCCTTCTGGATTCCTCTTTTCTGATCGCATTCGAGCGCGAAGTAGCCCGCAATCAGAACGGTCCGGCGCGCCGATTTCTTTCCACGCTGGGCAGCCGTCCGGTCGTCGTCTCCATTGTTAGTGTCGAGGAAATGCTGGAAGGAAGCGAAGACGAGTACGTCGTCCTCGATTGGTTGCGGCAATTTACCATCCAGGGTCTTCATTTGGCCCAGGCGCGCCGTTGCGCCTTATTGCAGCGTCGATCCTCCCGGCGCATGGGCGAGAACGACGCATGGCTGGTCGCTACCGCTGAAATTCTGGACGCGGACGTAGCGGGAGCCGACCGTTCCGCTTTCGAGCGCCTGGGCCCCAGGTATCTGCGATTTCAATAGCGGAAACACCTCAATTCGCCGACGGGCGCTCTATATAGTCAATGACGAGCACGGTTGCCTGGCCCTTCGCCGGTTCCAGCTTCAACCCAAGCTGCCGTTCGAGCGCCGTGAAAATCGACGGCCCAGTCAGATCCGCAGCCGATTGCGAATCAGCCGGCGATACCGCACTGCCCGCCACATGCCGCGCAGCCAGCTCCGCCGGGGACACTTCCAGATGCACATCGAATTTCCCCGCCAGTCCCGTCCTGTCAATCACGTCGCGGTCCAGCCTCATACCAAGCTGCGTCGATAAATTCTCCATCGTCACGCCGAACATATCCACCTGGCCGTGAGGATCTGCCCGGACGCTGCCGCACGCCGGGGTGCGCCCCGAAAGACAACTCCCCTCCTTCGCTGCCTGGAGTTTGGCGCCGCCTTTCGCAACCGTGAGCAGAAAAACGGGCGCGTCTCTCGTTTCGCGATGAATGCGAAGCCGGAACCTGTCTTCGAGCAGCGTCCGCAGCATTGGTCCATACATCTGCGCAACAGCGGCATTGCCCCCCGCCTTCAACGTGAAATCGTAACGGTCCGAATCGATCCACGCAGGTCCTCCGAGCACCTGCATTCGAAAACTGGCCGGAGTGGCGCTACCGCCATAGATCTCGTAAGCCGCCAGAATCAGGTCTCTCAATTCCGCGCATTCCAGCGTGATCCTGCCCGGAGTCGTCATGCCGCCGCTCCGTCCGCCCCTCGCGCAGTCCCTGTTGAGTTTGATGACTGCCGCTTCAAAGCGCGGCCTCGATTGCGCGAAACCTCCCCGCGCCGCGGCAATAGCGATGAGGAGCATCACGGCGCGACGCATACTACGTACTCTGCGGCGGCTTCACGCCGGCAAGCGACGCCGTCGCCAGATTCCCGCCCAGCCCCATCGTCTCCACGGCCGACGACGGCACAATCACCATTGACCCGCGTTCCTTAATCGCCTCGTACAGCATGTTCATCGCGCGCAGATGCAGCGCCGTCGGGTTATCGCGATACGTCGCCGCCGCTTCCGAAAACTTATCCGCGATCTCCGTTTCCGCCTGCCCCAGAATGTTGCGCGCCTGCCGCTCGCGTTCCGCCTGCGCCTGGCGCGACATGGCGTCTTCGAGCGCCTGCGGAATCCGGACATCCCGGATCTCGACTGACTGCACGGTGATTCCCCAGGGATTTGTTTTCTGGTCGAGAATCCGCTGCAGTTCGTGTCCGAGCGACTCCCGCTCCGTGATCATCTGCGCCAGTTCATGCCGCCCGATGGACTCGCGCAGCGCTGTCTGTGCGCTCAACCCGATCGCCTCGTCGAAATCCTGCACTTCGAGAATCGACTTCTCCGCGTTCCAGACGAGCCAGAACACCACTGCGTCCACGTTCACCGGCACGGTGTCGCGCGTCAGAGTGGATTCAGCCGTGACGCTGGCCGTACGAACGCGCTGATCGACCGCGCGGCTGAGCTGATCGACCAGCGGAATGACGAAAAACAGACCGGGCCCGCGAAGACCGGCATAACGGCCAAGGCGCAATACCGCGACCTTATCCCATTGGTCGGCCACCTTGATCGAGAAGAGAAGCCACAAGCCAACCACGGCCCCGGCGACGCCGAAGACAGACTTATCGGTTGAGGCGGAAGCGCCAAGGCCCACAGCGAATGACGCCACGGCCACCGCCATTGCGATGCCGCTGACCTGAACCGTTGAGATGCGCGGGGCGCGGACGAACATTTATTTCTTCCTCTTTTCTGGTTTTTCAAGAGCCACAAGCTGCTGGATCAGCTCTTCAAGCGTGATGCCCATCGCGCCGGCGCGCGCGGCGCATTCACCGGCCAGTTGCGCAAGCACGCGCTGGCGCTCAGCCCTGTCCGGCGCCGGGCTGTCTTCACTGATAAATGTTCCGGTGCCCTGCTGGGTGTCGATAATGCCGCGGATCTCAAGCTCGCGATAGGCGCGGATCACCGTATTCGGGTTGATGGAAAGATCGACGGCCAGTTGCCGCACAGTGGGGAGCTGTTCCCCGCCGCGAATCGCCCCGCGGGCGATACCGGCGGTGACGCGGTCGATGATCTGCCGGTAGACCGGCACGCCGCTGCGGTCGTCCAGCACAATCTCAAAACGTTCGGATTTGCCGGCCCGCGACGTCATCTGGAATGGTAGTGTACTAGTTATATAGATCAATGTCAAAGTGGGGCAGATTGTCAATCTGCCGGCCGATTGTGAATCGGCCAGGCCGGTAGCCGTTGACCGTGCGGCTAATTCACAATCGGCGGCAGGATGCCATGCTGGTTTGGAAACCTGCCCTCCAATGAGGAACAACGATGAAGAAAACCGCTCGAAAGTACGTTTCGCCGTGTCATTCGCTAGGAACGCCGCAACGCGGGTTAAACAGCCTCAGCGGCGCGCAACACGCGCCGCCCCTCTCTCGGATAGACTACTCATGAGGAGAAAGCACATCCATGAGAGTTGCGAAAACGTTACTAATGGCGTTGTCCTGCACAGCCCTGGTATTCGCGCAGGGCGCTCCGCCCGCCAGCGGACGCGGCGCGGGCCGAGGCGGGCCGCGCCTGCAGTTCTGGGTCACATCGACCGCCTTCCCCGATGGCGGCATGATTCCGCTGCACAATTCAGGCCGGCAGGGCGCCGATAACAAGTCGCCCGATTTCGAGTTCCACTGGAATCTCGGAACCAATGCCACCGAAACGCCCGATACGGTGAAAACTTATGCCGTGATCCTCCACGATGTGGAGAATTCGAGCAACAAGACCACCACCGACACGCTCCACTGGAGCGCCTTCAACATTCCCGGAACCGCGAAGGGCCTTCCCGCCGGCCTCGGAACCGGCGACCTTCCCGATGGCACGCGCAACGGCCCTGGCATCATGGCGTCGCGCGGAACGCCCGGCTACTTCGGCCCCGGCGCGCCCGCCGGACCGATTCATCACTACATCTTCGAGTTCTATGCGCTCGATACGAAACTGGATCTGCCCGCCACCACCACCCGCGACGAACTCCTGAAAGCGATGGATGGACACGTGGTCGGCAAAGCGGCCTGGACGGGGCGTTTTCCGGCGCCCGAGTAAACCGCCTCACAAAATGGAAGAAAGAGAGACTCTCCTGCGTCGAAAAAGCATGAGAGTCTTTTTTTTTCTCCTGGCCGCCGTATCTGCATTTGCGCAGCCGCTTACTTTCGACGCTGCTTCGGTGAAGCCGAACAAGCTGGACGATCGCATTGTCACGATCGACGTCGGCCCCGGCGGCCGCTTCGCCGCGCGCGGCTACACCCTGAAGCTCCTGATCCAGCAGGCATACGAGATGAAGGGTTTCCAGATTCTGGGCGGCCCCGGATGGCTCGATACCGATCGCTATGACGTGCAGGCGCGCGGCCGCGCGAACGCTTCCCGCCATGAGGTGAACCAAATGCTGCAGAAACTCCTGGCTGACAGGTTCGCGCTGAAAGTGCGCCCGGTTCAAAAGGAGATGCAGGGTTTCGCTCTGGAACTTGCGGGGGACGCTGCGAAGCTCCAGCCATCGCAGGCCACCGAGGAAACCCCCAACTCCCGGCACGACGCAAAAGGCTATCTGGTGGGCACAGGTTATTCCATGCGCTCTTTCGCGACGATAGTGGGCGCCTACGTGGCGAAACCGGTAGTCGATAACACGGGAATGAAAGGACTCTACGATTTCCGGATCCGCTGGACCGAACGCGCCGATCAGCTATCGGAGAGCGAGCCCGGCGGTATTTCGCTGATCACGGCCCTGCGCGATCAGCTTGGATTGAAGCTGGTTTCGAAGCGAGTGACAGCGGAGCTGCTGCAGATCGATAGCGCATCGAAAGCCACAGCAGATTGATTGCGCGAACTATTCCCCCACCCACCTCGGAAAAGGAGTGCCTGTGCCCGCCCTGCACGCCCTCATCAGCTCGGGCAATCGCTTCCTCCGCGCCAGCAGCCGCTCCAGCATCGCCTCCAGGGCATCCTCCTCGCCCGCAATCCATTCCGGCGGCATCCGCCGCAGCGCCCGATCCAGGACCTCTTCCGGAAAATGCATTGCCCGCGTCAGCCACGGCTCGAAATCCTCCATCGACCGCACCTTCTCATACACAACCCGCCGCGCATACAGCCCTGTAATCGCCGATTCCGGAAAATCCCAGTGCGGCCCGTTGAAGGCGAACCCGTGGTCGATCATCAGCGCCACAAACCCCATCTTTCGCGGCGGAATCCCCGGGCGCGCCAGCCAGTCCTTCAGCTCCGCCCGAAAGAAGATCGCCTGCCGGCCGTCCGCGTTCGCCACCCACCGGTCGAACACCAGCGCCGCCAGAAACTGCTCGGCGTTCGCCACCTGCTCCAGCAGGGCATCCGGAATGAAGTCATAGACTGCCGTCGTACGCGGCGTCCCCGGATGCCGCGATCCGTAATGCCATCCCGGCTCCACCGCCACCCTATGCGCGCCGCCCTGAAATCCCACTTCCGGGTTCTCCCGTAAAAACTCCGCCGAGACCGTCACCACCTCCTGCGGCGGCGCGGCAATCTGCAGCTGCGCAAGAATCTCCCCCGCAATCCACTCGTTCACGAGTATTCTCCGGTGCTGCGGGTTATTCTGGAATTTGACGATGTAGGAATGGCCGTCGTCGGCTTCCAGCAGGTGCGCCTGCGCGCCGCCCCTCATCCTCCGGATGAACTGGCGCGCGTTTACCGGCATGCCGCTTGCTGGCGGATTGCAGCCACTATTGAGGAGAGGATCACTTGCCTGAAGAAACGAAACCCGCGCCTGCCGCCGACCACGAAGCGCCTGCGGCCGACCACCAAAAGAGCCGCGACGAAGTCGCTCTCGAACTCATGAAATTCATCGCCGTGACCACCGGATATGGGAAAGGAAGCTCGGCGGCGGCTGGTTTCTCCGCCAAGCCTTCGAAATCGGCGGAAGAATATGCCGATTCCCTGATCCAGCTTTTTGAGAGATGCCGCTCGGTCGTCGCCAAACCCGTGACGCCGGCGAAATAGAGACCCCAAAAACGTGAGCCCCGGACGTTGATCCGGGGCCCACGAGAAACCTATTTTTTACCCTTCGCGGCTTTTTTCTTCGGGGCCGCTTTTTTCTTTGGCGCCGCCTTTTTCACCGCTTTCTTCGCGGCCTTTTTGGGCGCTGCCTTCTTTGCCGCTTTCTTCGGAGCGGTCTTCTTTGCGGCCTTTTTCGGGGCAGCCTTCTTCACGGCCGCTTTCTTTGCCGCTTTCTTCGGGGCTGCCTTCTTTACGGCTTTTTTAGCCGCCGCCTTCGGAGCCGCCTTCTTCGCGGGAGCTTTTTTGGCCGGAGCCGCGGCCTTCTTTGCCGGAGCAGGCGTCGCCTTCCGCGCCTTCTTCGCCGGCTTTCTCGCGGGGGCCGCCGGAGCCGGCGTATCCTCCACTACTTCGACGATCTCGGTCACCACGACCGGCGTCGCCACTATGACGACTTCGTCCTCTTCATCGTCCAGTTGGCTGTCGTCGTATTCGTCCAGCTTGGCCGGTTCGCTCCCAGTGTCGTCATCGTAACCCCGGAAGTCTTCCATCTCGTCTTCGTCCCGGGCCATCAGCTTCAGATCGTCGAACATGCAGCCTCCTGATCGGTCTTGATCACCAATAGCATACCTGTTTTTGACATACACGCAACACTCTGCGTGAATTTTTTAGCGGATAATCCGCGCTTTCGTGTGCGTCTCGCTCACGAGCTTTGTTGCGGATTTTTTGGCAGGCGCCTGGACCGAGGCTTTCCGGACAACTTTTGCCGGGGTTTTGCTGCGCGGATGCGTCGTTCTCGCCGCTTTGGGGGCCGTATCGTGGTACGCGGCCGGAATCAGCAGCCGGGCGCCTTCATCGAGAGTCGCGCCCTTTTCAAGGCCGTTCGCGCTCGCGATCGCCACGCTGGTGGACTTATAGCGCTGCGCAACGTCCGCCAGGCTCTCGCCCGGCTCAACCTTATGGACTCGCGCCGTCGCGCGCGTGGCGGCGGGAATCGAAGCCAGCCCCTCTTTCACGTCTTCCAGCATCCCCTTCGGCACGTGCAGGCCGTACCCCTCAGGAGCCGTGCCCCGCAGCAACGCCGGGTTAAGCTGCTGCAGTTCGGGAATGGGCGTTTCCGTCAGATCGCTGATGAGGCCGAGGTTGACGTTGGCGTCGAGTGGCAGGGTATCGTATTCCACCGCCTTTTCCGGAACCAGGTCGTAGATCCCATACTCCGGCGCATTCTTCGCCACAATCGTCATCGCCAGGATAATCGGCACGTAGTTGGCGGTTTGCTGCGGCAGTACGCCGCGCGATCGAAGTTCCCAGAAATCCGCGTAGCCGGTCCGCTCCACGGCCTTCTCAATCACGCCCGGCCCGCAGTTGTACGCCGCCATCGCCAGATACCAGTCGTGGAATTCATTAAACAGGTCGTGCAGGTGGTGAGCCGCCGCCCGTGTGGCCATTTCCGGATCCAGCCGGTCGTCCGTCCATTGCGTCTGGTGAAGCCCGTATTCGTTCCCCCGGAACTTCATGAACTGCCACATACCCTTGGCCGCCGCCACCGAGACGGCGCGCGGCATGAAGCCCGATTCCGCCTGCGCCAGCCGGATCAGTTCCGGCGGAATACCCTCTTCGGCGAAGATCTTCGTGATCATCGCGTCATACCGGCCCGCCCGGATCAGCCCGTTTTCGATCGTATGGTGGCCGCGCCCGCTGAAATAGTTCACATAACCGAGAATCGTGTCGTTGGTCGTCAGCGGCAGCACCGAAGACGTCGTCTTGACCTGCGTTTCGACCTTATCTTTGATTCGCGGATCCACCGGGAACGTCATTCCCGAGATATCGTCGATCGGCGCCTTATCGAATCCCGGCGTTTCATCCGTCACCGCCGCCCCCATGGAGGTCAGGTCGTACCGGTTGATCGTATCGATCATGTTGTCGAGCGTGTGCTCGAACAGCGTACGGTTGGTCGGCGAGTCGGAAGCGCGCAGCATCAGCCCGATCGCGGCGTCAAAATCCGCGCGCGCCTGGTCGTAATCGCTCGCCAGATAAGCCCGCGTACCGCTCCGAAACTTTTCCTCCGCCTGCTGAATCAGGAGATCGGAGCCATTCGGATGAAAGACAGACGCCCCCTGGTTCTGCTGCGTCACTAAAGTTAAATAGGGGAGATGTTCGGTCTCGCTGATATCGGCAAGCATCCCCGCCGCGGAGGGCGTGCGGATGATGGCTGGGAGGAAAGAACTCTGGATGCCGGATTGCTGTGGGTAAAGAGGAAGGCTGAGAAGAAAACCGCTGAGAGCGGCTGCGAGAGGTCGGCGAAAACGCGATAGAGCCGTATTGCTACGCCGAACCATTCAGTCTCCTTCAGGCAGAATTCATAATTTCCGAGGCCGGACCCGGTCAGGTCGCGCTCGGTACTCGCCTAACAGGCTATCACAGGCGTTAACCAGCCTGAAACCCGTCTTTACACCGGGTTACAAACTTTAGGCAACTTGTCACGGAGCCTATTCGTCTTCGGCCTCTTCCTCACCGGTACGGGCTGCCTTCGCCGCCGCTACAATCTTCTCCGCCTGCGGCTGCGGCACGTAATCGTAGTGGTCGAACTCCATCGAAAAGGACGCCCTGCCCTGCGTCATGGACGTCAGATCGCTTTGATAAGAAAGCATTTCCGACATCGGCACGTGCGCCCGCAGGACCTGCGTCGCGCCCTGCGTATCCATCCCCGAAATGCGGCCTCGCCGGCCGTTCAGGTCCCCCATCAGGTCGCCGGCGTACTCCACCGGGGCCTGTATCTCCACGTTCATCACCGGCTCCAGAATCGACGGCTTTGCCGTGGCCATCGCTGCCCGGAACGCCTTCCGGGCCGCCAGCTTGAACGCCAGTTCCGACGAATCCACATCGTGATAGGAACCGTCGTACACTGTCACCTTGAAATCGACCATCGGATATCCCGCCAAAAATCCTCGCTCGGCGGTTTCCAGAATCCCTTTTTCCACCGCTGGAATATAGTTTTTGGGAATTGCGCCGCCAAATACCTCATTGGCAAACTCAAATCCGCCGCCGCGCGGCAGCGGCTCCATCCGGATCCAGCAATCGCCGAACTGCCCGTGACCGCCGGTCTGCTTCTTGTGCCGGCCCTGCACATCGGCGTTCCCCCGGATCGTCTCGCGGTATGGAATGCGCGGCGGTTTGAGCGTCACGTCCACTCCATATCTCTTTTTCAGGCGCGAAACCGCAATCTCCACATGCTGCTGTCCGGTCCCGGCCACCAGGAAGTCGCGGGTCTGCGGATCGCGATAAAACCGAAGCGAAAGGTCCTCTTCGAGCAACTTGTGCAGCGCGTTGCCCATGCGATCTTCGTCATTCCGGCTCTTTGCTTCCACCGCGAAAGCGATTGAGGGCTCGGCGACCTTGACCGCCGGGAATGTCACCGGCGAAGTCTTGTCGGTCAGGGTGTCGCCCGTCAGTGATTCCTTCAGTTTCCCGACCGCCCCGATGTCGCCCGCGTGCAGTTCGGCCACTGGCTGAATCGTCTTCCCCAGTGGCGTCCCGATATGGGCCAGCCGCTCGGAGGATTCCCGCTTCACATTGAAGAGATTGGCGTCGTTTTTCACCACGCCTGAAAGCACTTTAAAGAAGGAGATGCGTCCGGCGAACGGGTCCGCGGTCGTTTTGAAGACATACGCCGCTACCGGACCCGAATCCGAGCACTCCCGCTCGGTTTCCACGCCATTGACCATCACCTTCGCCGCGGGGCGGTCGACCGGGGAGGGGAACGCTTCCACAATCAGGTCCAGCAGACGGTCCGACCCGACGTCGTGCAGTCCGCTCATGCAGAGCACCGGGAACACGAGGTCCTTCCGCATTTCTTCGTCGAGGCCCGCCACAATGTGCTCCTCGGGCAGTGTCCCCTGTTCGAAGAATTCCGCCATCAGGTCGTCTTTGCCCTCCGCCACCAGTTCCACCAGTTCTTCGTGGGCCTGTTTCGCCGCTTCGGCGTGCGATGCCGGAATCTCGCCCATTTGGGACTTCCCGTCGCCATCCGGTACAAACGTATGGGCTTTCATGTGGACCAGATCCACCACGCCCGTGAAATCTTTTTCTTTACCGATCGGCAGATGGATCGGGACCGCCGACCGTCCGAAGCGTTCGCGAATGCTCTCCATCGTTCGTTCGAAGCTGGCGCGCTCGCGGTCCAGCTTGTTGATCACAATGGCCCGCGGCAGCCCGCGCTGATCCGCATAAGCCCACATCTTTTCCGTGATCGCCTGCACGCCGGCCACGGCGTCCACGACGATCACCAGAGCGTCCGCCGCCACCAGCGTGGCATATGCGTCATTGGTAAACAGATTGAATCCGGGAGTATCGAGAAGGTTAATCTTGGTCTTTTTCCACTCGATAGAGGCGATCGAAGTGGATATAGTCAGCTTCCGCTGAATCTCTTCCTCATCGTGGTCGGTGATGGTGTTTCCCTCATCGACCCGAGTGAGCCGACCGGTCGCCCCGGCCGCAAAAAGCAACCCGGCCACTACAGAAGTTTTTCCGCAGTGGCCGTGACCTGCAATGCCGACGTTTCTGATGTCCTTCGTTTCGTAAACTTTCACGGATGCCTCCGTTTCCACCGGCATACTATCACAACAGCGTGACAGGGATTTTCAGCCTCTGTGAGCGATTCGACACTCAAGGCCGGGACCCTTTCCGGTTGTCGCTTTACCTGAAAGATCGCGATGTAACAATCGGTAAACCATGCCGCGACGAACATCGTCCCGAAAACAGGCGGCGCTCGCGAGCGCAACACTCCCACCAAAGCAAGCTGACGTTCCGGAACTGCCGGAATGGCTGGAGCGCGTACGCTCTACTGTCGAGCAGGAGCAGCCGGTAATGCGGGTTCTGATGGTTCGGGCGATCAACGCGGTTCTGAAGTTCGCGGCGCTCTCCGAAGCGGCGGCCGTACAGGCTTCGGAAGCCCCCACTGACCAGGCGGTTCTCCTGCGTACGCTCTCATCGGGAGAATTCCTGGCGGATCTGAAGAACGTGGAGCCGCTCGCTCCCGCGTTCATCCCCGGTATCGAGGCGAAGCGCAGACTGATTGAGGATAACGGCGGGGCGCTCACCGCCGAACAGGTGGCCGAGAGTTTTGGCATTACCCGGCAGGCCGTGGAAAAGCGGCGGCGGGCAGGGAAGTTGCTTGCGCTGACCACCGGGCGCCACGGTTATCGACAATCCCCGTTTGGGTAATCGGACTCCTGTTCAGGCCCTGAAGGCGGGCGATCTCGATACCGTGCTGAGCGCGGCGGAAGTTTATGGCGAACACGGAACCGCCTGATCGTGAGCCTGGAAGAATTTTTTTAGGGCCGCCCAGGGGCTTTTCCGGACGGAAACTTCCACTCGTCCGCTTTCGTCACAGCCACAGTCCCATCTGTTTCGGGCGGCCTGCGGGCAGCCGCATCGTCACCACAGCGGCGTTGGTCGAACGAGCATTGACCGGGATGCAGCCCGTTCGGCCTTCCCGCCTGGTTGATCTGGTTCCCTCGTACGGCTCGGCGCCGACGCCAGGCTCTTCTCGGGCGCCCATGAAACGTCGCGCCTTTGGTCGAAGGCGCTGCACGATCATCCCGCCCACGCGGACGGCCTGCTGTATCCGAGCCGGCTCGGTCGCCCGGATTGTTGAACACTATCAACTGGATCTCATCGAAAGTCACACCGTCGTGCAGCGTCGGCCTCCGTCGAGCCAGGGGATCTTTTCTTACCCTTATGTAGCCGCCGCGATGGCCGCTGGACGGTATTTCTGCAAGACCGAAATCAGCTTGTCGCGATTGACCGGCTTCGCCAGGTACTCCGCCGCTCCCAATGAATACGCCATCGATTTGTTCTCCACCATGCTGATCACGACCACCGGAATTGCGGCCAGTTCGGGATCGGATTTCAGGGCCGTCAGGACATTCCAGCCGTCCACCCGCGGCATCATCACATCCAGCGTGATGATATCCGGCCGCAACCGCCGCGCCAATTCCAGCCCTTCATCACCGCTCGACGCAATCGTCACGACGTAGCCCGCCTTCGCCAGATACGCATGCATCAATCCCTGCGCGCCCGGATCGTCATCCACCACCAGTACCGACCCCGGCAGGTCGCTTCCGAACTGTTCTTCGTGGACCGGCGCAGGCTTCCCCGTCTTTGCCTCCACCATACCCGCTGGCAGCCGAACCGTGAATGTGGACCCCACAGCCGGCTGACTCTCGACCGCAATCGTCCCGCCCAGCATCTCGCAGAATTTCCTGGTAATCGTCAGCCCCAGGCCCGTGCCGCCATACTTCCGCGTTGTGGAGGCGTCGGCCTGCGTAAACGCGTCGAAAATCTTCGCTACGCGCTCCTCATCCATCCCGATGCCGGTATCCTTCACCTCAAATACAATCCAGTCGCGCTCCGAATTCGCTGTCAGCCGGATCGACCCGTCGTGCGTGAATTTCGCCGCATTGCTCAGCAGGTTGAGCAGCACCTGTCGAACTTTGGTCAGGTCGGATCGCATCGATCCGGCTCCCGGCGCCACTTCCATCAGCAGCGTGTTGGAATTCTTTTCCATCATGGGCCGGATTGTCGCGCGAAGATCCTCCACCATCGCCTCGATGCCGAAGGCTTCGAGATAGAGTTCCATCCGCCCCGCCTCGATCTTCGAAAGATCGAGGATATTGCTGATGAGCGCCAGCAGATGTTTGCCTGCCGCGCTGATCTTCCGCAGATCGGCGATCGAGTTCTCAAGCCCCAGTTCCGCCGCCTCCTCAATCACCATCTCCGTGTACCCGATGATGGCGTTCATTGGGGTCCGCAACTCATGGCTCATGTTGGCCAGGAACTGGCTTTTCGCCTGATTGGCGGATTCCGCGGCTTCCCTCGCAGCCCTCTGCTCGTTGGCGATCTCCACCATCAGGCGATACCGCTCCTCATTGGCCGCCGTCACATGCAGCGAGAACCGCCGGTCCATCACCGCGGTCAGAAAAACCAGCCCCAGCACCATCAGCGTCACGAAGACGATGCTCACCACTTCCAGTTCGGAGATCGGGATCGCGTGATCCATCGGGCCATCCGGCCGCGGCATGGGCAGGAAACGAACCGCCGCCATCCCGGCGTAATGCATCACCGGGATCGCCGCGCCCATCACAACCGCGCACAGCGCCTTGCGGATGCCCCAGCGTGAGGCCGATTCGCGCACCGCGAACGTGAGCCACAGCGCGACAAACGAAATCACCACGGCCAATATGATCGAGAGCGCCACGAGCCGGGACGAATAGACGCACATGGCATTCAGCCGCATCGCGGCCATGCCTTCGTAGTGCATCCCCGCGATGGCGCCTCCCATGAACAGACTTCCCACCGCCGCCCGCGCGAAACCCAGCTTCGCGCGGCTGACGAGAAACAGTGCCACCCCTGAGGCGAGCACCGCCAGCAACAGCGACCACAACACCGTCAGCCAGTCATACTCGACCGGAATCGGCAGCCGAAGCGCCCGCATGCCCACGTAGTGCATGGACCAGATCCCCATCCCCATCGCGAATGCGCCGCCTGAAATCCAGGCTACTCGCGCGATCGCCCGCGCGGAAGCAATTCGCCCAGCCAGATCGAGCGCGGCGTAAGCCGAGAGGATCGCGATTGCCACCGAAACGGCGACCAGACGGTAATTCCAGGAATCCGCCAGATATACGGCGTGCATCACGCGGCTCCCTCCACCGGCGTCCGCTTCCGGAGCAGCCCTTCCATCTTTTCGAGCAGCCGCGAGAATTCGACCGGCTTCGTATCGTACTCATCGCAACCGGCCTCGAGCGCTTTGGTCCGGTCGTCCGACATCGCATGCGCGGTCAGAGCCAAAATCGGAATTCCCCGCAGCGCCGGGTCGGCCTTCAGACGCCGCGACGCCTCCCAGCCATCCAGCACCGGCAGGCTCATATCCATCAGGATCAGATCCGGGGCCATCTCCGCCGCCAGTTCCAGCCCCTGCGCCCCGTCGAGCGCCACCGACACGGAATACCCCTTCCGCGCCAGCCGCCGCGCCAGCATATCCCGATTCATCTCGTTGTCCTCCACGAGAAGGACACGCACCGTATCGCCCATAAGGAAATCCCCTCATTTCCTATCGGCGGGGACGGCCAGAACTTTAGGCGGTGAAGTGTTACCGGAACATCCGCTGGTCGAACCGGAATGGTTCCGGTGTCCGGAATCTGATCTTTGAAAAGTCCGCGTGCCCCGGATTCAGCAGCAGATTCCATTCACCCTGTATCGCGGCCGAGGGCACGCGTAATGCTGCTGTGCGTCCCACTCGAACCCATTCATCGCCAAAGTGGCGGAGCGATTCGTCCCGCGTTTTCGCCCACCCTGCGGGCAAATCCTTTTCGTCTATGCGGCCAATCCGCACGCCGGCTGGAATCTCGCCCTGAATCGAAACAAGGTCCGCAGGCCGAAGATTGGGATCCAGATTCACGAATGTCTCCACCGCCGCCAGCGCCAGCGACGCCGAGGCGTAAACCACCCGCACGCCGCGACTGTTCCACCGGCCGCCATACCGCCATGCGCCTTCCCCACTCGCGGCTTCAGCAGCAAAGTGGGCGCGGCAAATTCGCCAGAATCGCATCAGCTATACACGCCATAAGCAATACGGCCGAGAATATCTTCCACCATGCGTGCGCCGGTATCGGTGTCAAGCTGGTCGAGCGGTCTCTCTCCGCCGAGCGCTCGATTGGGAGAGGTGAGCCACGAAATCGCTTTCTGCTCGTCGCCGATCATTTCAACCGCGCTCGCGTAGATTCGCGCGACTCGTACGGTGCGATCCGATTCTGAGGGTGTCAGAAGGGCAGACTGGCTCAACCGCCGGGTTAGAGTTCGCTGCGGAATGCCCAGCTTTCCCGATAAAGCGGCATTGCCAATATGAAGTCGTTCGGCGAGCGCCGGGACTGTTTCGGCAGGTAACCCTTTCCGGATCAAGCGCGCCAGATCGTCCGCTTTTCGGATTGACTGGCCCAGAACTTTCCGCCCTCCCAAAACGTTGGCTATGGCCTGCGATTCCATATGGCCTCCTGGCTACCTATGATACGCCATTTGGCTGAATGGCATGCAACATCGCCGGATGATCGATGCAGAACTGCACTCGTACCGCTTTCCCGGCCTGCACTTCCCACAAGTGCACAATCGGTACGCGGAACGCTGCGCCGGTCGCGTTCACTGTCCCTTCCGTCCAGCCGACAGCGGCCACTTGATCGCCTGCGCTGATCATGCGCTCGATCGTCAGCGCCGACGCGACATTCGACCGCAGACGTCCGAAGAATTCGCGCGCTCCCTCGTGTCCTCGATAGAAGCCTCCCCACGGCAGTTCGTTCGACTGCGTCATCTCCACATCCGGAGCAAGCAGTCCAAAGATCTTCGCCATATCTTTCTGGCGAAATCCTTCATAAATGGCTTCCACCACCTGGGCCGGTCCGGCCGCTGGCGGGCGCGACTCGATGCATGTCTTCAACGCGGCCAGTTCCTCGTCCATCAGCTTCATACCGGCCTCAAACATCTCCACCGGCAATCCGTCCGGCTTTGGCAGAGTCATCATGTAGACCGATTCACGCGGCCCTACCGGCACGACGCGTCCGGTTACCTTCCAGCGGCCCTCGCCTGCATCGAGGAACTCATGATCGAGAATTCTGGTCGCTCTGTCATAGTGCGGGATGAGCGTACCCTTTCCCCGAACCGTATCCATCTCCCAGCGTCCGTTGCCCAGATTGCGAATCGCCTTCACGTTGTGGATCGCCCACTGCGGCATCGTGCCTGCGTCCGCGATGAAGTCGTAGCACTCCGCATCGCTCCGCGCGATCTGAATCGTTTTTGTCGCCGATATTGTCACTGCTTGTCTCCTCTTAACTGACTGGAATCTGTTTGAGATTGTTCGCGGTGGCCAGCTTTCGCAGCGCCGCGGTTAAAGTTGCGCGTTCCCCTGCGGACAGGCAGGAGAAGAACTCCTCGTCGTTTTGATCGGCGAGAGCCGCGAGCACCGGTACGAGCGCACGGCCGGCCGCCGTCAGCTTCACGTCCTGATAGCGCCGGTCGCGGTGCGCCTCGGCGCGCGCCGCCAGCTTCTTCTGGACCAGCCTGTCCACCAGCTTCGACACCGCGCCGCGCGTCAGGCCGCTCGAAGCCGCCAGACGGCTGGGAGACGTCTCGCCCGCTTCGTACATCTCGCGGAGCATCACCCATTCCGCCACCGTGACGCCGCTTCCTTCCACTTTGCGGGCGAAACTCTGGGAAACAGCGTTCGACACCATGCGGAGCCAATAGCCGATATGGCTTTCGAGCGAGGCCGGGCGCCTCTGCGCTTTCATATTCCGATATTAGTTTCTTAGGAAACTATTGTCAAGGAAATAATACGGCCGTGGGGCCCGCGACGAATTCGTAATCGCCGGGTTCCGGATCGATTTCACCTGCTCTCCGCCCGTTCAGGAAAGCAGCGACCGCATGATCGCCAGCCCCGCGAACAACGCCAGAATGCCGATGACGACGGAGCCCACAATGTATGCCATACCCGTCCACGTATCTCCTCTTTCGAGCAGCAGCGACGCGTCCAGCGAAAAAGTGGAAAAGGTGGTGAAGCCGCCGAGAATGCCAGTCGCCAGAAAGAGCCGCGGCAACTGCCCGCCGTGCCCGCGCAGCGCGAACCAGCCGGCGACCAGGCCCATGGCCAGAGACCCCACGATGTTGATAAACATCGTGCCCCAGGGATAGTTCACGCCCACGAGCGCCGGACTTTTCTCATTGATGGCGTGGCGCAGCATGGCCCCAAGGCCCCCGCCCACAAAAACCAGAAAGAACGCAAAAGCGCGATGACTACTCATACCAACTCCTGGCGCGGCGCAAAACCGCGGCCAATTACCTGGCAGGAGTCATCAGCCGAAACCGGCGGTTATCGGGAGAACCCCATTCCCGTCGGCTTGAGTTTAGCACTCCATCTACCAGGCATCGCGGTTCGTAATGCTCACGCGGAACAGCGGCTTCGCCTTCTCGCTCGCTTCCATCTGGTACGTCTGCTCCGTCTTTTTCGGATCGTAATCTCGCCACAACCAGGTGAGCGATTCCGGCAGATCCAGCGCTCCCTGCGCAATCGCGTGCATGCTCACGCCGAACCGGAAATGGAAATCGTAGGCGCGCATCTTGAGACTATTGGCGAGCTGAATGTTATTCATCGGCCAGCTTCCGGTGTTGTTCTCGATATCGTCCGCGCCGTCCGACATCCACACCCGGATATTCTTCTTCGGCTCCCGCCGTACCCGGAACGCCACGATGTATCCGCCATCCTGGTTCTTCTCGGGATGCCACTGAATCCCCGAATAACTCCCGATGTGCGACAGCACTCTGCTGAACTGCTGCGGATAGTACCAGGCCACATTCATCGCGCAGATGGCGCCGGACGACGCGCCGGCAATAGCCCGCGAATAGGAGTCCTGCCGGATTTTATATGTCTTCTGCACGTCCGCCAGTACCTCATCGAGCAGATATCTTCCATAGCGGTCAGACACCGTATCGTATTCGATACTGCGCATCATCCGCGCTTCCTGCCCGTCCGTCCCGGGCTGGATCAGAACATGCACCATCGGCGGAATCTTTCCCTGCGCCACCAGATTGTCGGACACGGTCTGCAGCCGCAATCGCATCCAGTCCTGATTGCCGACGATCGTCTCGCCATCCTGCCACACCATCAGCGGCGCGCCATTCACCAGGTCCGCGCCCGCATTTACGTAGACCCAGTAGTTCGATTTCATCCCCGGATACACTTTGCTTTCGAGCGTCTTCCGCTCACTCAGCGTCCCGTGCGGCACACCCGGTTGCGGGTACGAATCGGGGTTGTAGCCCGCCACCTGATAGCCGCCGATCTCGCGTCCGTTCGCGAAGTAATGATATTGATGCGTGGTCCCGAGCCGCATCATCTTCAGCAGATACCAGTAGTTCGTGCCCGCCACGCGCTTCATGGGAACGGCGGGCTCGCCGTCGATCACGACCGTGGCATCGGACGGGCTCTCCACCGCGAAGAGAAATTCCTGCCCCCACACCGCGACGCCGTCGCGTCCTGCCAGCTCCGGAATCCGGTAGCCAAAGGAATCTTTCTTTCCCAGCAGCTCCGCCAGTTTCGGCGAATCGGCGCGCGCCGCCTCAATCAGTTCCTGAACAGGATTCAGCTGCGCCAGAAGCGCGGGCGCGCACAGCAGGAGTACAGAGAGAATTCGAGTCTTCATCAGTCCCGGATTGTATCGCGTTTGACCCGGGAAACCACCCGACTTTCGGCTAATTCGCGCTGCTACCCTGAGTTCGATGCCCGCCTGGGACCCCGCCCAATATCTCCGGTATTCCAACCTTCGCACGCGTCCCTCGTACGATCTCGCGCAGCGCGTACAGATCGCGGACGCGCGCCGCATCGCCGATCTTGGCTGCGGCCCGGGCAACAGCACCGGTGTGTGCGCGGAACGCTGGCCCGATGCGTCTATCCTCGGTATCGATAGCTCGGCCGCGATGATCGAAAAGGCGCGCGCCGCGTGGCCGGAGCGCGAGTGGAAGGTCGCCGACATCGCGAACTGGGCCTTTGAAGAGAACGGCGAGCGTTTTGACGTCCTCTTTTCGAGCGCCGCGCTGCAATGGATTCCGGATCACGCGCGCCTGTTCCCGCGCCTGCTCGGCCGGCTCTCTCCCGGCGGCGTACTCGCTGTTCAAATGCCTGCGTACAACGCGCTGCCCAATGCAGCCATGCGAGAGCAGGCGGCGGAGCCGGCGTGGCGCCGGTGGTTCCCGGAAGGCCGCGCCAACGAGTGGTATTCGCACGACCTCGAACATTATCACCAGATCCTCGCGCCCTATGCGTCGCATCTCGATCTGTGGGCAACCGACTATCTCCAGGTCATGCCGGATTTCGAATCCATCATTGAGTGGTACAAAGGCACCGGCCTGCAACCCTACTTACAGACGATCCACGACGAAGCGGAACAGCGGCGGTTTCTCGCGGAATATGCGGAGCGGCTGCGCCCGCACTATCCACCGTCTGTAACCGGCGACGTGCTCTTCTCGTTCCGCCGTTTGTTTATTCTGGCGTCGCCTCTTCCGCGCGGTCGATAACCGGCCGGACGAAAAGTACGCGTCCACGCGTGATACTACTGAGACGAGCTATGGAACTGACTCATCTCGGCCGCACCGGCATCAAAGTCTCCCGCCTCTGTCTCGGATGTATGACCTACGGAACCTCAAAATGGCGGCCGTGGGTTCTCGACGAACCCGAAAGCCTGCCTTTCATTCAGCGCGCCTGGGAAGCCGGCATCAATTTCTTCGACACGGCCGACATGTATTCGAACGGCGCGAGCGAAATCGTCCTCGGCAACGCCCTGCGCAAATTCGCCATTCCGCGCGAGCAGGTGGTGATCGCAACGAAGGTGTTCAATCCCATGGGTCCTTCCGCGAATGAGCGCGGACTCTCGCGCAAGCACATCAAACACGCAATCGACGCCAGCCTTAAACGCCTCCAGCTCGATTACGTCGATCTCTATCAGATCCATCGGCTGGACACGGCGACCCCGATGGAAGAAATTCTCGAAGCGCTCGATTCTCTGGTTCGCGCCGGGAAAGTGCTCTACATCGGCGCATCTTCCATGTACGCCTGGCAGTTCGCGAAGATGCTTCACGCCTCAGACCGCAACGGACTCGCGCGCTTCGCCACCATGCAGAACCACTGGAATCTGGTTTATCGCGAAGAAGAGCGTGAGATGAATCCGCTGTGCCGGGCTGAGGGCGTCGGCATTATTCCGTGGAGCCCGCTCGCCCGCGGTTTCCTTGCCGGTAACCGCACGAAGAGCGATTTCGGCGAAACCAGCCGAGCCAAAACCGATGATTTCGCCCACAAGCTCTACTATCAGGAAAGCGACTTTGCCGTCGTTGACCGCGTCGCGGAGATTGCCAGACGCCGCGGCGCGTCGAACGCGCAGATCGCACTGGCGTGGCTGCTCCACCAGCCTGGTCTGACCGCGCCCATCATCGGCGCCTCCAAACCGCACCACCTGGATGACGCCATCGCGGCGCTTTCGCTCAAGCTCGATACCGAAGAGTTAAAGGCTCTTGAAGAGGCTTACCGGCCGCACCCGGTTCTGGGCCACAGCTAGCGCGAGGCACATTGCGGCGCCGCCCAGCAGCATTGCCCAGGTGGAAGGCTCCGGCGTAGCCGTTGTGGAGTAGAGAGTCTGGACCTGAGAATCCGTCAGCGCGCCGCTGTAAATTCGCACGTCATCGAGCGCTCCGTGCAACTGGCCGATGCCTTCCGCGATGCCCAAAGTGATGTCGCTTGTCGGATGCGCGGTGAAGAACACGCCGTCGGCTCCCAAATTCTGGCCGTCATAGTAAAGACTCAGCCCATGTGACGGATCGTAAACAACGCTGTACATATTCCAGTCTCCCGCCGTCACCGGGTGAGCGCCCACTGACGCTTCGAAAGAATTGAAACTGACGCCGTTATTCCAGTGGAAGCCGAGGGAATGCGTGTTGGAGTCATAGTAGACCACCCACTTGTTATGGGCTCCGCCTCCATCGTCCTGAGCGATCAGCGTATTGGGAAGCTGGCTGGGCGGAGCATTATCGAACGAATCGAAATCCGCCCAAAGCGAAATCGTGAAGCTCGAAGACATCAGATCGAAAGGCGGAGGCGCGATCGTACTCGCTGATTGGCCGTCCGTCAGATGCAGCGCGTCCCCGGATATGCCGTCGACATATGCCGGCGACCCATTCAATTGCAGCGTATTGCCATGGCCGGATGCATCGGCGGTCGTGCTGTCGAGCGTCCAGTAACTATCCAGAGTAGTGGCCTGAACCGGAACTGAAATTGCGGCTGCCAGCGCCAGGCCCGCAAAGGCCGCATATCGAAAAGACATCTCACCCTCCATTCGGAATGGTACTTAACCTCCGTACAACTTTCGAGAGCGGTAGTACCGGTACAAATGAGCTATTCGCCCAGAATGTCGCGAAAGTACGATACGTAACGCGGCGCCAGATTTTCAGGCCGGTAGGGCGCTGAAGCCGCCAGCGCGCGTTCGCTCTCGGCGCGATAAAATTCCGCGTCGTCTTCCAGCCGCTCGATCAGATCGATCCAGGGCTCTACGACCTCAGGGGCCACCGGAACCGGCTGGTTCGGCGTCACGCCCGGCGGGACCGGAAGATAGAATCCCGCGCCGTTGCAGGTTTCGGGCAACCCGCCGCGATCGCTGACGAGCGGCGGAATTCCGTTCAGCAATGCTTCCGCCGCCACGCGGCCCGCGGCTTCCTGCCACAACGACGGCGCGAGCAGCGTCTTTGTGGGGACGTAAATCTCTTTCGGCTGCGCCATGGGGGGCGAAAACATCAGGTTCTCGTGCCGCCGCAGATCGAAGCCGCCCGCCCGGCCCGCGTTCACCAGTTGCCCCGCGGATCCGCGCGATTCCACAATCAGCATCGCGATATCCGGCCGCCGGCGGCTGAGTTCTTCCGCCAGGCGCGCCACCAGCATCACGCCCTTCGCCGGCGACGGATTGATCACAGTCACGAAGATCGGGGCGCGCTCTTCCGCCACCACGTCTTCGATTTCCATGGGAACCGGCAACGGCGTGCTTTCGAGGCCGATCGCGGTCCGGTAGTAACGGGTCAGGAATTCGCTCGGCGTGAGTATGCCGTCCATTCTGGTCAGGAATTCCGATCCCCGCAGATAGCCCTGATTGCGCAGCGCGAACACAACTTTCGCGCCGCTGCGGCGCGCCCGGTCGAAGCGCGCGATATCGGGCGGCAGTCCGCCGAATCCCAGCACGATATCCGGATGGAAGCCGTGCAGTTCATCGTCGAACATCCGGTCGAACTGCGCGCCGTGAATCTTCTGCCAGGCGTGCATGTCGCGCGGCCCCGTATCGAGCAAGCGGTAATGGACACCGCGTTCCGCGAAGCGGTATTCGGGCCTGACGCGGGTTTTGGTCCGTCCGGGCAGGACTTCGGGATCGTTTCCCAGTTCGCGCAGGAAGAGAAGCGGATCGATTTTGCCGGTCTTCTCGCTGGCAGTGGTGGCGGTGACGCGTACGTCGAATCCGGCGCGCGCCAGAAACTCGCACGTGGTGCGCATGGAACGCGCGGCTCCACTCGCCGGGTCCTGCGGCAATTGCGGCAGGAGCAGCAGAAAGCGGATCGCGGATGTCAGCACTATTGAATGTTAATCCGGCGCAGGCTTCAGACCTTGCGGCGGCGGCGGAATCCGGCCAACGCAAGTCCCAGGAGGCCGCTCAATCCGAGCGCCATCGAAGCGGGCTCGGGCGTACCAATCTGAGCCGCCTGCGGATTCAGGTCAATCGAGTTACTCGGTATGGTGACCTGCAGAAAGGAACTGTTAAAGAAAAATCCCGAGATTGTCAGCGAGATGTCGTACGAGTTGATCGGCCCATCCACGGGAAATGTATCCGTACCTGTCACATGGGCGCACGTCAGATCCTGATTATTCTGGCACTGGGCATCGAAACTCAGCGAACCTGATTCCACTCGGATGAAAGAACCGTCGTTGAGGTTGTACTCCAGATCGTAACCGCCCGGGAGAAATGCGGCTGGGACCTGGTTATTGGTGCCAACCGTGAAATCCCAGCTCAGCGGAAGGGATCCCTGCGGTATTGCGCCGTTGGCAGAGCCGTAATAGTCGAAAGTCAGATAGCCCCAGCCGCTGCCGGAAGCGCTCACGCTGGCTGAGCCACTCAGCTTCAAACCATTGGCATTGTTCTGGAAACCAGGAATTGGGGTAGTGGAGCAATCCCCGAGCGGTTGCTGCAGAACGCCATCCTGCACAACGTCGCAACCTTGCGGAGTGAACGTCACAACATTCGCCGCTCTGGCCGGCTGCGAAGCCGCGATGGCGATGGCCGCGAGCGGTACGATTGTGAGCGCAATCGCTTTCCCCCGCGCCTGAATAAATCGACGTGCTCTCTCAACAGAAGTCATTTCCACAATCCTCCGATTTACAGTCTTTTGGATAGTATAAAGGAGCACGAGCGAGACAACCAACCTGTTTCCAGAGGTTTGAGTACCAGCGGTACCAGAAAAATGGCCAAAACCATCCAGATTGACGCCTCTTCGCACTGCCAGCTCGCATGCCCTTCCTGTCCCACCGCCGATGGTTCTACCCACCCCACGCTGGGCGCGGGACATTTGTCCCTGGCGAACTTTACCGCCCTGCTCGACGCCAATCCGGCTATTGAAGACGTCGAACTCTCCAACTACGGCGAAATGTTCCTCAATCCCGCGCTGCCGGAGATCCTGCGCGCGGGTTTCGAGCGTGGCGTTTTGCTGCACGCCGACAATGGCGTTAACCTGAATCTGCTCCGTCCCGATGCGCTGGACGCTCTTATCCGCTACCGGTTTCGCAGTTTGACCGTTTCGATTGACGGCGCCTCGGCTGAAACCTATACCCAGTACCGCCGGAAAGGCGATTTCGACCGCGTGATCGACAACATCCGGCGGATCAATGACGAGAAACGCCGCCACCGGACCGGCTTCCCGATTCTGACCTGGCAATTCATCGTATTCGGCCATAACGAACACGAGATCGCCGCGGCGCGCAAACTGGCCGCGGAGCTCGGCATGGGATTCCGCGCGAAACTTTCCTGGGACGACGGCGTGTCGCCCATTCGAAACCGCGAACTGGTTCAGATTGCGCTCGGCACTCCGAACATCACCCGCGCCGACCATTACGCCTCTACGGGAACCGCCTATCTGAGAGGCATCTGTCATCAGCTCTGGCGCGCCCCCGTCCTGAACTGGGACGGCCGCCTCACCGGCTGCTGCCGGAACTTCTGGGGCGACTTCGGAGTCAACGCCTTCGATGCCGGCCTGGAAGCGGCTCTGGCGAGCGAGCGTTTTCAATACGCGAAGCAAATGCTGATGGGACGCGCCGAGGCGAGGCCCGATATTCCGTGTACGACGTGCGACCTTTATCAGACCATGCAGAGCGACGGCCGATGGATCTCACGCGAGGAGATTCCTCCGTTCTCATCCAAAATCCTCCTCAGTGTTTTCGTCGATCCCGGCGCGAGCGAAGCCACGCATGCGGACCTCTTTCTTTATGCGGGCCACAAGCCGAATCGAGTTGCGCTGGCGGACCCGCCGCCGTCCATCCGGTTTGAAATCGGGAAAAGCTTTTCCGCGCTGCTGCAGGTCCCTGGCCCGGGCGACTACACGCTCTGCGCACTGCCCAGGCGCATCGACCCGGCGTTCCGCAAGCACTACCCGCCGCTTGATCCGGTCACGAAGGCGGTGACGGTGCCGGCTCGTCCCACCGCGCAGGATCTCTCGATTCAGCTCTGAGACGCGGCGTGAGTGGATTCCGGAACCGCGCCTGCAGCGAGAGCGGCGGCGCTCTCTTAAGCATCGTTACGCGGCGAAGAGCAGGGGCGGGGCATCTCTCCCGCAACACCTTTTGTATTTCTGGCCGGAGCCGCAGGGGCATTCGGCGTTGCGGGCGGTTACGGGCTCAAAATGGGTTCGTTTTTGCGAATCGGATTGGGTTCGTTTTGCAATTTTGAGCCGCGGGGCTCCCTCCGGCGGCGGCGACTGCGCGGCCCGTTCCGACTGGAGCTTGCGGAGCTCCGCTGTGCAGCGATGGAGAATGCGGTGCGCCTGAGCGCGGGCGCGGTCAATGGCGAGCTGGATCTTTTCGACAGGCTCGCCGATGGCTTCCATGGGGTCTCGAATGACGTTATCGCCGGCGAACAGGGGGCTGAGCTCCGCTTCGATGCGGGCGCAGCGGCGGAGGCGCCAGGTGGCGCGGTGGATTTCGTCGACGAGGAGTTCTTCGAAAACGTCCGCGGGAGCGAAGCGGTTGCGGAGTTCCGCGCCGAGTTCGTTGTACTCGCCTTGTTCGCCGGCGCGGATGAAGGCGCCGGAGAGGAGGGCGTTTGGGGGAGTGGACATACGTGTTTTCCTTCGTTGTCAGGGTAAGGGGTCCGTCAAGGGATTTTGGGTCGTTTTGGGACGGGGGATTGAAAAGGAAGGGGAAATAGATTGAAGTTCGTGGTGATCGTGGCTGAACCTGGCGGGAAGATGTCAGAAGTTTGTGGCATTTTTCTGACCGAGGGATTATGCTGGAGATGTCAGATGTTTGCTGCATTTTTCTGACACAGAAATTGCCATGTCAAGCCCGGCATCCAGTATTCCAGCCGCTATTCGGGACCGCATCTCCGCCACCGCGCAGCCGCGCGTCTGGACACCGGACGATTTTGCCGATCTGGGGTCTCGCACTGCGGTCGATCAGGCCCTCCACAGGTTGGTCGGTTCCCGAAGCCTGCGCCGGATCGGGCGGGGCTTCTACGACATTCCCCAGGAGAACCGGCTCACTGGAAAGTTGACATATCCCAACCCGCGCGAGGTGATCGAGGCGCTGGCGCGGAAAGGAAAGGTCCGAGTGATGGTCGATGGCCTCACCGCGGCCAATGATCTCGGGCTCACCAACGCCGTGCCGGCTCACATCAGGGTGCTTACCGATGGACGCCTGCGGCCCATCACCCTCGGTAACCTGACGATCGACTTCCAGGAAGCAGCCCCGGGCCGCCTTTATTGGGCGAGCCGTCCTGCTATGCGGTTCGTGCAGGCACTCCATTGGCTGCGCGACATGCTTCCGTCCGATGACGGAAGCCTCCGCCGGCGCCTTGTCTCCATCCTCCGGGAACGCGGCCACGGGCAAGCTATTCAGGACGATTTGCGCAGCGGCCTGCCGGCGTTGCCGGAGTGGATGCGGATGATCGTCCGCGACCTGCTTCAGCAGGCGAGCGCCGGAGCACGGCCGGCGAGTGGTAATTCAAAGCGTTTGGGACGTGCGCGGCGACCGGCCACTGTCGAGAGTGCAGCGGGACCGAGAAGACGGTGACTGAGGGTTATCAAGCTGTGCTGGCGGCGAGCGAGGAAGAGCGCCGCGACCTCTTTGCCGGCGCCGCCGACCGGCTCCACACCAATGAACAAAATATTGAAAAGGACTTCTGGGTCTGCTGGACGCTCGCTGCGCTTTTCAACGAACTGGAGGCGGGCGGTCCGCGCTTGCTCTTCAAAGGCGGCACGTCGCTCTCGAAAGCATACGGCTTGATCGAGCGCTTCTCAGAAGACATCGACATCACCCTCTTCCGGGAGGACATTGGACAGCCCGCGACCGTCGAGGAGTTGGAAGCGCTGAGCAGTAAAAAGCGCAACTATCGTCTGAATGCCATCAAAGCCGCTTGTCACGAATACATACAAGGTCCGATGCTGGAGCAGTTGAACGCGTTGCTGCGGCAGACGCTCGAGACCGCAAATCTAAAGCCGGATCGGGCGCGCGTTGAAGCCGATCCCGATGACCCGGACCGTCAGAGTTTGCTTCTTTGGTATCCCACCGCGACCGCAGAAGGCGATGCTTACATCCGCCGGGCCATCAAGATCGAATCGGGCGCTAAATCCGCCCTTGATCCTCATGCTCCAGCCGTCATCAAACCGTACATCGCGGATGATCTTCCGAATCTTGATCTGGCGGCCGGCAACGTGACGACTGTTGCCTCCAGCCGAACTTTTTGGGATAAGGTTGTAATCCTGCATGGCTTGCGCCGATGGTGGGACCGCCGTGGCGAACTGAAGGGAGGCGGGCAGCGCGTTTCGCGCCACTACTATGATGTCTATCGGTTGCTGGCATCTGAGACCGGACAGAATGCAATAGGAGATATGGCAATGGCCGAAGACTGTGTTCGCCATGCGCGGATGTTCTTCAACCGGCCCGATCTCGATTTGGCCTCAGCGGTTCCCGGCAGTTTCGCTCTGACTCCCCACGACGGGATGCTCACTGATCTGCGACGGGACTATCACGCAATGTCTGGTATGGTCTTCGGCCCCATACCCAACGTGGACGAAGTGATCGCGGCCATCGCCGACCTGGAGCAGCGTCTCAATAGAGAATATCTGTCCCACTTGTGAGCAATGTTCAGAGGACGCGAACCAGCTCTCCGCTACGGAGGACGTAGCGAACGGTGGGAGTGGAGACGTCCAGGTCCATCAGATCCACTGGACGGCCAAGCGCATCCGCGGCTTTGGAGGCCGCCACGAAATAACGGGCTGGTGGCAACCCCCTGACTGCCATGTCAACATCCGATTGGGGCCGCAGCTCGTTTCGGGCTGCAGATCCGAAACGAAGACCTCGCTGGCACCCATATCGAGGAGCAGCGCTGCCGCTGCGCGCAGGGACTCCGCTGATTGAAGCCGCGGGAGTTTGCGATATCGGCATGGAATTCTGAAGCCTCTCTGTTACCGCATTCTGAATATAGCGCGGACCGGCTCCCGTGGCCACCGGTTCGCGAGGGACCCCGGACCATTGGGTCGGACTACGCCGGGCCGATTTGCTTGGCTAACGTGAGGCAGGTGTATGGGGCGAGGAGGATGCCATTGCGGAAATGTCCGTAGGCGGCCCAGATGTTTGTGCCTTCCATGCGGCGGATGATGGGACCGCAGTCCGTTGCGGGGCGGAGGCCGGTCCAGCAGTTTGCGGGTTCGAGGCCGGCGAGTTCGGGGACGAGTTGGCCGGCGCGGCGGCGGATGTCTTCGACGATCGACTGCTGGATCTCGCGGTCGAAGCCTGCGTCTTCCATGGAGCTTCCGGCGATGATGGAGCCGTTTTCGCGCTGAATCAGATAAGTGTGGCCGTCACGCAGGATGGTGGAGAGCAGGCCGGGGACGAGATCGAACGAAATCAGATGGCCGCGAACCGGCCAGGAGCGGGGGAGTCCGGGAAGCAGAGTGGAACTCCAGGCGCCGGCGGCGATGACGATGCGGTCCGCTGGATAGTCGCGCTGGGCGGTCCGGATTCCGTTGGGAAGCAATTCCGTGACGGGTTCATGCTCGCGAATCTCGATTCGATAGCGGCGGCACACGGCGCGGAGCGCGTCGTTGATGCTGAGGGGATCGACGACCGCATCGTTCGGGTAATGGCGCGCGGGGCGTCCGCGGAAGAGACACGGCGAAGAGGGGATGCCGAGTGTCGCGTGCAGTCCGGCCTTTTCCTCGCTGGCGGAAAGGTCGATGGCCCCGCAGCGGCGGAATTCGAGGCTGAATTCGGAATCCTCTTCGAGATCGCGGACAAACTCCGGATAGAGATCGAGGCTGGCGAGGGCCATGCGGACGAGGTCCGGGTTTGTGGACGCGTCGATTTCACCGCCGGGCGCGAGCATGCCGGCGGCGGCCCAACTGGCTTCGTGGAGAGCTTCGCGGCGATCGAAGACGGTGACCTGCCAGCCCTGGCGCGCGAGGCGCCATGCGGTGGTGAGACCGATGATACCGGCTCCGGCGATGACAACGGTTTTCATATTTAATGAGCTGGAATCAACTCCGCACTCGCGCCACCGGCGATGAGGACGGAGCCGTCCTGTAAAAGGGTAGCGGTTTGGCCGGGGTGGAGATCGAGGAGAGTGGGGCCGGCGGTGAAAGCGCCTTTGGCAGGGTCGTAGAGATCTGACGCCCGGATGGAGGGACCCGTCAGCAGGACCTTTCCGTTATTGAGAACAGTGGCTTCGGCGGACGCGTGGGGGTGCGTCAATGGACCCGTGGGCTGGAAGGTGTTGGCTACAGGATCGTAAAGCTCGGCGGTCGAGAGAGCAGGTCCGCCGTTGGGATCGGTTGTGCCTCCCGCGATCAGGACTTTGCCGTTCGGGAGCAAGGCGCCGCTGAAGTTATAGCGCGGCGCGGGCATTTTCGCGGCATCGTGAAATGCGTTGACGGCGGGATCGTAGATTTCGGCTATGGATGCGGCCGCGCCAGCGCCGCCGAGGAGAAAGATGCGGCCGTCTTTGAGATGGATCGCGTGAAAGGACGATCGCGGCGCCGTCATGCGGGGGCCGGCGATGAAAGATCTCATGCGCGGGTTATAGATTTCGCAACTCGCCAGATACTTCTGGCCTGGGCCCATGCCGCCGCAGATCAGGATGCGGCCATCGGGAAGGGCGGCTGCCACGGCGGATTCGCGAGCCTCGTGGAGGTTGCCGGTTGGCGAAAACGCGCCCGTGGAAGGATTGAAAATTTCAGCGGAGGCGAGTGGCTGGGCGCCGCGTCCGCCAGCAATGAGGACGGTCCCATCGCGGAGCAAAGCGGCGATGTGATTTTCACGCGCCTCATGAAGAGCCGCCGTGTTTACGATGGCGTGCGTGGCCCAATCGTAAATCTGGGCATTGCTCTGTTGGGCGGCGCCTCCGGCAAGCAGGACTGTTCCATTGGCGAGCACCGTCGCGGTGTGATGCGCGCGAGGGCTCAGCCCGGGGATCTCCAGGGGAGCGGGGGCGAGAGGCGCGGGAGCTTCGTCCGTGGCCTGAGCCGGCGGTTCGGTCAGCATCGGCGGAGCGACGTCTCCGCTGTGCGCGAGTTCGAAGACGCCGTCCACGGCGACTGGTTTACCGTTCAGTTGCGCTGGTTCGAAGCGCCAGGTTTTGACGACGAGCAGGGCTTGTTTTTCCCAGGGAAGGTCGGTGGCGCTGATGGGCGTCACGTCTTTCGCGGCGCCCTGCGTATCGACCTGTATGTGGAAGCGGAGTAACTGGTCGCCGGTAGCGTCCGGGTTGCCGGGTAGCTGGCCGATGATGAGCTCAGGGCGGGTGGCATGAGGCGGCAGAGTGAAGTTGAGGCGGGCGCGCTGACCGGAACGATCGATCTTGTCATTGCGGGCGAGGATGTCGAAATTCATCTGGATGTTCGCGGGAGCGCCGGCGGGATGTCCATCGTGCGTGGCGGGATTGAAGCGCCACTTTTCCATGGCTTCGACGGCCTTTTCATCGAGGCCGAAACCCGCGCCCCGCTCGATTTTGACGTCATGCGCTTTGCCGTCTTCGCCGACGGTCACGCTGAGGGTCACGGTTGCCTGGACGCGGGCGCGCGTGGCTTCGGCGGAGTATTCGGGTTCGCTGCGATAGATGAGGGAAGGCTGCGTATCGGCGGTAGTCTGGGCGGGAAGCAATGCGGCCAGCGCGGCGAGGAGCGCAACGCCGAAGATCAGGGTGGAACGCATGCTTCCTCTATTCTCGAACACGATCCACAAAACAGATTGGCCGGCAGGCGCCGGACTGTAAGCCGGTTTCTGTACCCTTGCGGGCGATAGCCATTCATCATGACCGCGCATTACTACGCGATTCGTCGCCGGCGTTGCAGCCGGCGGTAGCGACCTACCCGGAAGTATGACGGAGCGGGCCGCTCCTCCTCCCCTATTTGGTCTTGCTCCGCGTGGGGTTTGCCCTGCCGGACGAATT
>CAZWTH010000182.1:0-1731 GCA_964636715.1 uncultured Solibacteraceae bacterium | reverse complement strand
CGATCGATAATGCGCGGTTCCGGCGTCCGGTGGTGCCGGGAGACCAGCTGCGGATCGAGATGAACGTATTGGCCTGGCGACACGGTTTCTGCAAGCTGGAGGGCAAGGCGACGGTGAAGGGCGAGCTAGCCTGCGAAGCGACGCTGATGTGCAAAATGGTGGACCGCGAACAGATGAAGGCGGCGACGGATCCGGGGACGAAAGCGGAAGCGAAACCCGAAGAACCGGCCGGGAAAGCACAATGAGCGAGATCGATCCGCGAGCGATCGTCTCGCCGACGGCCAAGCTGGGCGAGGGCGTGAAGATCGGGCCATATGCCGTGGTGGGCGACGACGTGGAACTGGGCGACGGGTGCGTGGTCGACCACCATGGGATCGTCAAGGGGCCGTCGAGATTAGGGAAAGAAAACCACATTTATTCATTCGCGGTGATCGGCGGCGATCCGCAGGACTACACGTTCACGGGCCAGCGCGTGACGCTGGAAGTGGGCGACAACAACGAATTTCGCGAGTTCTGCACGGTGAATCGCGGGACGATCAAAGGCGGAGGGGTGACAAAGATCGGGAACCGCAACCTGATCATGTCCTACGCGCACATCGCGCACGACTGCATCCTGGGCGACCGCGTGCTGATCGAGAACCTGGCGCAATTGGCGGGACACATTCAGGTGGGAGACTATGCGGCGGTTTGCGCGAACTGCTTGTGCCATCCGTTCGTACGGATCGGGCGGCACGCTTATATTGGGGCGCTGACGGTGATCACGCAGGATGTGCCGCCGTTCTCGCTGGTGGTGGCCCCGCGCGAGACGCGCTGCTATGGCGTGAACTCCACCGGGCTGGAGCGGCGGGGATTCGCGCCGGAGCGGATCAAGAATATCGAGCAAGCGTACCGGCTGCTGCTGCGATCGAAATTGAATACTTCGCAGGCGCTAGAACAAATGCGTGGAACCTTGTCCCATTCGGAAGACGTCTTATCTATTATTCAGTTTATCGAGTCCGTCAGCGACCGCGGCTTAACAAAATAGGAACTTCATGACCGCAGCGGCGGAAACTCCTCTGACAAACTGGGGTTTAATTGCGGGGAACGGGGCGTTTCCGTTCCTGGTGCTGGAAGGCGCGCGCAGCAAGGGCATCGAGATGGCGGTGATTGCCATAAAAGAAGAGGCTTCGCCGGCGCTGGAGCGCGCGGCGGGACGGCTGCACTGGGTCAGCCTGGGAGAGTTGAGCCGGGCGATTGAACTGCTGCACCAGGAAGGCGTGAAACACGCGGTGATGGCCGGACAAGTGAAGCACAACAAGATTTTCAGCGCGATCCGGCCGGACTGGCGGCTGGCAAAGCTACTTTTCTCGCTGCCGACGAAGAATACGGATTCGCTGATTGGCGCGGTCGCGAGCGTCCTGGCGGACGAAGGCATCGAGCTGGTGGACTCGACAAAATTTCTGGGTTCCTTGCTGCCGGCGACGGGCGTGCTGACGAAGCGGAAGCCGGACGAAGCGGAAGCGGCCGACTTCGCCTACGGACGGGGCGTGGCGCGGCAGATCGCGGGGCTCGATCTCGGGCAAACGGTGGTGATTCGGGAGCGAGCGTGCGTGGCCGTAGAAGCGATGGAAGGCACGGACGAGACGATCGAACGCGCGGGGCGACTGGCGCACGGCGGGCGGCTGGTGGTGGTAAAGGTGAGCAAACCAAACCAGGACATGCGCTTCGATGTGCCGGTGATTGGGGTGAAAA
>CAZWTH010000181.1:0-23356 GCA_964636715.1 uncultured Solibacteraceae bacterium | reverse complement strand
TTCATCGCGCGGATGCCAGGGCGCATCCCGAAAGGCCGCGTCTCGAACGCCGTCGGTTCCATGATGGACGTGGTTCCGACCGTGACGAAACTCTGCGGTGCGGAGGCTCCGAAGAAGCCGGTGGACGGTATGGACGCCTGGCCCCTGTTCACGGGCTCTGTAACAAAACTGGAGCGCGAACCACTTCTTTATTTCGACGACACGCATCTGCAGTGCGCGCGCTGGAACCAGTGGAAGCTGCATGTCTCGCGCTACAACCATCGCGGCTACAGCCCGGCGCCGGCGGGCGGTAACAAGAACCTGCTGCTGCCGAAACCGGAGTTGTATGACCTGGACAAAGATCCCGACGAGAGTTTCGACGTCGCCGATCTGCATCCGGAAATTGTCAGCCAGATGCTGGCGAAGGTCGAGACTGAGATGAAAACGTTCCCGGACGCGATTTTGCACGATTGGGAAGAGACCAAATTGCGCAAGGTCAGCCCCACGGCGGCAGGCGCGTTGCCGCGATCCATCGATTAAGTCCATTCTTAAAAGGAATCATTATGAGTTCACCACAACCCGCTCCGCAACTGGAGCATATCCTGCAGACCGGCTTTGCTTTCTGGCCTGCCAAGACGCTGCTCAGCGCTATCGAGTTGGGCGTTTTTACCGAACTGGCGAAACAGCCGCAGAACCTGGAGTCGCTCTCCGGGCGGCTCGGGCTTCATGCGAGGTCTTCACGTGATTTTCTCGATACGCTGGTCGCGCTGGGATTTCTGGTGCGGCAGGAGGGCGTCTATTCCAACACGTCCTCCACGGACTTCTTCCTTGACCGGAACAAGCCGTCTTATGTGGGCGGCATTCTGGAGATGGCGAATCATCGTCTCTATGGCTTCTGGGGGCATCTGACGACAGCGCTGCGCACCGGGCAGCCGCAGAATGAAGCGAGCCAGGGCGGGCCGGACGTTTTCGCTCAGCTGTATGCCGATCCCGAGCGGCTGAAGGGCTTTCTGCATGCGATGACCGGTTTGAGCCGCGGCGCGAACATGGCGATTGCGCGGCAGTTCCCGTGGTCGAAATACAAGACAGCCGCGGATGCCGGCGCCGCGCAGGGCGACCTGATCAGCCAGGTCGCGCTCGCGAATCCGCATATCAGCGGCATTGGGATGGATCTTCCGGAGGTCGCGCCGATTTTTGAGGGCTACGTGGAAGGTCTTGGACTTTCCGGGCGCGTGCGTTTCCAGCCTGGCAATTTCTTCAAAGATCCGCTGCCGAAGGCGGATGTCATCCTGATGGGCCACATCCTTCACGACTGGAATCTGGAGGAGAAGAAGATGCTGATCCGGAAGGCGTACGAAGCCATTCCGGAGGGCGGCGCGTTCATTGCTTATGACGGCATCATTGACGACGACCGGTCGCAGAACGCGTTCGGGCTGATGATGAGCCTGAATATGCTGATCGAAACGCCGGGCGGGTTCGATTATACGGGCGCGGACTGCATCGGCTGGATGAAGGAAGCGGGCTTCCGCGAAGCACGGGTGGAGCATCTGGCCGGGCCGGATTCGATGGTGATTGGAATTAAGTAACTACGTTTCAGGTCGCTTGCGCCGGGCGGAAGCCCGGCGTGCAGGGCCGAAGCCCCGCCCCACGATTATTTTTTGAGGAGGCCGTTCACTTTCAGCCATTCCTCCACGCGGTCCAGATAGTGATCGGCGCCGCCACCCTTCGTCACAAAACCGTGCGCCCCGATCTGGAAAACGTGCAGTTCCGCTTTCAGACCCGCCTTGATCCACGCCTCAAACAGATCGATTGAACCCTGATAGCCGACGGCCTTGTCATCGGACGCCACCGCGATAAACAGCGGCGGCGCGCCTGCGGGCGGAACCGTTGAGCTCGCGGTTGCGGCGTAGATCGGAATGGCGAAGTCCGGACGTCCATCCGCCGGGCCATACACTGCGCCGAGGAGCACGCCACCACCCGCCGAAAATCCAATCATCCCGATCCGGTTCGGCTGCACGCCGTACTCGGCCGCATGTTCTCGCACGAGCCGCACCGCCTGCTGGCCATCCGCATCGGACATTGCCCGCACGTTCTGGTATTGCTGTGGATTTTCGCCCTGGCCTGAATACGTGAGCCGGTACTTCAGAACGAAAGCGTCAATTCCCATGGCGTTGAAGCGCTTCGCCACATCCACGCCTTCGTACGACATCATCAATGTCCGCCAGCCGCCGCCGGGCGCGACGATGATTGCGGTACCCACGGCCGAGGCTTTATCCGCCGGGTAGTACAGCAATTCCGGCTTGACCACGTTCTGGATCTGCGGGTTATTGGCAGGGCCGGCGGGGTGCTCCTCGTAATGCCAGTTCTCGGAGCCCGGCGCCACGCCGGGATAAAGCGGAATCACCTTTGACGGCGCAGGCAATTGCGCCATCGCGCTCATCGCAAAGCAGGTGGATAAAGCAATCCGGAACGTGAAAGAAGAGGCCGTCATTTGAACCTCATCATATGACAGCCAGGGACGTATCAGCGGCCGGTGCGGAACTGAATCAGCCCGAGAATCTCGAAGCCAATTGCGATGAAGATGCGGATCGCAATGCCGGCGAGCGACGCGCCGCGCATGGTGTTCACAATCGCCAGCAGCAGAAATCCGACGCCGATCGCGACATACCACCAGCCCCAGTATTTCGATTCAAAGCCGCGCAATAACGAAATACGCTCCACCCACAGTTTATTCGGTCTTCCGCTTTGTGGATTCCGCTTCGCGAAGTTGCAGCAGCGCGGCCTGCAATGCCGTCTGCGCTTCCAGCACCTGCGCGGTCACGCGCGCCAGATCGCCGACCGCATCGGCATTCGATTGCTGAGCCGCAACCGTAGCGCCGAAAGCGCTCGCCACGGTCTGGGCGGAAAGGCGCACCGATTCGTGGGCGGAGTGCAGATCGGAAACATAGACCTCATGCTTCTCCTCCCATTTCGTTGCGATCTTTTTCGACGCCAGATCGATGGCTTTGATGACCCGCCGCGCCGCGTCGCTCAGCGCGTTGGACCAGATCTCGGCGCCTGGCACATAGCGGTCGGAATCGCGTTCGGGCGAGATTCGCTGCAGCTCCGGCAGAAAGCGTTCCGCCACGTCCTTCTCGATTCCGGCGTAGAGCCGCTCTTCGCGCGTCTGAATATTCGAAGTGAAGAGCATCAGGATGAGCGACACAAGCAGCCCTTCGAGCGTGATGAGAAACGCGAAGGACAATCCGCCGGTTACGCCCACGAGACCGGCTTTGATTTTCGAAACATCGTCCACGCTGGTGGAAAGAAATCCGGCAAAGCCGCCCACCGCGATGGAGATTCCGACTACGGTTCCGATCAGACCGAGAACCGGCGTCGCCCAGACGAAAATGCGCAGGAGGTTGAAGGCGCGCTGCGTAGCCTCGCGATCTGAGATGACCTGCTGCTCGAGCGCGAGATGCGCGTTTTGCAGGCTCGGCCGGATCAGCCATTGCTCGAGCGTGATCCAGACGCGGCGCAGCAGCGGACTGTGGCGAACGACGGTGTATTCGTCGGATTGCCCGCGCAACGCCTGCTCCAGCCTTTCCACACCCTGCGTGCGTGGTCCCTGAATGACCGCCGGCAGGAGCTGCGGACTCGTGAGGCTTTCGAGCGCAGTCAATCGCCGCCGCCGATTCATCCCGTACAGCCATCCCCAGAAAAAGAGGCAGAGAATCGAGATGGGAACCGCCGCGGTGGGGCTGGTGGGCTCAAACATTCGGCGAATGGCGCTGTGCATCGGCGTCATAAGGCCGAGGACGACGGAGATGATCAACCCCGTCGAAATACCCTGCACCGCGACGCGCTTTCGATCGAGCGCCTCCGGCCGCGTGAGGACGCGAGGTACTTCCACCGGCAACGGCAGCGAAAGCGATTCGAGGATCGGGCCGGCCTCCCGCGTGGGCTTGCCGTCGAGACAGAGCCGGATCGCGGGATCGGCCGGAGTGACAAGACGCTCCTGCACGGGCGCCGCGGAATTCGCCTCATCGTGCGCCAGCGTTACGAGCCAGGAGGAGTTTTCCATCCGGATCGCCGCGGCGATATGCCAGTCGGCCCCCAATTCGTCGCCCACAATGGTTCGAAACCGGTCGAGCAGCGCTGTGGAATCGAGAGTCAGTGCGCTGTCCGCGCCATCCGGCTGATAGATCACTTCGAGTTGTGTCATTGAATGGTTGCTTCCCGTCCGCTTCCGCTGAGTGAGATCCGCGCCGGCTCGCCTGTTCCAAGAGGGCTCCAGCCGACTTGAAATCCCGCGGCGGCGATCCGGTCGCGCGCGGCCCGGAACAGCGCGATGCTGTCCGGTTCTACAAAGAGGAAAAAGAAATCGCTGGACTTGTTCTTTTCGGCCAGCAGCTTCTGAAATGCCGAGGTGGGATCGCGGAGCGCGGCTTCATCGTCGCCCGCCGCCGGTTTGTGGCGGATGAGGAGGTATTTCGCCAGCCTCACGCCTCCACCCTCCACCGGCAGCGCCTTGGCGTCTCCCCTCACGCTCAGCTCCGGGGTTTCGAGCCGCTGTGCGGAAAAAGCGCGCGCCCATTCTCTGGCGTTCGCGAGAGTTGCCGGGCCGAGCGGTTCTTCCATCGGCGCCCGCAGCGCCTCCGGATCGAACGCCGAGAGATGGCCGCCCGAGCAGAACAGCCAGACCGCCTTCGCGTTCGTTCTTCGCTCGCGGGGCAGATGACGCGAGATCAGCGCGCCGCCGGCCGAAAGCGAGACAAAAATCAGGATGAACAGCATGATCCCCACGGTGTTCGTCACCATGTCCGCCAGGGGAACGAGGGACGGCTGTTCGAATTGTGCCGCGCGCCGGCGGTTCACCGGGTGTTTGCCCCCGGCGGCAGAAGCCGGACGGATTTAAACTGCTCGATCGGCTCGGAGCCGGTATCGATGTTGCGATCTTCGAATCGCGAGGCGAAGCGGCGGAAGGTCGCAAATCCGGAGGGCCGGACGGCGAACAGCGCGTAATGCGTCGCGCGCCGGGACTCCAGATATTCGATCAGCGGATCGAGCTCGTTCGGTTTGGGTTGCGCGACTCTCGCCCCGTGGCCCTGCGGATCGTAGCGCAGCCAGCCGCCCTCGAACGGCGCGTACTCCACAAAGTTTTCTTCCATGCGCCGAAGTCCTGTCTCGCTGTGCCACGTTGCATAACGCCCGTCCCATTCAATGAGGACCGGCGTCTTCGATCCCGGACCGGGCTGCGGCGCCCAACCTTCGCTCGCCCCTGCGCCCACGTTGATCGCGGCCATGCTCATTGTCACCAGAAGCAGGGTTCCGAGCAGGCACATCATGATCGCGATGAACGGCAGAAGATCGAAATGATCCTGTTCGCCGGATTGGGAACCTGTAAAGATAGCGCGTTACTCGTTTCTGTTCAGATAGTTTACTATTCTGTCCGGCGTAATAGTGCTGAACCTGACAGGGTGGTGATCTCATCCGGCGAAAATCCCGGTACAATAGGTGCATAGATGAGGACAGAGGGAACTCAGGTTGGCACTACGATGCCATCACGGGTAGTTCTGGTCGAGGATAACGAGGCGGATGTTTACCTCGTGTCCATGGCTTTGCGGGAAGCCGGCTTTCCGCCGAACCTGACCGTCTTCCGGGATGGCGAAGACGCCCTCGCATCTTTCCGGAAAGCAGTGGGAGCCGCGAGTGAAATCCCGGATATGATTCTGATGGACCTCAATCTTCCGCGGGTCGACGGAAAAGCCATTATCGAAGTGCTGCGGGGCAATCGCGCGTTCGATCGCGTGCCCGTCATGCTTCTCAGTTCCACCATCTCTCCGGCGGACGCCGCGAAGGCGCAGGAATTCAGATCCTGCATGTACACCACGAAGCCATCCAGTCTGGACGCTTTCATGGAGCTTGGCCAGGCGGCGAAAAATTTCTGGCTGACCACGCGCGAAACCGCGGCCGCGGTTTAATTTCCCGTAAAAGCGCCCGCGGCGGTTTGTTTTCCAATAAAGTAGTTGGAGTGAACCCAGCGGCGGAGCCTCCACCACTCTGGAAGAATCGTTGGGCGCAACTCGCCCTCTCCGCGCTTGCCACGGTCATGCTGGCCAGCCTCCAGTACGGCTGGACGCTGTTCGTCAATCCTATCCATGACGCGAACGGCTGGAGCCGCGCCACGATTCAGGTGGCGTTCACCATCCTGATATCGGTCAACACCTGGCTTTCGCCGTTCGAAGGCTGGCTGGTGGATCGCTATGGGCCGCGGCCTGTCGTGATGGTGGGGGGAATCTGCGCGGCCGTCTCGTGGGTGATCGATTCACGCGCTCATTCGCTGTTTATTCTCTATTCCGCCGCCGTAGTTGGCGGATTGGCGCTCGGCTGCGTCTTCGGCACCTGCATGGGCACGGCGCTCAAGTGGTTTCCCGATCGCCGCGGCCTGGCCGCCGGGACCATTGCGGCCGGCTATGGACTGGGCGCCGCGCTCATGACCGTGCCGATCGCGCAAATGATCCGGTCGAGCGGCTATCGCCAGACATTTTTCACGTTCGGTCTGATTCAGGGCGCGGTGATTTTCCTGTTGGGGATTGTGCTGGTGAAGCCCTCGGTGGCGGCATCGCTGGCGAAGCCGCGCGCGGTGATCTGCGAAGGCCCGGAGCTGAGGCCCTCGCAGACTATCCGCACCGGTGTTTTCTGGCTGACGTATCTGGTCTATCTGCTGATCGCGTTCGGCGGCATGGTGATGACCGCGCAACTCGGGCCGATCTCGCGCGATTTCGGGCTCGAAAACCACCTGGTGACGCTTTTCGGAATTTCCGCGCCCGTGCTCACGATGGCGGTGTCCATCGACAATTTCGCCAACGGCATCACGCGGCCGATTTCCGGATTTGTTTCCGATATTATTGGCCGCGAAAACATGATGCTGCTGATGTTTTCGCTGGAAGCGATCGCGCTTGCGGGAATGGCGCTGTTTGGACGCAGTCCTTATGGCTTTCTCGCCTGCGCCGGCCTGACGTTTCTGTTCTGGGGCGAAATCTTCGTGATCTTTCCGGCGATTGCGGGCGATAGCTTCGGCGTGCAGAACGCCGCCGCGAACAATGGATTGCTCTACACCGCGAAGGGCACTTCATCGCTCACTGTCCCGCTGGCAAGCCTGGTGGTGAGCGCGACCGGCACATGGAACAGCGTGCTGATTGCGGCGGCAGTATCGAGCCTCGCAGCCGGATTATTGGCGCGGTTCGTCCTCACAGGGATGCGCCGGCGGATGCGAATCGTCAGCGCGGCTGACCGGATGAGTCAGCAATTAACGAATTGACGGTGGTACTGGTGGCTCTGGTGAGCGGTTGCGTTCCCGGCTTTGCGCCGTTGGCCTGGAGGATATACGCCGTCACGTTGACGGTGAAGTCTTTGCCATCGTCCAGTCCGAACGAGTTGACCGTTTCCTGAAAACGCGCGATGAGCTGCGCCGCTGTCTTCGAGCCCCAGCGATTGCGGAAGACGGGGCCAGCCAGAGGAGGTACCCAACCCCTCGGCCCGATGAATTTCTGGTAAGCCTCAGAAAGGGATGCGATCGGCGGAAGTTCGTGAGCATCGGGGCCGCCCTTGCGCCCCAGCAATGTGGGGGGGTGGCATTGACCGCAGGTGGCCTGGTAGGAGATGCGGCCCGCGTTTGCCTGGTCCGAAGTGAAAATAGCGGGTTGTGTGGGTTGCTCGCCGGTGAGGACGAACAACCCGGAAGAGAGAAAGAACGCGATCGGTATCGCTTTGTACTTCACTGCTTACTTTGTCCAGGTTTCGAACGGCGCCTTCGGCATTTTGTGGCCCCAGGCTTCGGGTCCCCAGCAGCGGGTGCCGACCAGCGGTTCGGTGGCGCTGGTGTTTTTGAGTTTGATGCCGCCTGCGGTTTTGGAGGCCGCGTATGGGATCACGAATTCGTCATCGAGCGGCTCGCCCAGGCGAATGCCGGATTTCACTTCCACCTTGTGATTGCCGATCGTGCCCTGGCCGTGGCTGAAGTGGATGATGCAGAGCGCGGCAGGCCCGGTGAGAACGGTTTCGGCGCCGGGCGCGAGTTCGAACTGGCGGAGGCTGAAGAGTTCGTCGCCATTCGGCTTGCCGTAGACGCGCCATTCGTCGTGGAAGCCGCCCTGGCTCGCTTCGTCGTCGACGACCGGCATCAGCAGATGCTTCTCGACAATGTACGGATCCTTGTTGCGCGCCATGTCGATGTCTGAAACCAGGCGCTGCACGCGGTCTTCGCCTTCGAGCCCTTCGGGCAGATGGCGGAACAGAAGATCCTGACCGAGGAACACTTCGCCTTCCGGAGCGAGCACGTGGCTTTGATAGAAGCGGAAGTCGTCGAGATCGCGCTGCGGTTCTTCGGTGTTGACGGCGGCGGGCCCGTGGAGGATGCGGGTCGGCGTCAGGAAGCCTGTGCCCATGCGAACGAGGAAATGGCGGGCGTGGCTGCGGATGTGGTTATCTTTGCCGGCGATGAAGTCGCGGACGAAGTTAGCCATCATCTCTTCGTCGACGTATTCGAGCAGGCCGACCGAAGTGTGCCAGTCATTCTTATAACGTTTATTGCGCCACGGGTTGAAGTTGTAGGCTTCCGGCTTCCACGGGTGCATGTGGTGGCCGAGCGGATAGAGATTGTCGAATTCCTTGTTGTAAAAACCGGTGCCCTTGAGGGTGCGATAGAGCGGCCCCACCATGAAATCGGGCGCGCCGTGCACGGCGGCGTTCATGGGAATGAGGTGTCCATCGGGATGGTGGAAGTGGCAGAGGCCTTCGCCGTGGATGCCGTTGCCGGTGTCGGCGAGAATGGCGCTTCCGTTCCAGCGTTCGTCGATCGCCCAGCCGTGCGGCCCTTCCGGGAAGTAATCTTCGTCGACCAGTTCGAGGTTCTTGCCGGGGAGGCAGAATTTACGGCCGACGAAACTGGGGAAGCAGCGGAGGACGCCGCCGCCTGCCTGAGCAGCCGCCTGAACGCCGGATGCGGCGCCGTCTTCGGCGATGGAAAGGTTGGACCGATAGAGCTTTACATTCAGTGCTTTGGGCATGGTTCCGCTCTATTGTACGTGATTGTCTTATTCTGGGCCACAAAGGTATTCGCGTGCCGCGTCAGTCAAGACAAAGTCGCGAACGCGGCTACCATTTGGCGGAACTCATAAGCCCGGCGACGAAGCTTGCTGGATGAACTGCGTGAGGCTGGATCAACCAGCCGCTCCGCCCATCGATCTTGACGACCCGCAAATGGTGCTGTTGACCGGTAACTCAGACGTTCTGGACAGCAGAATTTCAGGTCGCGAACCGAATTCCCCAGAGGTGAATCTGTGTCGCTTTCAACGAGAGTGATTCAGGTTCCGATGGGTCCTGAACAGACGCGGTTGGAGGCCGACAATTTATATTCGAAGGTCGCATGCAGGGTAGCAACTTCAGCTGGGCCCGCGAAATTTTTTTACTTCGTTATAGTTTTCGCAAGATGCAGATTCCCCACTTCTCTTGCGCCTGCATCGGCATCAACGAGCTCCATTTTAGAACCGGAGGCATGGAGAGAGTATTTTACGTAGTAAGTCTTCCCTTCTGAAACGTCGATCGTGAGCTTTCCCTTCGCCTTACTAACGGCCTTCTGGATAAGCGATAAATCGATGCCGATCGGTATCATTTTTCTCTGTAGTGATCCGGCAAAGGCCACTTTGCCCGGCGGAAGTTCAACACCAACGAATTCGGACCTATGCAAGTCCGCCAGAAACGTGCCGTTTGCAAAAATGTGGTCGTAATAGACTGCGTGTGCCATGCTGGAATCGCGGTACACATAAACCAGCGATTTTCCTGGTGAAGGAACTGCCGACGCTGCAGTTACGATTTGCGGAGGTGGTGCCGCTTCTTGGGCCGGGGACCAAGTCGGCAGTAACGTCACAATCATAATGGCGGTGGCAGATAGTGTCTTCATCACCGAGGCATTATAGCGTGAATTTCGAGCTTGAAAAGCGGCCCTGGTGTACTGATTAACTACGGTAATAGAATGCGCTGTCTTCTCGTGATTAGTGGCGCGCTGATGACCGCTGAGTCAGGGGTGTTGAAGTCCCGAACAAAGGTCTGTAATAGCTCGCCGACGCTCATCGAGCAACGTGCGAACAGATCAGTCGATCGAGGTTGACCGCCAGTCGCCCGTCATTCCGTCGCCTTCAGTGTGCCACCACGTTGACCCGTTTGTAACCTCTTCCCGGTAGACTTGTGCTCATGCGACGAATTCTATTGCTTCTGGTTTTTGCGCCTGGAGCGTTGGGGCAGGGAATGCAGATGGGGCGTCCGATCCTGGATGCGCACAACTGCTATCCATATGAAGGGCAGTGGGCGGACCGGATCGATCGCGCGCTCAGCGCTGGATTTCCGGTTTCGATTGAACAGGATTTGACGTGGTATGCCGATCCGGCGACCGGGCAGGGGCGGGAAGTAATCTCGCACGCGGTGAAGGCGCTCGGGAATGAGCCCGATCTGCGGCATTATTTCTTCGAACGCGTGCGGCCAATCGTAGAGAAGGCGCTGATTGAAAATAAGCGCGATTCGTGGCCGCTAATCGTGCTGCACTTCGATTTCAAGAGCAACGATCCGCGGCTGCTGGGCTCCGTGTGGAAACTGCTCGAAGAATACAAGCCGTGGCTGACTACGGCGAAGAAGACTGACAACCCCGCTGAAATGACGCCATTCGACGTGAAGCCGATTCTCGCGGTCACCGAAGATGACGACACGCAGGACGATGTGTTTTTCCGGCAGCGGCCATCAGGCTCGAACCTGCTGGTGTTCGGCTCGGCCCATATGAATCGCAAAGGGACGGTCGCGATGACGCCCGCGGAACTTCTGACGGAGAAGCCGACGACCTACCGGCGCTGGTGGAACAACTCGTGGGCGGTTGTGGAGGAAGGCGGACAGAATCGCGCGGGTGAATGGACGGCAGCCGATATGGCGCGGCTGCGGAGTCTGGTTGACTATGCGCACAACGCCGGGTTCCTGATCCGGTTTTATACGCTGGACGGATTTACGGCGGCGGAGAGTCGCGGGTGGGATCAGAGTTATAACTTCGGATCGCACGAAGCAGTCCTCGCGCGATGGAAGGCGGCCATCGAAGCTGGAGTCGATTTTATTGCGACTGATCAGTACGAGGGATTAGGGGCCGTGATGAAGGTCCGGTAAATTTTACTTTGATTCGTGCACAGCTTCTGCTTCGGCGGCGCCGATTGCGACGGTGGCGGCGATCAGAGCCAGGTTCTTCGAGAAGTTCGCGAGTTCCTTATACCGGCGGTCGAGATCGGGCTTGGTCCAGAAGTTGTGCATCTTTGCGTTGGCGGTTGCCAGAAAGAGGACAACGCCCGCTGCGCCCAATTTGGGCTTGATATTCAGGGCAATGCTTAGTCCGGAGGCGATCAGAAGCAGTCCGGAAGCCTGAAGCGTGAGTTCCGGGCAGGGAACGTTTTTCGCTTCGGTGTACTTCTTCAAACCTTTCATCTCGCGAAAGTGATGGACGCCGTTGAATGCGAAGTATCCGCCGAACGCGGCTCGGGCTAACGCTTTGGTGACACCCATGGTGATCTAATCTCCTCCGAGGGGGAGGGAGCACGTTCACTGCCGCGACTCTGTGCCTGGGAATACGAACAACCGGCTATGTGCGTCTTCGGGAAGAAGCCAGAGCTCGTCTTTGAAAACGGTCATGGCTTCGCGGGTGAGGGAGGCGCCCCGGTCCGTTTTGCCGGCGTTCACGCGTTTTACAAGATGCATATCGGGGAGTTCGAGCCAGTCGATTGCGCCGTTACCGCCGGGAAGTGCGCCGGATGCGACGATGCGGCCGGAATCGAATTTCATATCCTGATACGCGTTGCCGGTTTGGCTGGCGACTTTGCGGATCAGCTTGCCCTGGTGATCCCAGAAGTAGAAATCGCGGCTGTCCCAATTGCCGCCGATGATGAATTCGGGAGTGACCGCGACGCAGCCGATGTGATCGGGGACGGAAAATTCGAATTCCAGCGCGAGCGTTTGTTTGTTACGCTTCTGGATGACCGCGGAACTGTTCGCGCGATATTCGGCGACCGGAATCCAGATGGAATCGCCGTCGGTTTCGATGCCGCCTGCGTGGAAGCGGTCGCCTTCCTGGAGTTCGATGTGGCGCAGTTCGCGGCCGTCCGCGAGAAGAAATTCTTGGAGAAATCCTTTGCGGTTTGGAGTGTCGACGGAGGTCACCCAAAGGTGGACGCCGTCGGTATCGATTCCCTGTACGTGATGCGTGACGGGCTGGAGTTCGAGAATTTTCGTGGCCGCGGAAGAGTTCAGTGTCTGAGCGGAGGCCGCTGTTGTTGCGAGGGCCAGGAGTAAGGGGAATCGCATGGTGATGGATATTTTACAGGTGTATGTGGAAAGACGTTTGGGCCGCAGATGAACGCAGATGAACGCGGATAAGAATTGATAGAGTGATTGGGATATGAAATCGCTTGTCCCGCTTTTGTTTTTGCTTCCCCTTGTTTCTTCCGGGGCCGTGAAGATTGTCCTGGTGGGGGATTCCACAGTCAACGATCAGGGCGGTTGGGGCAAGGGATTCAGCGGGTCGTTCGATTCGCAGGTACTGGTGATCAATCTTGCGCTGAATGGACGCAGCTCGAAGAGCTTTCGGGATGAAGGGCACTGGGAGCCGGCGCTCGCGGAGAAACCCGATTACGTTCTGATTCAGTTTGGCCATAACGATTCGCCGGGCAAAGGGCCGGAGCGCGAGACAGATCCGGATACGACGTTTCGCGCGAATCTGATTCGCTATATCGATGAGGCGCGCGCGACGGGAGCGAAGCCGGTGCTGGTGACGTCGATTGTGCGGCGGAATTTCGATGAGACGGGGAAGATCAAGGCCGATTCGCTCGTGCCCTATGTGGCGGCGACGCGAGCTGTGGCGAAAGAAAAGAACGTCCCGCTGATGGATCTCAATACGCTCACGCGGACACAGGCGGAGAAACTTGGCGTGGCGGGATGTGAGGCGATCAATGCGGTGGGCCCGGACGGCATGCCGGACACGACGCATCTGGGGCCGATTGGACGGAATACGATCGGGTCGATTGCCGCGCATGAGTTTGTGCGCGTTGTGCCCGCGATGCGGGCGATGCTCGCGAGCGATCCGCCGCCGATGCAGGTGGTGGTGGCCGCGGATGGATCGGGCGATTTCAAAACGATTCAGATGGCCATCGATCATGCGCCGTTTGTACCGGAAGGGCAGCGGCTGAATATCGAGATTCGGCCTGGCATATATAAGGAGCGGTTGGTGGTGCCGCAGGATCGTCCGCGTACGACGTTTCTCGGCACGGATGCCGCGAAAACAATTATTACGGCGGCGATGAGCGCGAAGGAGGCCGGCGGGACGTTTCTCAGCAGCACGGTGGATGTGCAGGGCGCGGAGTTTCACGCGGAGAACATCACGTTTGAGAATACGTTCGGCGTGGGGTCGCAGGCGGTGGCGCTGATGATTCACTCCGATAAAGCGGAGTTCCGGCATTGCCGCTTTCTCGGCTGGCAGGATACGCTGTATGCCGCCACGGGCCGGCAGTATTACAAGGATTGCTACATCGAAGGGCACGTCGACTATATCTTCGGCAATGCGACGGCGGTATTCGACAACTGTGAGATCCACAGCAATGGCGATGGGTATCTGACGGCACAGAGCCGCACATCGGCGGAGATGACGACTGGGTTTGTTTTCTATCATTCGAGACTGACGGCGGAGAATCAGACGAAGGGTTCGTATCTGGGGCGTCCGTGGCGGCCTTATTCGCGGGTTGTGTTTATTGCGTGCGCGATGGATGGATTTATCCGGCCGGAGGGATGGAATAACTGGAACAGCGCGAAGAATGAGGAGACGGCCTGGTATGGGGAATATGAATCGACAGGGCCGGGCGCGAAGACGGCGGACCGCGCGAAGTGGTCGCGGCAACTGACGGCTGAGCAGGCGGCAGCGTTCCAGCCCGATGTGTTTCTGCGGGGGAACGACGGCTGGCAGCCCCTGCCTTAGATGTTGTTAAACTTCTCGGAATGAAGAAACTGTTGTTTGTGCTGGCGTTCGCGGCGCTGCCGCTGTTGGGCCAGACACCCGACTGGACCAAGGTCCATGAGGAGGCGATGCGCCATTTTCGGGAACTGGTGCAGATTGACAGCACTGACCCTCCGGGTAACGAGACGCGTGTCATCGACTATCTGAAGAAAGCGCTCGACGCCGAGGGAATTTCGAATATCGTTGTGGGCAAGGACCCGGCGCGGCAGAACCTGATTGCGCGCATTCGCGGGAATGGAACCAAACGTCCGCTGATCATCATGGGCCACGCGGATACGGTTCGGGTAGAACCGGAGAAGTGGATATTTCCGCCTTTCAGCGCGACGCTCGACGGCGGCTGGGTTTACGGCCGCGGCACTCGCGATGACAAGAGCGACGTGGTCGCGGACCTGATGACGATGGTGCTGCTGAAACGCCTTGGCGTGAAGCTGGATCGCGATGTCATCTTCATTTCCGAAGCGGGCGAGGAAGCGGCTACGCAGTTCGGGATCGAATATCTGGTGGATCAGCACTGGAAGGATATCGATGCGGAGGTTTGCATTGCGGAGGGCGGTGGGGTGAATCGCAAAGGCGGCAAACCGATTTTCGCCACCATCCAGACCACGGAGAAACGGCCGATGGGCGTGACGCTGGAGGCTACGGGATCGTCAGGGCATGCGTCCATGCCGCGCCTCGATAACGCGATTGTGCATCTGGCGGGCGCGGTGGAAAAGATCGCGAACTGGGAGCCGCCGACGGAGTTCAACGACACCACGCGCACCTATTTCGAAAAGCTGGCGAACGTGAGTAGTCCGGAAGATGCGGCGCGGTACAAGGCGCTCTTCGATTCCTCGAAATCGGCGGCGGTACACCGGTATCTGGCGGAGAACGATCCGCAAGCGTATTCGATGCTGCATACGTCGATTTCGCCGACGATTCTGCAGGGCGGTAAGCAGGTGAACGTGATTCCGTCGGCTGCCAGCGCGACGCTGGATATTCGGGCGATGCCGGGCGAAGATATCGACCGGTTCTACGATCTGATACGCGGCGTCATCAACGATCCCCAGGTGAAGGTCGTGCCGAACCCGGTGAATGGACGGCCTGGCGCGGATCCTTCCTCCATCACTTCCGATGCCTATCAAGCGATTGAGGCGGCGTACGGAAAGATTTATAACGTGCCCTCGCTCCCGCTGATGGGAACCGGTGCGACCGATAAGGCGTTTCTGCGCGCGAAAGGCATGCAGTGTTACGGTGTCGGGGCGATGGCGGACGTGGAGGACACCGCGAAAGGGTTCGCGTCTCACAGCGATCAGGAGCGAATCCTGGTGGACGCGGTGTACCGGCACGTCGAGTTCATTTGGGAGGCGGTACAGCGGATCGCGGCGGCGAAGAATTAAGAGACGTGGGGCGGGCCTTCCGGCCTGCGAGCCGGCTTTCCAGCCGGCTGGACTCGCTGGAAAGCGAGTCCGCAGACTGAAAAGGCTGCCCCACGTTGTAGTTCAGGCGCGTCCGCCAAACTCGCCTGTTTCAGTCGAGACCTTGACCTTTTCGCCTTCTTTAATGAACAGCGGCACGCGAATTTCGAGGCCGGTTTCGAGCGTGGCGGGCTTGGTGACCGTGCCGCTGGAGGAATCGCCCTTCACGCCCGGCTCCGTGTGCGCGATGGTGAGCTCCACATTCAGAGGTAATTCCACTCCGATCGGATTGCCGTTATATTTCGTCAGTTCCACGATGGCGCCTTCGATCAGAAAATCGCGCGCGTTCCCCAGCATGGTGTCTGTCAGGCTCAGAGTTTCAAAAGATTCCTGATCCATGAAATGAGAGCCGTCGTTATCGCTATATAAGTAAGACGCCGGAACGTACTGGATATCCGGCTCTTTGAATTTGTCGCCGGCTTTGAACGTCTTCTCGAAGACCGCGCCGGTCAGAAGATTGCGCACTTTCAGACGGACGAGGGTCTGTCCACCGCGCGCCGTCGGCGTGTTCACTTCCCAGTCGAGACACACGTAAGGAACGTTCTCGTGCTCGAATAAAGTCCTTTTTTTAACGCTGATTGCGTCGATGAGAGCAGCCATTCCTCTCAAGTATAAGGCGCGGAGAGGGGTCTTATATCATCGTTTATTACAGGAGGCCCGCTGGATGGCCGTGACGGTCGGAGTGCCGCGAGAAACATTCCCCGGCGAACGCAGAGTTGCTCTTACGCCGCGAGCTTGCGAGACGTTAAAGAAGGCAGGATACGAAATTTTCCTGGAGTCGTCGGCGGGTCTCGCAGCCGGCTTCACGGACGACGATTACGCCCGCCGCGGCGTCACAATCGGCTCCCGCTCTGAGGTATTCCAGAAAGCGCAAGTCATCGCGCAGGCGCGTACGCTCGGCGCCAACCCGGAACACGGGCAGGGGGACTTGTCGCTGCTGCGCCCGGGGCAGTTGCTCATCGGGTTCGGCGAGCCGCTCACGGCGCTCACGGAAGATACAAAGGTCGCCTCCACGGGGGCGGCCTTTTTTGCTTTGGAACTGGTGCCGCGCATTACGCGCGCTCAGAGCATGGATGTGCTCTCATCCATGGCGAGCGTCGCCGGGTATGAAGCCGTCCTGATGGCGGCGCTCGCGCTGCCGAAACTGTTTCCCATGATGATGACGGCGGCTGGAACGATCGCCGCGGCGCGCGTGCTGGTGCTGGGCGCGGGCGTTGCAGGGTTGCAGGCGATCGCCACCGCCAAGCGGTTGGGCGCGGTCGTCTCCGCCTATGACGTGCGCGCCGCCGTGAAGGAACAAATCGAAAGCCTGGGGGCGAAATTCGTCGTGCTCGATATGGGCGAGAGCGCCGAGGGCACGGGCGGTTACGCGAAGGCGATGGATGAAGCGTTTTATCGCAAGCAGCGCGAGCTGCTCGGTAATGTGCTGCGCGACCAGAACGTCGTGATCACAACGGCCGCGGTCCCCGGACGAAAAGCGCCGGTGCTGGTTACGAAGGAGATGGTGGAGAAGATGGCGCCGGGATCGGTGATCGTCGATATCGCGGCGGAACGCGGCGGCAATTGCGAACTGACGCGCGCCGGAGAAACCGTGCGCCACAACGGCGTTTCGATCCTTGGCCCCACCAACATGGCGTCCATGGCGCCGCAGGACGCGAGCCAGATGTACGCCACCAACATCATCAATTTTCTGAAGCCGATGGTGACGAAGGAAGGGGCGATCTCCATCAATCGCGAAGACGAAATCATTCGCGAGTCGCTGGTCACCTGGGAGGGCAAGGTTGTGCATCCGCGAATTCTCGAACTCATTGGCCCGGAGGTAAAGGCTTAAGTGAATTACGAATTTGGACTCTACGTTTTCATGCTGGCGGCCTTTCTCGGCTTTGAGCTGATCCGCAAGGTCTCGCCGCTTCTGCATACGCCGCTGATGTCGCTCACGAACGCGATCGCGTCGATCTCGGTGGTCGGCGCCATCATTCTGAGCGGCGAGAAAGACGCCACCACGCTGACGCGCGTGCTGGGATTCATCGCCATCGTATCCGCCACGGTCAACCTGGTGAGCGGCTACATGATCACGGACCGCATGCTGAAGATGTTCAAAAAGCGGGAGCCCTCCGGCAAATGAGCGTCTACCAGTTTCTGTATATTCTGGCGGCCGCTGGATTCATTCTCGGCCTGAAATGGATGAGCTCGCCGGCGACCTCGCGGCGAGGCGTGCTGACGGCGGAAGCCGGCATGCTCGTGGCGATCATCGGAACGCTGCTGCGGGGGGACATCGTCAATTACCAGACGATCGCGATTGCGATTGTGCTCGGGACAATCATCGGCGCGCCCATCGCGATCTTCATGCCGATGACCGGTGTTCCGCAGCGAACCGCGATCTCGCAGGCGTGCGGCGCGCTGGCCTCGGCGCTGATTGGGACGGCGGAATATTACAAGCTGAAGCCGCACGGATTCACGATGGGCGCGCTCATTGTGGAAACACTGCTCGGCTTTCTGACGGTGACCGCGAGCGTGATGGCGTGGGGCAAACTGCAGGAAGTTTTGCCGGGGCGGCCAGTGACTTACAAGGGCCAGTTCTTCGTGAACATGGGCGTGCTGGCGGGGGCGATCGTGATCGGCGTCATGATCGTGCTCAATCCGGAGCGTTCGGAACTCTATCCCTGGTTCGTGGCGCTGGCGCTGACGTTCGGCGTGTTTCTGATTCTGCCGATCGGCGGCGCGGACATGCCGACTGTCATCGCGCTGCTGAATTCATATGCGGGCCTTTCCTCCTGCGCGATGGGTTTCGCGCTCAATAACAAGCTGCTGATTATCGCGGGGGCGCTCGATGGATCGTCCGGGTTCATTCTTTCGGTGATTATGTGCCGCGCGATGAACCGGTCGTTCACCAATGTGCTCTTCGGTGGATTCGGCCAGGTACAGGCTTCGGTTGCCGGTAAAGAAGCGCGGCCCGTTCGTTCGGCGAGCGCCGAAGAGGCGGCGCAGATTCTGGAAACCGCGGGCAGCGTGGTGATCATTCCTGGTTACGGTATGGCGGTCGCGCAGGCGCAGCATAAGATTCGCGAACTGGCGGATGCGCTGACGAAGAAGGGCGTGGACGTGAGGTTTGCGATTCATCCCGTCGCGGGCCGCATGCCCGGTCACATGAACGTGCTGTTGGCCGAAGCGGATGTCTCCTACGACAAGCTGATCGAGATGGAAGATATCAATCCGGAGTTGCCGATGACGGACGTGGTGCTCATCGTGGGCGCGAACGATATCGTAAATCCCGCGGCGGAGACCGATCCGGGCAGCCCCATCGCCGGTATGCCAATTCTGGCGGCGTACAAAGCGCGCACCGTGATGGTCATCAAGCGCAGTATGGGTGTGGGCTTCGCGGGCATCGATAACGACCTTTATTACCGTCCGAATACGATCATGCTGTTCGGTGATGCCAAGGCTTTCGCTTCCAGTCTGGTGAAGGAACTCGCGGCGGCGTAAGATGCGGGTGGCTTCGATTGCCGGCGTGTTCTTCGCAACAGCGGCGCTCGCGCAGACTCCGTCGCGTCCAGCGTTCGAAGCGGCGGCGATTCATCTCCATCAAAACTGCAGGGAACAGGGCGGCGGCCGCGGCAATCTGTCGCCCGGAAGGTTGAACTTACCCTGCGTGTCGATTCGTGCGCTGATCCGGGCTTCCTATGGCATGTTCGACGCCACCGGACAAATGCTCGCGCGTCCCCTCAATGTGATTGGCGGACCCGGCTGGCTGGATTCCGACGCTTACGATCTGGACGCAAAAGCGGAAGGCGCGGCATCGGTCAATCAGACGGTGGGGCGAATGCTCCAGTCTTTTCTGGAGGACCGCTGCAAGCTGAAAGTTCATCGCGAGGCCCGCGAAACAGCGGTGTATGCATTAACCGTCGCGAAGGGCGGTCCGAAGCTGAAGGAATCGGCACCGGATAGCTGTACGCCTCTCGATCTGAGCCATCCGCCAACGGATCCGCTGGCGGCTCCCTGTGGCTTCCCCACGATGCAAGGTAAGAACGGAAACATCATTGCGGAAGGGCGGGGTATGACAATGGCGGAATTTGCGGCCCGACTGCTGACGCGCGTCGATCGGCCCGTGGTCGATAAGACCGGGCTGACCGGGCGCTATGACATTCATCTCGAATATTCGATGATCAACGCCGGTCCAGTGCGCCTCAACGGGGCAGAGGGTGGTATGCCTGTAGAGAGTGACGGCCCATCGATTTTCTCCGCTGTACAGTCGCAGCTTGGTCTGCGTCTGGAGTCCGATAAGGCGCCGATCGACGTGATTGTTGTGGACTCGATCGAAAGGCCGTCGGAGAACTGAACTCAGTTCTCTTTCGGCTGCTCAATCTTTTCGACCACGTAGACCTGCACTGGACCCTTCTTCGATTCCAGCTTCAATCCGAGCTGATCCGTAATGGCGGTGAACAGGGAACCGTTGTCGGAAGCGGCGGAGGATGCGCCGTCAGGCGAAGCCGGTGACAGCGCTGGATCGGGCGTCCAGGCGAGATGGAAATCGTATTGCCCGGCGAGACCGGTCTCATCGATCACAGGCCGGCCCAGTATCGACGAAAGCGGAAGCAAAAGCATCTGGACAGTGGAGCCGGTACCGGTCAGATCGCCGCCGCCGGGATTCATCCGAAGATTAGGCCCCGGCTGACTCTCATCATGCGCGGCCAGCTTACTGCCGCCCTTCGCCTGCGTAAGGGCATAAACGGGCAATTGATGCGTTTCGCTCCGCATCACAAGAGCGAAGCGATCGCGCAGCACCGCCTGCATGCGCTGCCGGTTTCGCTCCATGAATCCCTGCATCTGTTTCAGTGGCATTCCCGGGGACGGCGTCGTTTCGCTCCGATCCGGCGTGAAAGTGATGTCGTAGCGTTGCGAACTTACCCATCCGGGCGCCTCTTCGATCTGATAGTCGCGTACGTTGTATGCGAACGTCAGAAGAAGCATGAGAGTCGTGTTTTCTGTTTTGAGACCGCCCTGCGGACCCGGTCCGATATGCCCACCCACCGCATCCGGCGCCGAGCGATGAACCGACACTGTGTCGTAGACATATTGAGGCCCGGGCGGAAGGCTTTGCGCGCGCAGAATGCCGATGGCGAATGGCAGCGTAATCGCAGCCACCGCCGCGGCGGCGAGCGCCGCTTTACCGGCTCGCGTGATCGGCAGCGAACCGCGCCACGACATGACTTCGCGAATGCGCTTTTTCAGATCCGCCCCGCTGATGCCGGACGCGCAGGGGAGGGGAGACTCGACATAGGACTGGCACACGCTCACGATGCCGCGCGCGTAGTCGCCTGGATGACTGCCGTGGCGGAGCGCGGCTTCGTCGCAGTCGCGCTCGCGTTCTTCCATGAGCCGCGCGCCGATCCACCATACCAGCGGATGGAACCAGAACAGCGTTTCGACCAGCATGTGGAATGCGGCGGTCAGATTGTCGCGATACCGGATGTGCCGCGATTCATGCGCGAGAACGGCTTCGAACTGCTCGGGCGAGAGATGACGATCGAGGTCTTCCGGCAGCAGAAGTACGGGACGAAAGATTCCAAAGACGCCAGGTTCAAGCAAAGCCGCCGATGAATAAGCAGGCAGGACGTGTTCCAGCGGCAGCTTTGTCGCGCGGCGTGTGGCGTGGTGAATCTGCCTCCAGCGCCGGAGCCACCGAAACGCGAAAAACATGGCGCCCGCAAACCAAACAGCCGCGAGAGCAATCGCCCATGGGAAGCCGGCGCGCACCGGAGCGATGATGCCGCTCACGGGCGCGAAAGCAACCGAGACTTGCTGGACGGTTGTGGCGCGCAGCGTTGGAGTATCGGGCGGAAGCTGAATTCGCGCGCCAGTCGCGAGGATCAGCGAAAACGGAACCAGGAACTTCGCCGACGCCGCGAGCCAGAGCCAGTAGCGCAGCCGCGGCGAATGACGGCGGAGAATTGCAGCCGCGAGGGCGACGATCACGGCGAACGCAGTCGATTGCCAGAGATGATTGAGTAACGCGTTCATGGTTAGTTCTCCGTTGGCTGTTCAATTTTTTCGATTACGTAGACCTGTACTGGACCCTTCTTCGACTCAAGCTTCAGGCCAAGCTGATCGGTCAAGGCGGTAAACAGGGAACCGGCACTCTCGGGCGCGGCTACTCCGGGTGGCGCATCCGGCGAAAAGACGGCGTCGGGTGTCCACGTCAGCTTGAAATCGTACTGGCCCGTGAGTCCTGTCTCGTCCTTCACCGGGCGGCCGAGCTGCTGCGACAGCAGCGGCCATGTCAGCATTTGCATATCCACGCCAAGTGCCTCAACCTGGCCCCGGACCCGCATCTGTAAGGATGGTCCCCCCGAGCCTTCCACGTGTAGCGTCATCTTGCTGCCGCCTTTTGCCTGGGTTAGCGCGTAGATCGGGAGTTCGTGATACTCGGAGCGCAACACCAGACTGAAACGGTCCCGGAGCAGGGCTTGTATGCGCTGACCGTTGCGATTGTCATGGTCCCGCAGCGCCTGAGGTGACACGCCCGGCTCTGGATTGATCTCGGCAGTGGCTGGGGTCAACAAAATGTCGAAATGATCGGTCTTCAGCCATCCCGGGCCGCCGCTGATCTGGTAGTCACGGACCTTGTACGCAAAGGTCAGCAATTGCATGACGGTCGTATTCTGAATGCGCAGTCCGCCCTGGGGACCCGGCCCCATGCGCATTAATGTTGCGTTCGGATCGGATTTATGAATCGAAACAACGTCGTACGTGTACTGCGGGGCAGGTGGGAGGCTTTGCGCGCGCAGAATTCCGATGGCGAATGGAAGGGATATCGCAGCGAGCGCTCCGGCGGCGAGCATGGCTTTACCGGCTGAGGTGATCGGCAGAGACCCGCGCCAGGACATGATTTCGCGAATGCGCTTTTTCAGATCCGCCCCGCTGATGCCGGCGGCGCAGGGGAGGGGAGACTCGACGTAAGACTGGCATACGCTGACGATTCCGCGCGCGTAATCTCCTGGATGGCTGCCGTGGCGGAGCGCGGCTTCGTCACAGTCGCGCTCGCGCTCTTCCACAAGGCGCGCGCCGATCCACCACACCAGCGGATGAAACCAGAACAGCGTTTCGACCAGCATATGGAACGCGGCGGTCAGGTTGTCGCGATAGCGAAGGTGCCGCGATTCGTGCGCCAGCACGGCGTCGAATTGCTCAGGCGAGAGATGCCGGTCGAGGCCCTGCGGCAGCAGCAGTACGGGCCGAAAGATCCCGAAGACGCCGGGTTCGAGCATCACCGCCGATGAATAAGCTGGCAGGACGTGCTCCACCGGCAGCTTCGTCGCGCGCCGCGCCGCCTGGCGAATCCGCCGCCAGCCCAGGAACCAGCGGAACGCGAAGAATACCGCGCCCGCGAACCAGATGGCCGCGAGAAGATTCATCCACGGAAAACCGGCGCGGGCCGGGGCGGCGATGCTGACCGGCGCGAAAGCTACGGAGACTTGCTGGACCGTCGTCGCGCGCAGCGCCGGAGTGTCCGGCGGAAGCTGAATGCGTGCGCCGGTCGCGAGGATCAGCGAAAACGGAATCAGGAACTTCGCCGACGCCGCGAGCCAGAGCCAGTAGCGCAGCCGCGGCGAATGATGGCGGAGAATGACGGCGGCGAGGGCGACAATCGCGGCGAACGCCGTCGACTGCCAAAGGTGATTGAGTAACGCGTCCATGGCTAGTTCTCCGTTGGCGGGTTGAGTTTTTCGACGACGTAAACCTGAACCGGTCCCTTCGCCGCTTCCAGTTTCAAACCGATTTGCTCCTGGAGAGCGGAAAAGAGCGACTCGGTCATTGATTGACTCAGGGGGCCCTCGGAGTCAGGCGTCACCGT
>CAZWTH010000180.1:0-4704 GCA_964636715.1 uncultured Solibacteraceae bacterium | reverse complement strand
AGCTGGAGCGCGGTGGCGTGGATCAACGGCAAGCTGTATACCGCGCCTACCGCCGAACTGGATGTGATCGATCGCGTGGGCGGCGGCGATGGCTATGCGGCCGGGTTTTTCTACGGGCTGCTGAATGGTGAAACGCCCGAGGAATCGGTCAAGCTCGGCTGGGCGCACGGCGCGCTGCTGACAACCTTCCCTGGCGACACCACGATGGCCACGCTCGATCAGGTGAGAGCTTTCGCGCGCGGCGGTTCGGCCCGAATTCAACGGTAGCGGTGAACGATTCTTCGCGCGCTGCGTAATCAAACACAGGCGCTTCATGAAATCGTTTACTTTGCTCGCTCTTATTACCTGTTCGTTGATGTCTGGCCAGCCGCGCTTTGAAGCGGCTTCCATTCACATCAGCGAACCGGGGCAGCGGTCCTCGACGATCCGCACGCAACCCGGCTCGATCCTCCTGCAGAACTACACGCTGCATCGTTGTATCGAATGGGCTTATAACCTCCGGCCGCTTCAGATTGCCGGTCCCGAGTGGCTGAACGATGTCCGAATCGATATTCAGGCGCGCGTCGAAAACCGGCAGGCGGACGACGACGAAATCCGTCTCATGCTTCGCACCCTCCTCGCCGAACGCTTCGGCATGAAGGCGCATACGGGTCAGAAGGAACAGCCGATCTATGCATTGACCGTTGGAAAAGACGGTCCCAGATTTCATGCGCGGGGAACGAAGGACGGATCGTCGTTCGGGCCGTCATCCGGCGATGGAGCCTCCGGCTTTGCCGATGAGAAGACGGGCGCAACGGCGACGCGCGTGACCATGTCCGATCTCGCGAACAAACTATCGGAGCGGCTCGGCCGTATTGTCATCGATAAGAGCGGTCTCGAAGGGCGCTACGATCTGCGAATCGATGTCACTCCCTATCTCAGCGCCGGCGGCCCGGCGGACGTGATGAGTATTTTCTTCGCGGGATTCAACGATCAGCTTGGTTTGAAACTGGAGGCGGGCAGGGAATCGGTAGAACTGCTGACGATCGATTCGATCAACAGGACGCCTACAGAAAATTAACTACTTCGAAGCCGCGCGAGCGTATCCCGAGGACTTCGCCGGAGTCGCCGCCGTAGCGGTCACTTCGAAATGGCTGAGCGACTGCGAATACTCGGCGAGGCCGCGGTACAGCGATTCCGCCACCTTCTGGCGATAATCGCCTTTGCCAAGATTGCTCTCGTCTTTCGGATTACTCAGGAACCCAATCTCGGCCAGGACTGAAGGCATCCGCGCGCCGATCAGCACCACAAACGGGGCTCGCTTCACGCCGCGATCGCGCGCCGCGGAGTTACCTTTCGCCGCCTGCGAGAAAATCGAATTCTGAATATCGGTCGCGAACGTAGTGGATTCCGCGATCTTGTCATTCTGGGCGATCGACTGAATCAGATCGCGCAGCTCGCCGACCGATTGATCCGACCCGGCATTTTCACGCGCCGCCACGCTGATCGCGCCCGGCGAACTGTGGAGATTGAGCAGGAAGGTTTCCGTGCCGGCGACCGAAGACACTGGCGAGGAATTCGCGTGTATGGAAAGGAAAAGGTCCGCCTTATACTGATTGGCAATTGCGGTGCGTTCCGTCAATGGGACAAACGTATCGTCGGACCGCGTGAGCACCACTTCAGCGCCCAGCCGCGTCTGTACCAGCGTGGCCAGGCGGAGCGCCACGTCGAGCACTACGTCTTTTTCCAGGACGCCATTTGACCCGATGGTGCCGTCGTCGTGCCCGCCGTGTCCAGCGTCGATCACGATCCGGTTGATCTTGAGCCCAAGGGCGCGCGTCAGAGACGCGGAGGCGTCGGCTGAAGCCCTCGCGGTTCCGGCTGATCCACCGGTGCGCAGAGCGGGAAGTACCTTTGTGGTGGTATTGATGAACGGCGCTTTTACCGGAGGAGCCGCGGGGGAGGGTGTGTAAGTCGCCGCGGATGCAATTACCGTGCGCTTCCTCGGCGCGCGCACGTTCTCGAGCGACATCCAGTTATCCGGAAGCGCATTGAACGCGACCGCGTCCCACTCTCCAGTCTGGTCCGCATCCGGCGCGGGAATCACATGAAGCGGCGGCAGCGGAATGGCGGGCGGCACGAACGGCTTACGGATGCGGCGCGTTTTGGCGGATACCACATACTTCTCGGACGGAAGCGCAGGGGCGGGCGCCGACGGTGGCGTGACCAGCGTTTGCGGACGCGGCTGACTGCTTTCCTTAGCGGGCGCGACGCCGGGCGGCGTGACCTCAATGACAATCCGGTCCGGCGCATCGAGCGTGCTGACTGTGTACTCGTCTTTTCCCGTCAGATCGAGAACCACGCGGGTGGTGCCGGGCGCTGTCTCCGCCATCCGAATGCGCGACACCAGTCCGTCGTTCACTTCACGGGTGGCGATGCGCTTGTGGTTGATGGAGGGCCGCGCATGGCTGATATCGAAGAAAATCCGTTCCGGATTTTGCGCCCGGTCGGAATGATATTCCGCGGGACCGCTGACGTCGATAATGATGCGAGTGGAGCCGGGATGGGACCAGAACCGCAATCCCGTAACCTGAATTATGCCGGAATTTGTCGCGGCGCTCACGGGCAGGAGTGAAAACATCGCCGCCGCCCAGTGAATTCGCCGGATCATAAATCTAAGGTGTGCTGTAGTAAACCCGTCCGTCCGCGCCAATGCTGGCTTGAATAGGATGATGCGGTGTTTCGTCTTCCGGTTGCGCCGGGGTTGCCTGTTTCGCGTTCTTCTGGCGCTCGGCGGTCAGATGCCTGGCCACTGTCCGGACATATCCCTGCGTCTCAGCGTACGGAGGAACACCTTTGTACTTATCCACGGCGCCTTCGCCGGAATTGTAAGCCGCGATCGCTTTCGTGTAATCGCCGTGGTAGTAACCGAGCAGGAACTTCAGATACTTCACGCCGCCCTGAATGTTCTCTTCCGCGTTGAACGTATTGCCTACGCCGAAACGGCGGGCTGTGGAAGGAATCAACTGCATGATGCCCTGCGCGCCTTTGGCAGACACTGCCGAAGCGTCGTAATTGCTTTCCGCCTGAATCACGGAGTGAACGAGAGGCGCTTCCACGCCTTCCTCATTCGCAATGCGATCCACCATGGCGGTGATGACGGCGGGAGCCACGCGCGGCGCGGTAGGCGCCACTACGGAGCGCTCCAGCCGGCCGGTCTTCGCGTTTGCGCGCACCACGCTCTTCACGGGTGGTGCAGGGGAAGGCGCGGAATCGGCAAAGACTGGCATAGCCAGAATCAGTATAAAACAAAAACGCATCTTTACGTTCGCAAATTTACCGAAAAGGCTGAACTTCGATGGTAACATTCTGGGTAAGTTGGGGCACGCAAAATCAGACCGCGCAGCGTGGATACTGGTGGGCGGCCGCAGCAGCCGAATGGGCGTGGATAAAGCCCACGCGCTCTCCGCGGGCCGTGCGCTCGCGCTGCGAGTAGCTGATCGGGCGGCCTCCGTTTGCAACTCTATTTTTGCCGTGGGCGATCCCGCGCTGTACGCCGATCTCGGACTGCCGGTTATCGCCGATACGCGCCCCGGCGCCGGCCCACTGGCCGCGATTGAAGCCGCGCTCACCGCGACGTCCGCGGACGCGAATCTCATTCTTGCCTGCGACATGCCGGCGCTCGGCTCAGACATGCTCGAAGAGCTTTTTGAAGCAGGCGGCGATATCGCAATCCCCCGGCATGAGACGGGCGAAATTGAACCGCTCTGTGCCGTATACCGCCGTAATGCGCTTCCGGCCATTCGGGAGGCGCTCGATTCCGGAATGCGTGGCGTCACCGAAGCTCTCCGCCGCTTCGAGGCCGTGGGTAATCCCGCAAGCGCCGAGGTACGATACGTGCGGGTGGGTGATCCGGCCGCGTTTGCCAACCTGAATACGCCGGAAGACTGGCGCAGATACCACCATGGCTGAAGAGTTTCCGCACTATATTGAATTCCGGCATGTTTATAAGACGTTCGATAAGCCCGTTTTAGTCGATTCCTGTTTTCACGTCGATGTGGGCCAAACGGTCTGCATCATCGGCCGCTCGGGGGTCGGAAAGTCCGTAACTCTTGGACACATCATGGGTTTCCTGCATCCGGACCGGGGCCGCGTCATCGTGGCCCATGAGGATATTACGGACTACACCGAAGCCGAAATGAACCGGATTCGCCGCAAGGTGACCATGGTTTTTCAGTCCGGCGCCTTGTTCGATTCGCTGACGGTCGCCGAGAATATTCTCTTCTCGCTCGAGCAGCGCGACGACTACAACGCCCAGAATAAAGAGGCCGTGGTGGATGGTCTTTTGAAAATGGTGGATATCGCCGACGCACGGGACGCCTACCCGAGCGATCTTTCCACCGGCTACCGCCGCGCGGTTGCGATCGCCCGGGCGCTCGCCGCGCAGCCGCAGTGCGTGCTCTACGACGAGCCCACCACCATGGTGGATCCCATCATGAGCGACCAGTTGACGGTCCTGATGCTGCGCCTGAAGAAGCAACTCAATCTGACCAGCATTGTGGTGACGCACGATCTCGATCTGCTGCATCGCGTGGCGGACAGGGTGGTTTTTCTGAGTAAGGGCCGGGTCGCGTTTTTCGGACCGCCGAAGGAGCTTTACAACTCGGACGATCCGGACATTCAGGAATTCCTGGAGCTCGATAAAGTCATCCGCGGCAAGCTTTC
>CAZWTH010000179.1:0-9123 GCA_964636715.1 uncultured Solibacteraceae bacterium | reverse complement strand
TCCCGAGCAGCAGGCGAAAATGCAGGCCGCTATGGCCCAGATGCAGGCGATGTCAAAACAGGGCGGAGCCCAGGCTGCCGCCGCTCAGCAGGCGATGGCCGCCATGGCGGGGATGGGACGCGGTCCGGCAGCCGCCGGCGGGGGCGCCAGCAACGCTCTGATCGAGATGACGGTTGATAATACAGGGTTTTCCACGGAACCGGTTCCAGACTCCGTATTTGTTGTCCCCTCGGACTATAAAAAGCTGCCCTGACGAGAGTACCGGGGATGACAGGCGTGGCTTGTTTCTGACATTTTAGCCCTGTATAATCAGACGCGTACAACCCCATGTCGCGTCGCTCCATCCCCGCAGCACTTGGCCTCGCCTCCGGCGTTCTGGCGCTCTTCACGGTTCCCTCCGCGGAGCCCGCCAGCACCCCCGCCGCCTCGCTCGATTCGCAGTTTAAGACGGTCGTTCAGCCGTTCGTCCAGCAATACTGTGTGGCCTGTCACAGCGGCGCGTCTCCCGCGGCACAGTTCGATCTTTCGTCCTACACCAGCATGGATATGGTCGTTCGCGATCACCCGCGCTGGGCGCTTGTCATCGATAAGCTCAGCAGCAAACAAATGCCGCCCGCCGGCATGCCCGCCCCAACGGACGCCGAGCGCCAGAAGATCATCGGTTGGGTGCAGGCGATGCGCAGCGAAGAAGCCCGCAAACACGCCGGCGATCCCGGTCCCGTGCTCGCGCGCCGTCTCAGCAACGCCGAATACAACTACACCATTCGCGACCTGACCGGGCAGGACATCAAGCCGACCAAAGAATTCCCCATCGATCCCGCCAATCAGGCCGGCTTCGATAATTCCGGCGAATCTCTCGATATGTCGCCCGCGCTGCTGAATAAGTACCTGCAGGCCGCGCGCGACGTCGCCAATCACGTGGTGTTCACGCCGGATGGACTGGATTTCGCGCCGAATCCGATGCTGGTCGAAACGGACAAGGATAAGTACACGATCCAGCGGATTATCGATTTCTACAAGAGCCAGGACACGGATTTCGCCGACTACTTTGCCGCCGCATGGCGATATAAGAACCGCGTGGCGCTGGGGCATCCCACGGCCACCCTGGCTTCGACGGCCGCCAGTTCGAAAGTGAGTCCGAAATATCTGCCGCTCGTCTGGAAGATTCTGGAAGAGACGCCGGCGCAGCGCGCGAAGGAAGTCGGTCCTATCAAGAAGCTGCAGACGATGTGGCTGGCGCTCCCGGCCGCGGGTAAATCGAAGGAAGAGCCTGCGCGCGAGAAGTTCACCGCGATGCGCGACTGGGTGGTTCGTCTTCGGCTCGATACGGGCATGCAGTACGCCACGCCGGTCGTGAAAGGCCTGCCCGGCGCTTCCGAAGCCCTGATGGACTGGAAGCTGCAGATGTTCGCCGATCACCGCCGCGACAGCGATCCGGCGGCTCTGCGCAATGACGAAGATCCGGCTCCGGTGGTCGGCCCGATTCCGCGTTACCCCGGACTGCATCAGGACGGCGCCCCGCACTGGGCAGCCGTCATGAACAAGTCGCGCGCGGAAGATCCCGATCTTGTCGTTCCGAAAGCTTCACGAGCGAAGTACGAAGAGTCATTCGCCCGCTTCGCCAATGTTTTCCCGGATCAGTTTTATGCCTCGGAACGCGGCCGCTATTTCCCGGATGACAGTCAGGATAAAGGGCGCCTGCTGAGCGCCGGCTATCACAACGTGATGGGCTACTATCGCGACGACACCGCGCTCCAGCAACTCATTCTCAACGATGCGCAGATCAAAGATCTCAATCGTCTCTGGACTGAATTCGATTTCATCGCCGAACACACATCGCGCACTTTCGTGCAGTTCTATTTCAATCAGAGCGGCGAAGTTTACGGGCGCGGCGATGAAGGCGGCTCCCCCCGCCCGGCCGATCATGCGGTGACCGATACGGAAGTCATCATGAAGCTGAAGGCGGACTACCTGGCGAAAGCCGCGGCGCTCCCCACCAACAGCCCGCTCGCGCCAGGCGCGATCACCGAGCACTTCGACCGCATCAACGCCACTCTGCGCAATCTGGAAAAGATGCACATCGAGGCCGAGCCGAAGCACCTGGTCGCACTTCAGAAGTTCGCGGCAAAGGCCTACCGGCGTCCGCTGACGCAGCATGAGAAGGACGACATCGTCGCCTTCTATCACCAGCTCCGCGACAAGGGCGGGCTTTCGCATGAGGATGCGATCCGCGACTCGATCGTCTCGATCCTGATGTCGCCCGATTTTTCCTATCGCTTCGATCTGGCGCCCAACGCCACCTCAACGAAGCAGTTGAGCAAACCGGGTTCCGCGAAGCTGGTGCCCGCCGCCCTGACCACGCCCGCTTCGCCCGCCGGCGTTGCGCTCAGCAATTACGAACTGGCGAGCCGCCTGAGCTACTTCCTCTGGAGCAGCATGCCGGATGACGAACTGCTATCGCACGCCGCCAAAGGCGACCTGCAAAATCCGGTGGTGCTCCTTTCCCAGGTGCGCCGTATGATGAAGGACGACAAGGTCAGCGACTTCGCTACCGAATTCGGCGGCAACTGGCTGGAGTTCCGCCAGTTCGAAAATTACAACGGAGTGGACCGCAACCGCTTCCCGGCGTTTACGAACGATCTCCGCGAGGCGATGTTTGGGGAACCGATTCACTTTATCGGCGACGTGATGCAGCACAACAGGTCCGTGCTCGACATGCTGTACGGCAACTACACGTTCGTGAATCCGGCGCTTGCGAAGTTCTACGGGATCAATGTTCCGGAATTCGCGCTGACGCCGCCCCCACCGCCGGCTCCTCCCCGCGCAGGCGGCGGACGTGGCGTACTGCCGGCGGAAGCGCCCGTTCTGCCGAAGTATCTGGATTCGAAGACGACTGACGACACGTGGGTGAAGATCGACGACGCCGGCCAATATCAGCGCGGCGGCCTGATCCCGATGGCGGTATTCCTCACGGCGAATTCTCCCGGCCTGCGCACCAGCCCGGTCAAGCGCGGCCACTGGATGGTTTCCAAGCTGCTCGGCGAAGCCATTCCGCCTCCCCCGCCGAATATTCCGGCGTTGCCGAACGATGAGGCCACAACCAACGCGCCGATCAAAGAACTTCTCGCGGAACATCGCAAGAACCCCATGTGCGCCCAGTGCCATACGCGCTTCGACGTGTTCGGCCTGACCATGGAAGGCTACGGGCCGATTGGCGAGGCGCGCACGAAAGATCTGGGGGGACGCACGGTTGACCCGAGCGCGACATTGCCCGGCAACGTGGAAGAGGCCGGCTTCAAAGGCGTTCAGCAGTACATTAAGGAGCATCGTCAGGCGGGCTTCATCGATGGCATGACGCGCAAGCTTCTGTCGTACGCGCTCGATCGCTCCCTGATCCTTTCCGACGAGCCGCTCATCGCGAAGATGGAAACGCGTCTCGCCGCCAATGGTTATCGTTTCGATACGCTGGTCGAAACCATCGTGACCAGCCCGCAGTTCCGCAACAAGCGTGGCGCCGAGCCGGCGGATGATTCCGCTCCCTCGCGCGCCGAAGAATCAAAACCCGCAGGTACGAAAATAGCTGAAGCTAAGAAAGGGATGTAGAAGATGACGAAGATTTCACGTCGTGCTGTTCTGCGTGGCGCCGGAGTGACGATGGCGCTGCCGTTCCTCGATTCACTGAATGCGTTCGCGGATCAGCCGACGGCGGCGAATTATCCGAAGCGTTTTGCCGTGCTCTTCATGGGCAACGGCGTTAATGAAAACCACTGGAGCGCCACCGGCCAGGGCAAGGACATGGTGCTCAGCAAATCGCTGCAGCCGCTGGAGCCGATCAAGGAAAAGATCAACGTCATCGACGGTCTCTACATCAAGGAAGCCACCGGTAAGGGCATCCATCCCGCCATGACCGGCGGCCTGCTCTCGGGCGCGCACATTTCGAAGGGCGCCATCATTCACTCGGGCGTTTCTGTGGATCAGGTGATCGCGTCGCACATCGGCGATTCCACGCCGCAATCGAGCGTAGTGCTGGCCTGCGAAGCGCCGATGACCGGCTATCACGAGACGAACTACTCGCTGGCCTACAGCTCGCACATTTCGTGGCAGAGCCCGGACTCGCCGATTCCGGTCGAGCTCTATCCATCGCTCGCGTTCGACAGCCTGTTCGAAAACCGCGGCAGCCTGCGCAACCAGAGTATTCTCGACCGCGTGAAGGACCGGGCCCAGGCGCTCACCACCGAAATCAGCTCGGCCGACAAGGTGAAGCTCGACGAATATCTGAACAGCGTGCGCGAAGTCGAGAAACGCGTGGAATCGATGCGCAAGTCGATGAACGCCGCCGCGGACGCCGCGAAGACCGCGAACAAGCCGCTTTTCACCATGGACCGCCCGGCGAACGGGTTGCCGGAAGATCTGCGCGACCATACGCGGCTGATGTGCGACATCATCGCGATGGCATTCCAGACCGACAAGACCCGCGTGGCGACGCTCCTTCAGGCGCGCGACCTTTCGGCGATGTACTATCCGTTCCTCGATACGAAGGACGGCCATCACGGCGAATCGCACCACAACAATTCGGATGGCTACGAGCGCATCACGCGCTTCCACCTGAGCCAGCTCGCCTATCTCGCGACGAAGCTCGACAGCATGCAGGAAGGCGATGGCACGGTGCTGGATCACTCGGCGCTGATGTTCCTTTCGAACATGTTCGTGGGCCGGTCGCACGACAACAGCAAGCTGCCGGTGGTTCTCGCTGGCGGTTTGGGCGGCACGCTCAAGACCGGCCGTACTTTCGATTTCTACAAGGCCGGCGACGAAAACCGCCGCATGTGCGCTCTCTATCTCGGCCTTCTGCGCCGCTTCGGCATCCACGCCGACGCATTCGGCGACGCTACCCAGGAACTGGAAGGCGTCTAACCCGCAATCACCGATTCAAAGTAAAAGGGCCACTCGACAGAGCGGCCCTTTTTGCTTTTCTACCTGCCGGCTGGCGTCTTCCATTCACTTCGCTCGACTCGACCACTCCCGATGAACCGCATCCGCCCCATATATGCAAGCGGCGCGAACCAGTTTACTAACTTTCCCGATTCCAGCCGCATCCGATAAACTTATGTCCCTGATACGCAACAACTGGATTCCGGCATTGATTCTCCCGGCACTTCTCTGCTCCCTTCACGCGCAATCATCCAACAATTTCGAAGCAGCGATCATTCGCCCGTCGGGGCCGGATTCGGCATTCCGCGCCACTCTCGACGCCTCCCAGTTCATCGCGACCAGGCATTCGCTGTCCATGCTGATCGCGAGTTCGTATCCCGAACTTCCCTCCTGGCGAATGACTGGCGGCCCCTCCTGGATCGGAACGGATTTCTGGGATTTCACAGCAAAGCTGCCGCCTGGCGCGCCGAAAGAGCAGGAGCCACTTTACCGCGCGACGGAACAGATGCTGCGCACATTCCTCGCGCAGACATTTCAATTGCAAACCCACTTCGAAAAGAGAGATGCGCCGGTTTACGACCTGGTCCTGGCGAAGGGCGCGCCAAAACTCAAGCCTTCCGATTCCGCTCAGTTCCGCTCCCGTCTCACGCCGCGCGGCGTGGAGTTTCAGCACGTCACCATGCAGCAATTCGCCAACTTTCTCTATTGCCCCCATTGCGTCCGGCAGGCCGCGGACCGTCCTGTCTTCGATAAGACCGGACTGACGGGGACGTATGACCTCACGCTGAACTGGTCGCCATCCAATCTTCCGGAGGGGAATCTCAACGATCCCTCCATCTTCACGGCCGTACAGGAAGAGCTGGGCCTGAAACTTCTCCCCGCAAAGGATTCGATTGAGTTCCTCGTCATCGACCATGCGGAACGGCCGCCGCAGAACTGAAGTGGCGGCCGTGACGAAGCCGGGCCATGGCGCAAGCGGGCGGCGAAGGGCGCTGTAAGTTATTCAATTGTCAAAGAGCTAGTCAAAATTGGGTTCGTTTTTTCGTTTTGGGTCGCGAGACCCGAAATTTACAAAACGAACCCAATTTTTTTGGGATTGGTGAAAACAGGTGGTGAATGGCTTTTGCGTTAGCTCGTCACGCGCACACTATACACCCTCGCGCAAGAGCTGGAGAGTCAAGTTATTGAATTGATTCAGCAAAATTCTTGTGACCCAAAAAGGTCTGCCCTGGCCGGGGCCACCCTGGCTGGAGCAGCGTCTTTGTGCCTTAGTTGTCCGACGGCTTTTCGATATGGTCGATGACCAGGAAGTCACCGTTGGCTTTCCCACTGGTTAACCGGAGACCCAACTCTCCGCGAAGAGCCTCCACGGCCGTGGCGTGGGGACTAGGATCTTTGGCGACGCCCGCAGTTGCGGTGGGTTGCGCCACATCGCTTAATCCCCATTCGAGATGAATGTCAAAGACGCCGGCGAGGCCGGTTTCATCGATCACCGGGCGGCCGTCCGGATGCAGGGATTTGGCGAACGCCTTCAGCGTGACGCCATGAACCTCCAGAATCGTCAGTGGACCTTTCCGACCGATCGCGGGAACGCCGCAAAACACCTGTCCCGACGGTACTATGTTCAGGGCCTCGCTGAAGTCATAAGGCGCGCACGAACCTTCCTTCGCTGGCTGCAGTTTCAGGCGACCGGGAGCGACCGTCATCAGATAAACAGGAACTTCTCTCTCCTCACGGTGCAGCTTCAGATGGAACCGGTCCTGGAGAAGCGCCTGCATCATGGGGCCGCGCATCATTGCGGCAGTCTGTGGGGAGTCAGTTTTCGCGTCGATGGAATAAAGCGCGCTTCCGTGCCCGCTCGGAAGACCTTCTATCGGCATGGCCGGAGTGCCGGGATTGAGGAGGTCCGGTTTACCCGACGCAAATACGTCATACGCCTGTTGGATCAAGGTGCGCAGGGAGCAGCATTCGAGCCGGAGTCCGGTTGGAGAGGTTCTCGATGGCGCCGCAGGTCTGGCTGTGTTGGCGTCAGGCTTTTCGGCCCGTTCGATCAGGAGAATGCTGACGGGGCCTTTCCCGGATTGCAGGCGAAGGCCGAGTTGTTCCTGCAGGGCTGTGAACAGGGTTGGGCCGTCCGGGTTGGGGAGCGCGCCGGCTAGTTCGCCATCGTCGCGCTCTCCGGGCGCGGGTGTCCAAGTCAGATCGACGTCGAACTTGCCGGTGAGACCGGTTTTGTCCACGACGGCGCGGCCAAGCCGGCCGGAGAGCATTTTCGCGAGAATGCCGGTATCGATGGAATGCCCACCGATCCTGCCGCGGCCATTGCTCAGACGCGGAGGGCCAGGTGCGGCGGCTTCCCTGAGCTTCGGGCCCTCCTTCGCAACCAGTAGTTCGTAGATGGATTCCTCGCGATTTTCGCGGCGGGCGGAGACGTGAAACCGATCCTCCACCAGCGAGCGCACCATGGCGCGGAGCTGCGGCTCCGTGAGCGGGGCTGTGTTTGAGGTGGCCTCGATTCTCCAGGCCGTCGCATCGAGCCAGCCGGGTCCGCCGGAGATGTTGCGGTCCTGCACTTTGTACCCGAGCCGATCAGGGCTTTCAGGGTCGCGCTCGCGATGACGCGCCCACCCGGCTGGACGTCCATGGACATTCGCAGATCGTCTGTTTCGGCCGGTTTGACGGTAGCGGCTTCGAAGGCGGGTTTCGGAGGAGTTTGCCCGAACGCGGCGCCTCCGAGGAGGAGCAGGAGGACCAGGGGGAACAGCGGCCACGCTCGGGCGTTCATGCTCCGGAATGCTGGCGGCGGCGGAAAAGGTTACGTCTGCTCTTTTATGGCCTGAAAATCAGCCTGTATACGAGCATTCACTAACGTCTGGATCTCAGCATTGAGCTTCGTGGAACCGAGACGTTCGAGAAGGACCCTGCGGGTGGTTAATTGATGTTGAGCGAGAGCCCTGGTGAAGGTCAGATCCTTGTCACGACCCGCGACGTACTTCGCAATTGCCAGATCATGTACCTCCAGGCACCATCCCCGAGCTCCGCGGGTGTTTGCTCCGCTCACCGGGACGAGGCGCAATCTCCATCCTTCCGGAAGTACTGCTGTTGTTTCATCCACGCCATGAGCAAAGTAGCCAAACGAGCGCTGAAACGGAGAGCCTTCGCCGATGGATCCATCGATCAAGTCGCCCTTTTCCGGGCAGGACATCGGATACACGTCCGCTTCCTGAGAAACCAGGAGTTCCGCGGGGGCATTTGGGTACATCCCCAAAACGGCCTGGCTTCCGATTACGACGATGTCGTCCACGCCAACAATGGCGGCCGCCGCGCGAATGACGTGTTCCAGTTCCTCGCGGGTCATGGCGTTTCGCGTTTGCGTTCGAAGCGCTCGTAAATCGCCCAGCGTTCGGCGGCGCTGAGGACGCCGGCGAACGGAGTGGATTGCCGGAGCGCGGTCATGTGCTCGTCTTCCTGGCCGATCAGTTGCAGCAGTTCATCGGCGGGACCGTCCAGGATTCGCTGCCATTCTTCCAGATAAGGGAGATTGCGTCCCGCGGAGCCGCGCCATCGCGCCAGATTTTCGCGGGCGATCCCGATGAGTTCGGGCTGAGCGCGGAGCTTCTCCGCGACAGCGCGGTGCAGCGCGAGGCTGCGTTCATCGATGCGGCGATGGCTGCTGACGACGGCCATATATATCGATGATACGCGCTCTTTGGCGGGTTGAACGGGATGCTTGCTCCGGGGTGGTACAAGAGCCTGGGATTGGGATGCTCCTGCAGGAGAAGGCGCGCGATTGCATCGCGCGGGCCGATTTGACAATCGGCCGCGGGTTTTCAACCCGCCCCACTGTCAGGGCAGCGGCGACTTCGACCTTATAAGATTGATAGGATCTGGAGGAGGTTTTCGAATGATCCGTGTTCTTTCTGTTGCCATAACATTGGCCGCGCTCAGCGGGCTCGGCTACGCGCAGGCCCCCGCGCCTGCGACGGCGCGACCGGCGCCCCCGCGCATTGTGATCGGTCCGCCGGCGCCAGTTCCGCCGGAGGTGACGATGCTGCGGCCTTCGGTAACCGAGATCGTGAAGATCAATGAAGGGGTGGCGCGTCTGATTGGGTAGGATCAATCGCCCGACAAGCAGCTACTGGAGAAGTACGCGTCGCTGCTGGTGCTGGAGCCTCCGCGTCTGAATACGGC
>CAZWTH010000178.1:0-32002 GCA_964636715.1 uncultured Solibacteraceae bacterium | reverse complement strand
AAGGGGCGGGTCGCGTTTTTCGGCCCGCCGACGGACCTTTACAACTCGGACGATCCGGACATCCAGGAATTCCTGGAACTCGATAAAGTCATCCGCGGGAAGCTTTCGAAGGACAGCCCCTTCCGCACCGGCCTGGGGGTGGCCGAAGTCTGATGCCCGCGAAGTCTGTGGGGACCGTCGGGAAGTACCTGGGCCTGGCCCTGATGCTGCCCATCGCGAGCGGAGTGGGGTACGCGCTCGGCTACGGGCTCGACAGCCTCTTCCACACCCATTGGATTCGCTGGCCGTTCCTCGGCTTCGGTTTTATCGCGGGCATCTTTGACCTCATCTATGAGCTCGACAAAGATAAGTCGTAGCCGCGCCCCATGAACCCCGCCGATTTCGACCGCGCCATCAGCCGCATTCCCTCCTGGATGGCTGTCATTACCCTGATCGGAGCTCCGATTGTTTTCCGGAAAGCCGGTGCGGGCGCGATGACAGGCTTTTTGCTCGGCGCCGGCGCCGCCTGGCTCAATCTGCGGCTGATTGAACGCGCGGTGAACCGGATTGTGCGACTCGCCGCCGTCCAACCGGAGAAAGTCCGCCTCAAATCCGGCTTCCGCGTTTTTGCGGAGTTTGCTGTTTTTGCGGCCCTTGCCTTTGTTATACTTAGGTTTACCGGTTTCAGTCTCAAGGCGGCCATGCTCGGGTTCTTCGTGTGTCCAGCCGCCGCCATCGCTGAAATCATCTACGAATTATTCACCTATGACTCATGATGTTTGGCTGACGAAGCTCTTCAACACCTATCTTGCAGGCATTGGCAATGCGCTTCTCGGCCTGTTCGGATTGACGGCGGAAAACGCGCGCGAGCCGTGGGCCGATCACGTCGTGATGGAAATCCTTGTCGCTGTTCTGCTGATGGGCTTGCTGTTCTTTTTGCGCGCCCGTCTCTCCGTCGAGAAGCCAGGCATCACGCAGCACATCTTCGAAATCATTCGTGATTTTGTGGTGGGTGAAGCGGACGATCAGGTGGGGCATGACGGGCATCATCACGTCACACTTTTCATGGCGCTGTTCCTCTTCGTTCTGCTGGGTAATCTCATCGGCCTGATTCCCGGCTTTATCAGCCCCACGCAGGCGATTTGGGTGCCTGCCGGCTGCGCGCTGGTTGCTTTCGTTTACTACAACATCGTGGGCCTGAAAAAGAACGGCCTCTGGAAATACACGAAGCATTTCTTCGGACCGATTCCAGTAATGGCGCCGCTGATGCTGCCGATCGAAATCATCAGCCATCTGGCGCGCCCGCTTTCGCTGACCATCCGTCTTTTCGCCAACATGTACGCCGGCGAAAAAGTCACGCTGACGTTTCTGGGCCTTACCTACCTGGTTGTGCCCTCCATTTTTATGGGGCTTCACGTGTTTGTCGCCCTGCTGCAGGCCTACATCTTCATGCTGATGACGATGATCTATGTGGCCGGCGCGGTGGCTGAAGAGCACTAAGCCCGAACAGGATTCCGGCTTGACCGCCGGATGCCGTTTTCCGTGTGAGGCCTCCCGTCCCCCGGCGTGGAACGCAACCACCTCCGGTCAACGAAATTGAACTGAATAAGGAGCAGTACCCAATGATTAAAAAACTCGCTTTTCTCGCGACCGCGATGATGCTCGCGTCGCTTCCTGTGTTTGCCCAGACGCCCGCCGAAGCTCCCACATCTGGCGGAGCCAGCTGGATGGGCCCCTTTGCCGCCATCGGGATGGCCATCGCTTCCGGTCTTTGCGCCCTCGGTCAGGGTAAAGCCGTCGCCGGCGCCGCGGAAGGTCTGGCCCGTAACCCCGGCGCTACCGCCGCCATCCGTTTCGCCCTGATTCTCGGCCTGGTGCTGATCGAATCGCTCGCGCTCTACACCTTCGCGATCATCTTCGTGTTCAAGGGCTAATCACGGTTGTAGTTTTCAGAAAGAGCCGGCGGAATTGAAGGTTTCCGCCGGCTTTTTCTGTGTCCAGGTACCCAATTTGACTACTAGACTCCTTGTAGTACCAAACCTCGTTGCATTTAGATTGCATCCGAGCGTAACCTAAAGTACAGAGGAACTTCGATTGGAGCAAAGACGAGCACCGCGCTACCGGTTGCAGTTGCCGTTGCAGATCGTTCAGGTCGGCGCGGAGAAGATGAATCGCGTCGAGCAGACCCGAGACATCAGCTCCGGTGGAGTGTGCTTTCTTTCGAGCGCGGAAGTCGAAGTCGGCGGAAGAATCGAGTACCTCATCACGCTCTCCGGCAGCAATCCCCCGGTTCGCATCCGCTGCCTCGGCAAGGTTCTTCGCAGTAATCGCCCGGATGATGTCTCCCCGTGGGAAGTGGCCGTCACCATGGAGCGGTATCAGTTCATGGGGCCGCTCGAAACATCGCCGTTCGCCCAGGCATCCTAGCCCCACGCCGTTTCACCCCTGACTAATTGCATCCCGGCGCGTCCTGACCTTTAGACTGGTATCAGGATTTTCTCCATGCGCCCTTTTCTATCGCTGGCTTTGAGCCTGCTCGCTTCGGCGTCTTTTCTCTCTGCCGCCGGCAAAATTTTTCCTTATCCGTATACGCAGGAAGACCTCCCGAACGGCCTTCGCCTGGTCACAATCCCGACCGATTACCCCAACATCGTGTCGCTGTTCATCGTTGTCGGAGCCGGCTCGCGGGATGAAGTGGAGGCAGGGAAGACGGGCTTCGCCCACCTGTTCGAACACCTGATGTTTCGCGGCACCGCCGAATATCCGCCGGAGAAATACACCGCGACGCTGAAGACCGCCGGCGCCGCTTCGAACGCTTATACGTCGAGCGACCTCACCGCCTTCCACACCACATTTTCGAAAGAAGATTTGCCCACCATTCTTTCCATGGAAGCCGACCGGTTCCAGCATCTCGCCTACTCGGAGGCCGATTTCAAAACCGAAAGCCTGGCCGTGCTCGGCGAATACAACAAGAACAGCTCGCGGCCCGAATATCAGCTCTACGAAACCATGCAGGGAACCGCTTTCAAGGTTCATCCCTACAGCCACACCACCATGGGTTTCCTGAAGGACGTGCAGAACATGCCGGAAGGCTATCAATACAGCCGCGATTTCTTCGCGCATTTTTATCGGCCGGAATACGTGACCATCATCGTGGCGGGCGATATCGATTCGAAGAAAGTTCGTTCTCTCGTGGATGAGCGCTGGGGACAGTGGAAGCGCGGCGCATTCAAGCCTTCGATCCCGGCCGAGCCCGCGCAGGACGGACCCCGTACCGCGCACGTCGACTGGAAAACGGACACGATTCCGCAACTCGCCGTTGCCTGGCGCGGTCCGGCTTATTCGGATGACACGGTAGAAACCGCTGCGCTCGACGCGATTGCGCATCTGGGCTATGACCAGAACTCGCCCCTCTACCAGAAGCTGGTGGTGGACGACCAGAAGGTGGAGGCGATGGATGCGGAAGCGCCTGGCAATATCGATCCCGGCCTGTTCGAGGTGGATCTTCACGTGAAAGACACAAAGGATATCGAGGCGGTGGAAGCGCAGGTCAAAGCCGTCGCGAAATCATTCGTGGATAAGCCTGTGGATGCGAAACAACTGGATCTGCTCAAGCAGCATATGCGCTACGAATTCGCTCTCGGGATGAACAACAGCGAGGCGATCGCATCCACGGTTGCGTCTTATGTCGCGCTGCGGCGCACTCCTGAAACGATCAACCGGTACTACGACATGATTTCGAAACTCACTCCCGCCGATATCCAGCGCGTGGCGAAGAAATATCTGGTCGATAAGAATCTCGACGTGGTTACCCTCACGCACGATGGAGGCGCCAAATGATCCGCCCCATCGTCGCCGGTTTTCTGTTTACAGCCGCCCTCTGCGCGCAGCCGCGCGTGGTGGAATTGCCGGGCAAGAGTCCGCTTGTCACCATCCGTCTGGTTTTCACGACCGGCGCCGCCTCCGAACCCACCGATAAGGCGGGCGAGGCCACGCTCACCGCGTCGATGCTGAGCGATGGCGGCACAAAGACGATGACGTACAAGCAGATCACCGAAGCCCTGTATCCGATGGCGACGGGGATACAGTCATACTCCGACAAGGAAATGACCACCTTCGTGGGCGAGACGCACATCGATAATCTCGAAAAGTTCTACGCGCTGCTGCGGGACGCGATTCTGCATCCCGGGTGGCGCGCGGAGGATTTCACTCGCCTGCGCGACCAGCAACTCAACGCGCTCAAGGTCAGTCTCCGCGGCAACAATGACGAAGAACTCGGTAAGGAAGAGCTCTACAACGTGATCTATAAGGGCCATCCCTACGGCCATGAGGATCTCGGAACCGTTTCAGCGCTTCAGAAAATGTCGGTCGCAGATCTCGAAGCGTTTTACAAAAAACACTACACGCAGGCGAATCTGATTATCGGGCTCGCCGGCGGGTATCCCGCGGGTTTCGCCGACCGCGTGAAGAAAGATTTCGCGACCCTCCCCGAAGGCCCCGCTGACAAGTTCGAACTCCCGGAGCCCGCTGCGCTCCGCCACAATCAGGCGACGATCATTGAGAAAGATACGCGCTCGGTCGCATGGTCGATTGGTTTCCCGATCAACCTCAGGCGCGGCGACCCGGACTTTCCGGCGCTGCTGGTGGCGCAGTCCTGGTTCGGTCAGCATCGCGAGAGCGGCGGCGAGCTTTACAATCGCATGCGCGAGCTTCGCGGACTCAATTACGGCGATTACGACTACATCGAATACTTTCCGCACGGCATGTTCCAGTTCCAGCCGGATCCCAACATCGCGCGTCACCAGCAGATCTTCCAGATCTGGATTCGCCCCGTGGAGGCGCCGACCGCCGTGTTTTCGCTGCGCCTCGCGATGTATGAGCTCGATAAGCTCGTGAAGAACGGAATTCCCGAGCAGGATTTCGAGAAGACGCGCGCGTTCCTCTCGAAGTACGTCAACATCCTGACGAAGACCAAATCGGCCGAACTCGGCTACGCGATCGACAGCAAGTACTACGGCATGCCCGAGTACAACGAGTATTTAAAATCGGGGCTCGCGAAGCTGACCGCGGCGGACGTGAACCGCGTGGTGAAGAAGTACCTGCATGCGGATAACGTGCAGATCGTCGGAGTCGCCAAAGACGCGGCGGCGATCAAGGCCGCGATTACCAGCTCCGCGGCCACTCCGATCCACTACAACTCTCCGAAGCCGCAGGACATTCTGGATGAGGACAAAAGGGTCGAGGTTTGGCCGCTGGGTCTGAAGCCGGAGGACGTCACCATCGTTCCGGCATCTCAGGTCTTCGAATAGTTCTTGCGACCCAGTACCGCATTTATAGAACTTCCCGCCACGAATTGTTACACTCGCCACCATGCGCTACAAAGTGTGTGGAATTGGGGTCGTGACGATCGGGATGTTCGTGTTGCCTGCGATGGCGGACTCTCTCATCCCCTATGGGGCCGCTGCCGGAGATCTGCATCTGGCTAAGTGCGACGATTGTTTCTACAATCTGGGCGCCGGTGTTTATGGTGGCTCCCCAACGACTCCCGGGTCAGGCAATGCCTCCGCGCTGGATTTCTCTCAGTTGGGCTTTCAGTTTTACGGCAATGACATCGCAAATATTTTCATTGATAACAACGGCGTACTGAGTTTTGCATCGGGAGTTCAGACATGGGTCGGGCAGCACTTTCCCATCAATCCCAGCGTTGGACCTCTGATCGCCCCGTACTGGGGGGATGTGGATACGCGCTCGGCCACCGGCGGCAATGTCTGGTATCGGATTGACGAGAGTTCGGATCATAACAAAGAATTGGTCGTGACCTGGGCCGGGGTCGGCGTCTATGACCAAAATGATCAATTCACGGCTACGTTCCAGGCCATTCTGGAGACGATTGGCAATCAGTCTTTCGTGACCTTCAACTATGGTCCGCTCGGGTGGCTGACCGGCAGCGCCGGCGGCCCGCCGGCTCAGGTCGGCTTCGATGCCGGCGATGGCGTGAATTTCTATGACGGACCTTCTTCACAGACTGCCAACGTCGTAAATCTGACAAACGGAACAAACTATGTTGGCGCTTTCGGTTCATTCGCCGCCTATGATTACGGCACAGCCACCGGCCGCTATGTTTTTGAGGTTTCCGGCAATGCTCCGATCGCGCCGCCCGATGTGCCCGAGCCATCCACGTTCGTGATCGCTTCGGGAGGGCTGATCGCGCTGGCCTGTGGACTCAGGTCCCGCCGCCAGGCTTCCGCCCGCAGCCGATCATGAGCTAGCCGGCATCTGCGTGGCTGGTTTCCAGCGGCGGCGGAGCAGGGAAATGATGCCTGCCAGGAACACGCCGCAAACACCGCCCATCCCGGCGATGAGATAACGATTGGGCTTGACGGGATCGATTGGCGCGGACGCCCGATCCAGAATTTCGATTGCCGGCACAGGTTTTGCAGGCGCGGTCCCCGACAGCCGTTGGTCGGCAACCTGCTCAAACTTCTTCAGCAGTACGGTTAGAGCCTGCTGCGCCCGGAACCGATCCCGGTATTCGAATGCGATGGAATAGAAGGCTCGGTTTTGATAAATCGAAAGGCTCATGGAAATACTTTTTCTCATCGATTCCACAACATCTTCGAGAGGCGTGGTGGTCTGTTCACTCGCATAGAGACGGAGATGAGGATCCTGCATGATTTGAGCGAGAGAGGTCCGGCCTGTTACCTCATTTATGATTGCATTTAAATCAGCGGTCGTGGCTCCAGGCAGCACAAAGCTTGCTTCGGAGCGAAACCGTTCGTTCCAAAAGACGGATTTTTGATTGGGGCCGGTCACCGAGACCAGATTGATTTCTCGCGCAACCAGGGAAAGAACCATGCCTGCCGCGCCCATCGCAAGCGCCGCCGCCACGAAACGTCGCCGAATCCATCCGCCCCGAAAGACGATTCGAAGCAGGAAAGCGATCAGCAGTCCGCTCAGAAATCCGCCGGCAACAATGACCCGCGTGCTGGGAGAAACCGGGTGGACCGAAAGGCTCGGGAAATCGACAACAGTCATCTTTGCGGCGCGCGGCTCCGTCTGCGTTCCAGGATTCGATGCCTCTTCCTGAAATCTCGCAATCAACGCTGAGACGGTCTCCCTCGCCTTCACGCGGTCCCGGTCATCAAACCCGATGGTGAACGCAATGTTTGCATTTTGGCTCAGTGAGCGGACGATTTCGACATGAGTAGCCCGCCGCATCTCCACGATAATGTCTTCGAGCGGCTTCACCCGCATTTCATCGCGATACAGAACTTGTTGCTGGATAATCCGCGACAGACTTACCCGGCTCATCACCGCCGTCAGCATCCGCGAGATCTCTTCATCCGCCGCAGCAACGGATGGCTCGTTCCCGATTCGAAGCGCAGCCTGCGATGTATAGGTACTCGGTATCAGCCACGCGATGCCGGTTCCCAGCAGCAGGCCCGCTAAACCGAGCATCAGCGCCAGCAACGGGAACGGCCACGCCTTCAACTGCATCCGCATCCCGCCCCGCGCCAGATCCCCTACAATCCGCGCATCGGCGCCGGTATCGGAAAGCAGCGCGTCGATCTCATCGCCATACCGCGCCCGCCACGACGCCGGGTACAGGCGGATCATCCACCGCGCGACCCGGTTCATGCGTGCCTCAATCTGGTGAGGCCCGTCTTCACCACCTGGTTCAGCGCCGCCAGTTCGTCCTGCAGATGCCCGCGCCCCGCGGACGTGATTGCGTACGGACGCCGGCGGTCCGTCGAGTTGACGGGCTGAATCCAGCCCTGCTGCTCCAGCCGCGTGATCGCCCCATAGAGCGTCCCCGGGCCGAGCTTCACGCCGGCAAAGGCCTCAATATCGAGCATCATGGCGTAGCCGTGCTTATCGCCCTCGGCGAGGCTCGCCAACACAAGAAGTCCGGGATCTGACATAGTATTACGTTCTACGGAGTATCGTAAAACGTAACTATGGTCCTGTCAATGAAAAAGCAGAAAGAGAGTACTAAATCCCGCTGGTGAGACTGGCAATCAGCGCCTTGCTGAATGGCCACTGCCCGTTCACCCGCACGCCGTTATCGTCGAACGAGCCGCCCGCCAGCACCTTCACGAGCTCATCGCCCTGTGCCCGCGGATCCTCTGAAAGCGCCGTCTTCAGCTTTGCCGTCACAGTTCGAAGCTGGCTTGCCAGCACCTTCGCGTCATCCTGCGTCTGGCACGTCGCTTCCATTTTGGCGGTGAGCGCATTGCCGGAAGGACTCACCGTCACCACCAGCCGGTCCGCGCTCTTCATGGCGGAAAGCATCAGAGCCATGCCCGGCGGCATCACCGCCGATTCCCGCAGCATGCTGCCCGGCACCAGCACCCACACCGGCGCCGAGGGCAGTTCCGTCTTCACCGGCGCGCCTGGCTTCGTCAACCGGTTCGCCGCCAGATCGTCCGTGCTCACCGCGAGCGCCATCATGTCGGGTTCGAGCGGCAGAAACGAAATTCTGCGCTCCGGCTGGCTGCCCTGCATCCGGCACAGGTCCTGATAGCAGGACCCGCCCTGCTTTCCCGCATAGTCACGAAGCTTGCGCCAGTTAAACCGCCCGCGCGCGATAAAGAAATTGCCGCTCTTCGAAAATGACGCCGTGACTTCGTCCAGATCCTTGCGGTAGTCGAAGCCGGTGCCATCGAGAAACTGCTTGTACTCCGCTTCCAGCGGCACACTGGACGCCGACAGCAGCCCGGCTTTGCGGATTCCCGCGAAATCGATGTGCAGCGCCACGGCGTCCTCCGCCGGAAAGCGCCCCAGCACCTGATGCAGATCTTCGAATCCGCGGGATTCGCTCCACTTCAGCGCCGCCGCGCCGGCCAGCAGCACGACGGCGGCGGCAACGATTCCCAGCGTAATGCGCCGGCGCCCGATCTCCATTTCGCGTTCCGGCTATACCGCCACCGGCATCGTCGCTTCGCGTTCCTGCTTCCACAGGGCCACGTAGCCTTCGAGGCTCTTCATCATCTGCCGGAATCCTTCGATTGTCAGCGACTGCGCTCCGTCGCTTACCGCCTTCTCCGGGCACGGATGCACTTCCACGATCATGCCGTCCGCTCCCACGGCCACCGCGGCCTTCGCCAGCGCGGGCACCAGACTGCGCTTTCCGGTGGCATGGCTCGGGTCGATGATCACCGGCAGGTGCGTCAGCTCATTCAGCACCGGCGCCGCCGCGATGTCGCAGGTGTTGCGCGTCGCCGTTTCGAACGTCCGGATGCCGCGCTCGCACAGAATTACCAGCGGATAGCCGTTCGCCACCACGAATACGGCCGACAACAGCCATTCCTTGATCGTCGCGCTCAGGCCGCGCTTCAGCATGACCGGACGTCCGCACGTTCCCAGAGCCTTCAGCAGCGCGAAGTTCTGCATGTTGCGTGCGCCGATCTGCATGATGTCCGCATACTCGGCCACCAGCCCGACGTCTTTATCCGACATCACTTCCGTGATGATCGCGAGCCCGGTCGCCTGCCGCGCCTTTGCCAGCAGCTTCAGTCCTTCGCCTTCCATACCCTGGAAATCGTAAGGCGACGTGCGGGGCTTGAACGCGCCGCCGCGCAGAATGGTAGCGCCCGCGGCGGCAACGGCTTCCGCCGTCTCCATAATCTGCTTCTCGCTCTCCACCGAGCACGGTCCCGCCATCGTGACGAACTCATCGCCGCCGATCTGCGCTTTGCCCGCGCGGATCACCGTCTTCTCCTTGCGGAATTCCTTGCTGACGAACTTGTACGGCGCGCTGATTCGCACCGCGCGTTCCACGCCGGGCGTCGCTTCCAGTTGTTCGAGGCACGCTTCCACGTTGCCGCCCACTCCCACCACGCCGATTACGACGCGCTCATCGCCTTCGATCGAGTGCACACGGAACCCGAGCTCCTGAATCCGCTCCCGGACGTGTTCGATCTCTGCTTTGGTGGCATGCGGCCGCATTGAAATAATCATTGTCTTGTTTTAAAAACCATCCTCTGACGAAAAATAAAAAACCCACTCGCCGGGAGTGGGTTGGTTAGTTGAACCTGCTGTCACGAACCAACGCCACTTATGGAGCAGGGCTCCAAAATCGATAGCCAAACCAGCTATAGCGCGTCCGCTTCATGAAACTCCACTATACCACTTCGGCGCGTGCCTGCAAGTGTGGAAGGGCCGGATTTCCATGTGTCCGATAACCACCTGCGCGTGGTGTATATGGCGGGCTCTATATGATGGAGACGAGTGAAAATTCACGTCTTAACCACCGGCGGCACAATCGAAAAGGTTTACTCGGAGCAATCGGGCGTTGTGCAAAATGTCGCGGCGCGCATCCACGAATATCTATCGCGATTGCGCCTCCCCGCCACCGAAATTGAGGTGACGCAGCTCATGAATAAGGACAGTCTGGAGATGACGGACGAAGACCGCAATCGTATCCTCGAAGCGGTCACTGCGCGTGTTTCCGAATCGCCTGTCGTGATCACGCACGGCACGGACACCATGGCCGCGACCGGCCGCCTTCTGAAATCGAAGCTGCCGGCGCTGCGCTGGCCGGTGATTCTTACCGGATCGATGACGCCGCTTGGCTTCGAGCAATCCGACGGTTTGCAGAACCTGACCGAAAGCCTCTTCGCCGCGCGCGTGCTCCAGCCAGGTGTGTGGATCGTCCTCCATAACCAGGCGTTCGACGTGGACCACGTCCGCAAAGATCGCGATCGGGCCTGCTTCGTGCCGGAATGAGCGCCCCTACTGTGGCCCCTGCACCTGCACGTCAACCGAAATATTGCGCCAGTCTTCCGGCATATCGTAAGCGGCCTTATCCGTCTTGAGGGGCGCCGACATTTCCTTCGATTCATTCGCGCCAATCGAAGCCAAATGGAAGGTAAATGTCCCCACCGGATCTTCCTCGGAGCGCTGCGTATTCGCGTACAGGGTCACATTGGCGGAGAGATCGCTGAGTTCGGCGTCGGCGTGATTCACCACGAGGAACCGCACCGTCTGGCCGCCTTTCGCGGGCATCAGGCGCACCCCGACCACGTCAATATATTTCTGCAGAGGATTCGCTGTTTCCGTCTTCCCCGCCGTCTCCTTCGCCACGGGCGCGGATGTAGAGTTGTGCATCCCGATCACGTAGTATGCAGCCGCGAACAGCGCGAGGACGCCGCCGAACGCCAGCATCGCCATCACCCATGCGGGCTTGCGCGATTCTTCTTCCGGCTGCCAGGCAGGCGGCACATAATGAACGGCCGCCGGGGCGGCGTATGTGGGAGGCGCTGCCGGATGCGGGGAAGGCGCGGGCGGAGGCTGATAAGGGAAAACCGCCGGCGCAGCGGGTTGCGGCGCGGGCGTCGGCTCCGCGGGCGGCTGCCAGGCCTGCAACGGTCCGGGAGGATGTATCGACGCCTGGGCCGCAGGCTGAACGGGAGGGGGAGCGGGGGACTGAACGGGTGGCTGAACCGGCGGCGGTGGGGCAGGAGCCGGCTGAGTCTGCTGCGTCTGAACCTGCGGGTCCAGCCGCAGGGGGGGCGATACCGGCGCCGCCGGGGCCTGGCCGTTCGCCGGAAAGCAGAATGGACACTCCGTTTTCGACGGTGGAACCTCGTGACCGCAGCGGGGACAAACCCAGCTAAACATATACCTTCACTCTATACGACGCGGCGGTCAAAACACGTTTCATAAAATGCAGGTTTGACGCCCCTTCCCATGAAGAATACCGCCATCCTGCTCGTGACGTGCCCGGACCGGAAAGGTCTGGTGGCCGCCGTCGCCGGCATTCTCTATCAGCACGGAGCCAACATTATTCACGCCGACCAGCACCAGGATCACCAGGCCGGCCTCTTTTTTATGCGTGTCGAGTGGTCGCTCGATCACTTCCCCATCGACGCGTTCCGGGAGCAGTTCGCCCACCTCGCCGTCCGCCTGAAAATGGACTGGAGCATCGAACTCTCCTCCACCGCCACCCGCATGGCGATCTTCGTCTCGCAATATCTCCACTGCTATGCGGACCTGCTCTATCGCCACAGATCCGGGGAACTCGCCTGTGAAATTCCCCTCATTGTCAGCAATCACCCAGGCGGGCGCAGGCTTGCCGAATTCCACGGGATACCGTTCCACCAGATCGAAGTGACCGGCGGCAACAAGGCCGAAGCCGAGCGCCGCCAGATTGAATTGCTCCAGGAACACAACATCGATCTTGTTGTGCTTGCCCGCTACATGCAAATTCTTTCCGGAGATTTCGTATCGCACTTCCCGAACCGCATTATTAACGTGCACCACTCGTTTCTGCCCGCATTCACGGGCGCGAAACCGTATCACCGCGCCTTTGCGCGCGGCGTGAAGCTGATCGGCTCCACCAGCCACTACGTCACGGAAGTGCTGGATGACGGGCCGATCATCGAGCAGGACGTGACCCGCATCTCGCACCGGGATCAGCTCGAAGACCTCATCGAGAAGGGGCGCGATCTTGAGCGCGTGGTTCTCTCGCGGGCGGTACGGTGGCGGCTGGCGCACCGGATTCTCAGCTACGGCTCAAAAACGGTAGTATTTGACTAGCCGGGAACGCCTATGACCTCGCTGACGCGCGAGCAGTACCTCGAATCGATCCAGAAGGTCCGCGAGCAGGCGGCGTCATTTGCCGACCGGCTGAGTATCGCCCAACTGACGTGGCAGCCGATGGATGGCGCGCGCTGGAGCGTGTTGGAATGTCTGGATCACCTGACGGTCTTCAATGACAAATATCTCGCGGCGCTGGAAGCAGCCGCGGCAAACGCGCCTTCCGGAGGCAGAGCCGGAGAATTTCGCACGGCGGGTTTCCCCTCGGAGAAGTTTCTCCGCATTGCCGAACCGCCCCCCTCGGTGAAGGCGAAGGCGCCGGGAAAACTCGCGCCGCGGCCCACGCTGAATCCGGAAAAAATCCTGCCGGAATTTCTCACCACGCTCGACCGCGTCAACGCTCTCGTGCGCAATACGAATGGCAAGGACCTGAACGCCGTCCGCTTCACAAATCCGTTCATCCCCCTCCTTCGATTTACGGCCGGGGCCGGGCTGCTCGTGCTGGGGGCGCATGCGCGGCGGCATCTCTACCAGGCCGAGCAGGTTTTGAAGGAACCGGATTTTCCGCGCTATTAGCTACTGATGCGTGAGAAAGGCACGTACTTCCCCCGCGGATTCAGCGGCCGCTTCCTCCTGCGGAAGATGTCCGATTCCTCGATAGATGACCAGCTTTGAATTTTGGATCGCTGCGTGAAATTCGTACGCCGCTTCCACAGGGACGAGACGGTCTTCTTCACCCCAAAGGATCAGTGCTGGCGTCCGGATTTCGCTGAGGTGTTCCTTGACCGCGCTTTGCGTACTCCCGAAGCGCTGAATGGCCGCATCCGGGGTGCCTTCCATATGATTGAGATCCCAGATGGCGTTTATGCGCGCGGTAGTAAAGACCGATTTTTTCGATACCGCTTCCTGGGCTTCCTGACGCCAAACCCATCGTGGCGCAATTTTCAGTAAGGGGCGCGCAAAGAATGGCGTTGAAAGAATGGAGTTCGTGAATTCCACCAGCCGCCCGCCGCGCTTACCGAGTCCGCCGGCATCAATGAGAATCAGGTGATTCAATCTGGCGGGGTGCTCTTCGGCGAAGCGCGCAGCGATGCGGCCGCCCATGGAATTTCCTCCCAGAGCGAATGTGGTCAGGCCCAGAGCGTCGGCCACGTGGAGGACGAAGCGAACCATTCCTTCTTCACCGTAGTCGCCGCCATTGATGGCCCCGGTGAGACCGTGTCCGGGCAAATCCACCGTGACAACGCGAAAGGTATTGCTCAGCTGGCTTGCCCAGGGCTCCCAGGTGATCAGAGAATCGAAGGAACCGTGTAAGAGGATAAGCGCCGGAGCGTCGCGCGGTCCCCGATCCCGGACGTGCGCCCGGATGTTGCCCGGCAGCAACAGGAACTTCGAAGGCGGGGTTGCATATTTCGCTTCGAGGACAGATCGCGGGATTTCCGGATTCACGAACGCCCATCGGATCGCCACGAGGATCAGAGCGGCCGCTGCGATTTGCCAGGTTCTGCTCACTTCCTCAGGATTTTATCCATGGCTTTCCCTTTGGCCAGTTCGTCTACCAACTTATCCAGATAACGGATCTTTTGCATGAGGCTGTCTTCGATCTCTTCCATGCGATAGCCGCAAATCAGGCCAGTGATTCTGGATACGTTTGGGTTGAGACGCGGCGCCTCGGCGCCGAAGGCCCAGGAAGGATCATGAGGAAGAGAGTTGATCGACCGGGCGGCACGCCGGCTACGAGTGTTGGAATCGACTCAGCGCCCGCTCAGTGCTGGACGGTTTTCTGAAGTTCTGCGGACTGCGCCGTTTTGACCAATCGGACATCGAGCCGGAATGGAACGGGATCGTGTAAAGTGATCCTGGCAAACTCAGGATGGTCCGGGTTCAGCAGAAAGTTGCGTTCACCAGAAACAACTGACGGAACCGCGAGAACCGCGGAACGCCCGAGGCGGAGCCACTGATCGCCGATTTCCCGAGTGCCCTGCTGTTCGGCAACGTTCAAGGTTTCCCAATTCTCAGGGGCTTCCTGTTCGCTGACGGACTCGGTGAACATTGCCTCCGGCAGATCAGCTGAGGCGAGCACATACTTGTCAGGCAACACGTCCGACAGGTGAACCAGGATTTCAAGCACGGCCAGCGAACGATTCTCGCTGGCATAGATCACGCGATTACCCCTGGAATTCCAGCGGCCACCGCATCGATTTGCGCCTTCCCCGTCAAAGGGCGGGTACTGTGCTCGGCAAAGCCGATAAACACGCATCAACCGAGGACGCCGTACTCGATTCTGCCGAGGATATCTTCGACTGCCTGATACCCCTGCTCCGTTTGGGCAGCCTCAAGAGGAGTCTTACCTTCGAGAGATGGATTGGGCGCCTGTAGCCAGTGGAGTGCTTTCTTCTGGTTTGCGAAGACCTCGCCCGCATGAACAGAGAGAGTCATTAATCGTGCGGGGGGCGGGAAATCTGCGATTTCTGACTGGCTCAACGTTGTCGCCATTAGTTGTCTCCCTCCACTATAACTGAGTTTCTTCAGAAGGAAACGCCGGTGAGGAGTATTTCCGGGCCTCGCTCGTCGAGATCGGGAATGGGGTTCCGGATATCTTCCTATTGTTCATGGAGCGAGGCGATCGGCGACGATCAGGCGATAACCAAAATCCATGCTCTCGCATTTCATCAGCGCCGCATGCTGGCGCTGCCACGTACCGTCTGAGAGATCGGCCGCGAGGCGCGCCAGGCCGTCCTCATAACTGGCGGGCGCCGCCTGGGCGAAGCCGGACATTCCTGCGCGGACCTCCCGATCCAGATATGCGGCGGGCCTTCTCCAAAAGGCGGCCTGAAATCCGTCCACACAGTTGTGGGGAATTGGTATGGCGGTCACGTTGCACGGACCCAATGCTTCGGCGATCGTTGCGATCGGCACGGCTCGCAGATCATCCTGCCGCCGAAGATCCGGGCAATAGTCGAATAGCCAAAACCGCCGCCAGATTTCCTGGTCCCATGTCAGGATCACCGATTTCCTCGCGACTCTGCGCAATTCCGCCAGACCTTCCCGCACTGGCGACCAGTGGTGAATGGTGAGCACGGCGAGGGAGCAATCGAAGACCCCGTCCCGGAAGGGCAGGCGCTCCGCCTTTGCCCGAACCAGTCGCGACGATGGTTTGGAACGCTGGCGGATCATGGTGAGCGCCGGCTCAACGGAAACGACACGCCTGTCATCCGGCTCATACGATCCTGAACCCGCTCCCACATTGACGACGGAATGGGAACCGCCGATGGCGTTCAGAATCACATCGGCGATGCGCGGGTCCGGGCGGGGGCCTGTGGAATAGCCGGCTCCAATCGAGTCGTAGAGCAAAGGCATCGCCTCAGTGTAGTCTGATTATGTATGCGGCAGGCTGCGCCAGCAGCGCCGGGCCAGAGAGGGAATCTTGAAGACGAAATTTGGACTTGCAGTTACTTTTTGTGTTTGTTCCGTGTTCGCGCAGCAACCGCCATCCGGCTCCGCCGCCGCTCCGGCGGCTTTCAAAGAGTCGAGTATGGAAGTGCGTTTTCAGCTTGATTTGAAAGTGCCGGATGAGGTGATCAAGTCGTACCTTCCGGAAGGATTCACTTCGTCGGTTGCGGCGCAGGGGCCCGCCAAAGATTGCAATGTACGGCTCATCTTTACAGACCGGGTCACGGTCAACGGCTCCGATGGAAAGCCGGTTGGCAAAGGAAACTCCAGAGTTGTTTTCTTCGCCGCGCCGGTCAAAGACGCCGCGGGCGCGAACGCGCAGTTGATTCTCGGCGGCCTTGTGGACGACGAGAGTGGCGCGCCCGGGCCTTTCGGCAATTATTTGTTCGCCGACACGCATGAGATGAAGAGAACGACCTCGACCACGAATACAGGAGCCGTGCTGGATACGCAGGATTGGGTCTTCACGGCCAAAAGCGGCGAGCATCTCGAGATGCACATCAGCTATGAACGCGGCGCGGGAAACCGTTCGGCGCGCGCTCAGGACGCGAAGTTCTATTCCGCGAAGACGCCGGGTTACGTCGAGGTTTCTCACCAGGAACAGATGCTGGAAATTCTTCGCAACACGACAACGAACCCGCCCGACAAAGTGAAGTCATTTTCTCTGAAGATTGGCGGCGGCAGCTTCGAGAAGTTTGCGCCCGCCGCGGAGAAGCCGCTCAGCTGGGACAACATCGTTTGGCTGAACCGCCAGATTTCCACGCCGTAGGCAGGGTCCGGTTTGTGAGAAGATGCAGTTGTCATGACAACAATCGGTCTCATTGGCGCTGGACACATCGGAAGCCAGGTGGCGCGGCTTGCTGTTGCGAATGGCTATAACGTCGTGATCAGCAATTCCCGCGGGCCGGAAACGCTCTCGGATCTGGTGACGGAGCTCGGGCCCAAAGCCCGCGCTGGTACGGTTATGGATGCCGCGCGATCCGGCGACATCGTGGTGGTGACAGTCCCGCTGAAAAACTACGCGGCAGTGCCCGTGGAGCCGCTGGCGGGGAAGGTCGTGATCGACACGAACAACTACTACCCGCAACGCGACGGTCACATTCCGGAGCTCGATAACGAATCCACCACGACTTCCGAATTGCTACAGAAACATTTGCCCACCTCGAAAGTGGTGAAGGGTTTCAATCATATCTACGCCGCCGAACTGACTACGCATGGGCAACCGGCGGGGTCGAACAATCGGCGGGCGCTGGTGATTGCCGGCGACGATGAAGGGGCAAAGGCCACAGTGACTCACCTGCTCGATCAATTCGGTTTTGACACGGTGGATGCGGGTCCGCTGAAAGAAGGTTGGCGTATCCAGCGGGATACCCCTGGGTACGGTCCACGCCGCACGGCGGAGGAACTCCGGAAAGATCTTGCGGCGGCGAAACGGTACCGGGATCAGTAACCAGGCCCGCGCCCAGCAGCACTCGACGCGAGGGATTTTCTTCATTCTCGGCTTTGCCGTGTCAGCGTGGGCTCCGATTGTTCCGCTCGTCAAGGGGCGGGCCGGACTGGATGATGCGGCTCTCGGCCTTGTGTTGCTTTGCCTCGGCGCGGGTTCGCTCGTGGCTATGCCGCTGGCCGGCGCTCTCACGGCTCGCCACGGTTGCAGAAAGGTGCTGATCGCGGCTTTTCTCCTGGTTTGCCCGATTCTGCCCGCGCTTTCGCTCATCCAGGCGACGTGGCTGCTCGGCGTCACGTTGTTCTGCTTCGGCGCCGCTCTCGGCGCGATGGACTGCGCGATGAACATGCAGGCGGTCATGGTGGAGCGCGAGAGCGGCAAAGCCATGATGTCGGGCTTCCATGCGTTTTACAGCATCGGCGGATTCGCGGGCGCGGGGACGATGACCACGGTGCTGAGCATGGGCGCGCCGTCGTGGTCGGCATGTTTGGCGGTCGATGCGATCATCCTCGGTTTGTTCGCGTTCTCGTCTCCCCACTGGCGGACGGATCGGGTTTCTCAGGATGCGCCGGTATTCGCTGTACCCAGGGGCGTTGTGCTCCTCATCGGCGCGCTGTGCCTGATCACGTTTCTCGCTGAGGGCTCGATGCTGGACTGGAGCGCGGTTTTCCTGCATGAACAGCGCGGCGTTGCGGTGTTCCGCGCGGGGTTAGGTTTTGCCGTGTTTTCGTCGATGATGACCGTCACGCGTCTGCTGGGCGATCGCCTCGTACAACGCCTGGGGCGTTTGCGCACCGTGGCGATGGGCGGCATTTGCGCGTCCGCGGGATTTCTCATCTCGACGCTGGTTCCCGCGTGGGAAGCAGCGCTGGCGGGCTATATGCTCGTGGGGCTGGGCTGCGCCAATATTGTTCCTGTTCTGTACTCGCTCACGGGACAGCAGAAGGACATGCCCGAGCGGCTGGCCATCCCGGCAATCACGACTATGGGTTATGTGGGAATACTGGCGGGACCGGCCCTGATCGGATTCATTGCTCATTCCACCAGTCTGATGACGGCGTTTACGGCGGTGGCGGCGGGTATGCTGGTCGTGGCGGGATCAATGCGCTGGCTGAGAGTGTGAAGCTTTTTTGCCGCTCTCAGATGCGATATAGTCACTGCAACTGGTGTTCGGTATGCGAGACCGCCTGTTCAGGATTGCCACGATCTGCGCCGCAGCATTATTGCTGACGTGTTCTCGCGCTCCCGCCCCCGGCAACCGCTCCCCGGATGCCGTAAAGGAGTCTCCGCCGGCCAGCGCTGACGTGGCGCCCGCGCCGCCCGCGCCCACATCGAAAACTCCGCTGGTCCGCCTCCGGAGGCCAGAAACTCCGGAGCCCAGCGACGACGAGTTGCTGGAGCAAAGCCTCGATCAACTCAAGAAGGGCAATCTCGCTTACAGCACACCGGAAAAAATGAAGATGGGTCACACCGAACGCGTGTCGGCCCGCATTGGCGGCTCGGATGTTTCGGTGGACGAATTGAAATCCCAGTTGCCTTCGGAGCAGGGAAAAACCGTCGCCGTCGCGGCGACGCCGGTATCCGCCCGCATGAAGATGGAATTGAAAAGCGCGGATTTCGATATCACTCCGCTCAGTTCGGAAGAGCAATCGGTGGGAGGAGACACGCCGACGGCGTGGGAATGGGATATCGCGCCGAAGCACTCCGGGAAGCTGAGTCTGCATCTGGCTGCGGTCGTCGAATTGAAGAATTTGTCGCGCGATTTTACGTCCATCGACCGGGACGTCGCGGTTCAGGTGGACCCGGTCGATGCCGTCGCCTCCTTCATGGAAGGAAACTGGCAATGGCTGATCGCGACCCTGACTGCCATCGGCGGCGCGGCATGGAAATTCCTGAACAGCAGCAAGAAGCAACAGGGCCCTGATCAGAAGGCGACCGGAACCGAGGCGTAGCGCCGCCCTGCCTGATTTGTTTGCTCTTATTCCGCGGTGACGGGCAACAGGGCAGTCGCCGGACTCTGGAAGCCGGCGATGGTTGCCTGTATGACCTGATAGCCTGACGCGACCGCGGGCACGGTCACGCTGAGTTCATACCATCCGGACCAGATTTTTGCCGCCCAGCGCACTTCGGCGCTCACCCCGCCAATCGTCACGGTTGGGGACACCGCGACCAATGCCGGCGCCACGATCTGACCGGTGGGTGTGGCCGGGTTCGTCTCACCGAAACCTGTCCCCAGCAATTCGATGGTTTCACCTGGCGCGGCTGGGCGGGAGGCAGGGCCGGCGGGTCCGACCGCGGTTCCATCCCGATGTTGAGCAATCACGTAGTTTGCTTCTCCCGGCGAGGTATTGAAGCCCGAGGAAGATGTGAAGAACGCGGGCGCGAGCGCCTGTTTCAACACTGTAGCCGCGTAGGCGGTACCCTGTGGAGTTGTTACCTGCACCTGGACCGTGCCGATGGCCGGATCATCCGGCGCGAAAGCGTTTATCTGCTCCGAGCTGATGTACTGCACATACGCCGGCTTTCCATTCACGGTGAGGGAAACACCGCTGAGCGCGGTGGGCAGATTCAAGCCGGAAAAGTCGGAAGCATCCCACGCGCGCGCGGTTGTTGCGAAGCCACTGCCGGCGATCGACATGTAGGCTCCCGATGAAATCACGGGCTGGAGGCTCGCGCTATTGACCGCTGACGTCGCCTGCGACGCAGGCGGCGCCAATGCTTGCCGCCGCTGAAGCAGAATGCCGTCATAGGGCGCCAGAGTTACGGACGAGACGGGCGAGCCATCGTTCAAACGAGCCGCCGATGTGACGTACGCCGCGTCCGCAACGAGCGGCCCCGAACCGCCGTTTTGCAGTTGCAGAGAAGGAGCGCCCGCAACGGTGAGATACAGGGTGGCGATCGTGTGCCAGCCGTCGCCGGAGCTCGCTGTAGTCTGATCGAGGGTCGCGGTCGCTACGATGGCGCCGCCGGATACCACGTTGTAAATGGCCTGAGTCGTCCAGCCGCCGCTGTCCGGCGCCGCGGGCAGCCAGACCTGAATCGTATATTGACCGTCGGCCGGGATATTCAGGTTCCACTGGGCGCTTCCGCCGGATTCAGTCAGGACATGACAGCCGCCTTTCCAGCAATGGTAGAAGGGACCGTTCACGTTCTGCGGCGCGGCGGGCAGATTGGGGCCCGTGCCGACGGTGGAGTACGAGCCGGTGTTGTAAGCCGCCTGCGCCCACGGCCCGTTAGAGGTGAACGCCGGATCGGAGTCGTCCACGATGTATTGATAGAGCGGCGCCTGCGATCCGGAAAAGCGTTGCAGTCCAGGATCGAGCGGGATGGTTTGAGTGGTGTTCGTTCCGTTCAGAAGAACGACGCCGTTCGTGAAGTCGCGCCGGAACACGTCCCCGGATTCCAGCGAGAGCTGCGCCTGATCGATCCAGACGGTGCCGGCCGCATCTCCGAGCCAGAACTCAAGACGGGCATCTTTTACGGTGGAGGTGGCGATGAAGGACATCGTGAAAAGTTGCCAGGTCGTCGTCAGCGATACCTGCGCGTCCAGACCATAGGCGACGTAATCGGGACCGGCGCTTTGAGAGAAGACTGTGATCGCGCGCGGCGAATCGGCCCGGCCCCAGAACTGAAGGCGATAAGTTGCTCCGGCCGTTAACGGCAGGTTGCCTTGTTCCAGATCCACGTGCCATTGCACGCTGGCGGGGGATGTAACGTTCACGGCTGCTGAAGCACTTCCGCCGGCTGCTGCAGAAGTGTCGAGAGCCAGACTCGCGGCAGAGATCCCGTCGTCATTCAGCAGCAGTTGCCATCCGGCAAGGCCGTTTTCGAAGCCGCCATTGGAGAGGAGATTCGGCCCGTCCGCGCCGAGCTGAACTGCCGGAGAGAGGGGAAAGCCGAGATCGAAATTGTACTCGTCGTACCACCAATCGACAAATGACTCCGAGCCTGTATCGCCGAAATCGTAAGTGAAATAACCATCGTTCATCAACGCAAGGGCGAGGCCGAATCTCATGTTCGGATAGAACGTCCGGGCGAACTCGAGCGTGTCCGGCAGAAGCGCCTTCAGAGGGGCATGACCGTATCCGTATGCGATTTGATTGGGAGGCGATGACTGCACCAGGGTGAAGGCGGGCGATACCGCCAGCGATTCCCAGTTCCGGTACAGATCCCACAGTGAGCCAAACGGCAGAATCCCTTCCCGTACGTTGACCGCGTCGAATACAAGACTGCCGCCATTGAATGCGGCGAAGGCATCGGGGTCCGCCGATGAATCCTGTACGTGGCCGGATACGAGCGAGGTGGGTGACAGACTGCGGAAGGTGTTTACGGCAAGATACGATCCGGTTGCCCATGCGGCGTTCAGGGCGGCGGGATCGTCCGGGATACCATCGCCGTTCGAATCGATTTGATGCCATGTTCCCCGGCAGTCCAGGTAGGGCTGCGGGATCGTGGAGGCGAAGCTGTCAAAGAAGGCGCCATCGAATTCGTCGCCGGTGGATCGAATGGCTTGTGCGGCGTACTCCGCCAGAAATTGCGCAACGGCGGGCAGCGTGAGATTCAGAAGATATCGCGGCGAACCGCCGCACCAGTCTTCGAGCCGGTTTCCGTTCACATCGAGGAGATAGTAACTATCGGGCGGGGAACCAGCGCCGGACGTGTCCGACGCGCTTATGTCAGTCAATATCAGAACATTTGGATTCGCGGCTCGAATCGCTTTTGCGTCCTCCGGAGACAAGGGAAGCGGACCGGGGCCCAGATACAGACCAATCTGGTTTGCGTGAGCGGGGTTTGTCTGCAACAGATAAGTTCCGGTCCAGATATTCCCGATGCGTGGAAACGGGAGGGTATTGAGCGGATAGGTGGATTGCGCCCGTATAAGTGGACTTACTATCAGCAGCGCAAGAATATACCTGGCGCACGATGCCCTGTCAGGGTGTCGCATGTGGCGTTGCGTTCGATTATAGGGAATGTCGGTGTCATGTGAACCTCGGATGATTCCCCAGGGATTCCCTCAGGGAACCCGCGCGGGGCAGAAGCCCAGGGACCCGAACGGCGCCTACATGCGGAGATAGTTGGCGAATGTCTTGGTGAGTTCCAGGAAAAAGTCTTTCCTGCCCTCGCGCGTGCGCCACCAGTAGCCCTGGGCCCAGTCCGGGTCATCGGCGCCCACGAGGTGAAACTCTATGTCAGGAGCAAGCCGCCGGAAAATCCTTCCCGATCGAGCCGTATGCCAGACACTCGTCACGATGAGGACTCGATGCGCCCCGCGAGCGCGAAATAAGGGGATTGCGTGCTTCGCCTCTTCAACAGTACTGTGCACATTCCAGCTGGTCGCCACAAAAAGTTCGGCGGAATACCCACGACGCACCGCGAACTCGATAGCGAGCGAAGATTCAGTCCGGTCGTAATCTTCGCTGCCATTACTGGCGATCACGACCGGCGCATATCCTTCTTTCCCGAGTTCCGCTCCTTTGAGTATCCGGTCCCCTTTGCCGTCTCCGGCCAGGACGAGAATTGCGTCCGCCTTCACCGGCGCGCCGTCGGCTACGAGCTCAGAACCAATGCCCCGCAGAATGGGAGTGGAAAAAATCCAAAGGCCCGCCACGACAGCGAGAACCGCAATCAGGGGCCTCAGCGATCTTCACCCGAATTACGGGGATCGATGTGGCCGACGGTCTTGAGCAGGAAATACAGGCGCTCGACTTCCTCTTCATCCTCAGGCCGGAGGACACGGGGACGGGAAGAGGGGATCTGACGCGTCTCGTTCATGCCGAGCATTTCGCCCCAGTACTGACGGTAGGGAATGCCGTCAATCATGGCGGCGGTCGCCATCTGGCGGATGGTGCGGAGAACGTGCTTGCAGCAATCCACTTCGCCGGGGTAGATGATCGTCACCGTCTCATCGTCGAAAAGCGTCAGCCGAACGACGAGCGGGGAAATCCAGCCAGTGCGGTCGACGCGCTGGATATCCTGCCAGGGGATGACGCGCTTGCCGATTTCGATATGAGCGTCATAAACCCGGATTGCCGGGCGGAAAGCCAGTGCCAGAAGAACGATGGAAGTCAGAAGGAAGAGCGCGGCAGGGAGGAGTAACGGACGCGCGAGGCTCAGGCCGAGCCAGGTGGAGAATCCGGCAAGCGCCAATGCCGCGATCCCGAACGAAATGTAATGCCGGGCCGGCACGTAACGTGTCATTCCTCTGCTGGCTCCCTGACTATTAGACTACTCCGGCCCTGTTGGCCGTGCAAGCCCGCCTGGAGCGGATCCAGAACCCGATGCCGCGCGCGGTGTAATCCGCGGCGCTAACCCCTGCCAGCGCAACAACGGCCCAGATCAGGACGTCCGAAATCTGTCCAAAAACATGGTTCTGGTACGCGCGCGCCGCCATGATTCCGACGGCCGTCATGATCTGGGCAAACGTGCTTGCCTTGCCCCAGACGCTGGGCCGCAATTCGCGGAATTTTGTGAAGCGCAGGGCGATGGCGGAGAGGATCAAAATCCAGAGGTCGCGGCCGAAGACGACGGCGACCACCCAGCCCGGGATAGCGCCTCCGAGCATCAGGCCTATGTAGATGCTGCTGAGGAGGAGTTTGTCGGCGATCGGGTCCAGGTACTGGCCGACGCGGGATTCCTGGCCGAAGCGGCGGGCGACTGTGCCATCGAGCGTGTCGGTGAACGCGGCGGCGCCGAACGTCCAGCCGGCGATCATGTAGTGACCATGGGCGAGCTCCACGAGGATGTACGGAGTCATCAGCACGCGGAGCAGCGTAAACAGGTTTGGGACGGTGAACCACATCCAGGAATTTTCAGCATACGTGATCTACTGGGAACTTGGGCTTCGCTCTGTGGATCGACCGGGAATCGGAACTGGTATGGGCGCAGGGGACGCATGAGTACCGTCCAATGGGCACGGCGGTAGTGTGCCGCCGGGATCAGTTCCGGCCACGCGACTTCCGTCAAACGAGAAAACGGCCGGCGCATCTGGAGCATGCCTTCGCCGGATTTTTCGGATCGCTCGAGGAAGTGAACGTTGCGCTGCGGGGCCGGGAACGCTGGCGGCTCGTCTGGACGCCCGCGCACCTGCGGTGACCGCCGCTGTTAATTGAGTTCCAGCCGGGCTATGATGAGGGTGATGTCGATGTCGCTCCTGCCCGGGCTGATCGGTCTCACTGGCGGGCGCAGCTTTGCGTTCTATCCGCCGATCCTCGGCGTTGCGCATAACGAGTGGCGCTTCCGCCGCGCGACGTGGACGGACGTCGTCGTCATCAATACGAAATCGGGAGACGAGGCCTGCATTCCGCGCAGCTTTCTGGCGGACGTGTCGGCGAACGCTCCCGTGGTGATCGTTGGCCTCAAACGGGAGATGGAGTGGCGGGAAGGGATGGCCGTGCCGTACCGCAGGCCCGTGGTGGAACTTCCAATCGCCGTCAATGACAACACGCCTGCCCCGCCGCGGACGCGACGGCCGGCGCCTGTGGTGAACATCCGGCTCGATTCGCCGCGCACGCCTGCCGCTACGGGGCGTAAGGCGGTGGTGGTCGTGATGCTCGGTGTGGTTGCGGCGGCCGTAGTGGCGGATGTGGCGCGGCCGGGTGAAGTGCTGGAACGCATCGAAGGCGTGCGGCCCCATCGCGTGTGGCAGCAACTGAAGCCGGGCGACGACTATTCGGCCGTGGTTTCAAAGCTGGGACAGCCGGACATGCAGCGTACTTTGATCGATGAAAAGGGCGACGTGTTCCGGTCTCTCGAATATCCATCGGAGCGGTTCACTGCGATTCTGGAAGGAACAACGCAGGAAAGCGCCCATTATGTGGCTTCGCTCGATGCGCGCGGACGGATTTTGGGAGTCCCTCCCGGCGGCGTGAGCGCAGCGAGGTTGCGTTCGCTCCCTCGTTTCTGACAATCTCTCTTTAATGCCATTTTTACGACGCGTGATTTGGGCTGCGATGGCCTGCGGCGCCGCTGTTTGTCTGGGAGCGATTGCGCTCAGCCGCGGGGAGCACATCAGCAGTATCTGGCTGGTGGCGGCCGCCGCCTGCACGTATCTGACGGGGTATCGATTTTACGCGAAGTTCATCGCGGCGCGCGTGATGGCGCTCGACGATTCGCGGGCGACTCCCGCTGAGCGGCTGGATAACGGCCATGACTTCGTTCCCACGAATAAGTGGATCGCCTTCGGCCATCACTTCGCGGCCATCGCCGGGCCGGGGCCGCTGGTGGGGCCTGTGGTGGCGGCGCAGTTCGGTTATCTGCCGGGAACTCTCTGGATCATCATCGGCGCGGTTTTGGGGGGCGCCGTTCAGGATTTCGTGATTCTTTTTGCGTCGATGCGGCGCGATGGAAAATCGCTGGGACAGATGGCGCGCGAGGAGGTTGGGAAGCTCGGCGGCTTCGTGTCGCTGGTCACGGTGCTCATGATCATGATCGTTCTGCTGGCGGTGGTGGCGCTGGTCGTGGTGAACGCGCTGGCGGGCAGCCCCTGGGGCACTTTCACAATTGCGGCGACCATGCCAATCGCGCTTTTCATGGGGCTATATCTGCGCTACTGGCGGCCGGGGAAGGTGCTGGAGGTTTCGACGATCGGCTTCGTTCTGGTGCTGGCGTCGGTGTTCGGCGGGCAGTGGATCGCGGGCTCGTCGCTCGCGCCGGTCTTTACGCTTTCCGCGATGGGCGTCGCAATCGCGATCATTATTTACGGATTTTTCGCGAGCGCCCTGCCGGTCTGGCTCCTGCTTGCGCCGCGGGACTACCTGAGCACGTTCGTGAAGCTCGGAGTGATCCTGATGCTGGCGCTCGGGATTTTTGTGGTTCAGCCCGATTTGCAGATGCCGGCGTTCACGCGCTTCGTGGATGGCACGGGACCGGTGATGGCCGGAAAGATTTTTCCGTTCTGCTTCATCACGATTGCATGCGGGGCGGTGTCGGGTTTCCATGCGCTGATTTCTTCCGGAACTACGCCGAAGATGATTTCTTCGGAAACGCATGCGACGCAGATCGGGTATGGATCGATGCTGCTGGAGAGTTTTGTCGCGGTGATGGCGATGATTGCGGCGTGTTCACTCGATCCGGGCGTTTACTTCGCGGTCAATTCACCGGCGGGAATTGTGGGGAAGACGGCTGAGGCGGCAGTGAAGACGATTTCAGGCTGGGGCTTCCCGGTGACCGCCCAGCAGATGGCGGAGATGGCGCGGCATGCCGGCGAGGTGACGCTCTTCGGGCGCACGGGAGGCGCGCCGTCGCTGGCGCTCGGAATGGCTCATATCTTCGCGCGGGGCGGAGGCGGCGATGCTGTGCTCGGGTTCTGGTATCACTTCGCGATCATGTTTGAGGCGTTATTCATCCTGACCATCATCGATGCCGGAACGCGCGTGGGCCGGTTTATGCTGCAGGATCTGCTGGGGCATTTGTGGAAGCCGCTCGGGCGGACGAGCTGGATGCCTGGCGTGATCGGAGCGAGCCTGGCGGTGGTGATCGGCTGGGGATATTTTCTGATCCAGGGCGTGCGGGATCCGCTTGGCGGGATTAATTCGCTGTGGCCGCTGTTCGGAATTGCGAATCAGTTGCTGGCGGCGGTGGCGCTTTCGGTGGCGACGACAATCCTGCTGAAGATGCGCGGTCCGCGTTACATGTGGATCACGTGCGCGCCACTGGTCTGGCTGGTGATCGTGACATTCGCGGCGGCGTGGCAGAAAATCTGGTCGCCTGTGCCGCGGATTGGATTTCTCGCGCAGGCGGCGCAACTGGAGGCGTCAGGAGCGACCAGCGCGGCGGTGCAGGCGCAGATTTTCAATAACCGGCTGGACGCGGTCGTGTGCGGTATCTTCATGCTGCTGGTGGCGATTATTCTCCTCGATTCGGCGCGGCTGTGGTTCGGGATCATTCGCGGGACAGAAGATCGCCACGTCGCGGAAGCGCCATTCATTCCGAGCCGGCTGAATGCGGAGGAAGCATGAGTTTGCTGCGAAAGATCGCGGCTGGTGTGCTGGAGTTGCTGCGGGAGATCGGCGATGAGCGGGCGTATGCGCGGCATCTGGCGGCGCATGGGACGCGGCACTCGGCGGCGGAGTGGCGGAAGTTCAGCGACGAGCGGTTTCGCGCGAAGTATCAGCGCGCGAAGTGCTGCTGAGGCGCGGGAATCGGGCGCCGTACCAGCAGCAGATACGCCACGGCGGAAATCAGCGCCAGCGCGGCGCTCAGCATCAGGGCATCGGCAAAGCTGCCGGTGCGCTGTACGATCACTCCGGTAACTGTGGGAGCGAGCGCGGCGCCCAGATAGCCTCCGAAGTTCTGAATGGAGCCCAGCGATGCGGTGTACTGGCTCGGCGCGGCAATCGGCACCGTGGCCCATGCCGCGCTGCTGACGATATAGATCAGAAACAGTGAAATGGAAATGAACGTCAGAGCCAGTGCGTTCGATTTCGCAAACACCGTGGCCACCGTGCAGGCGGAAATGGCGAACAGAGAGGTGGAGGCGAGAAGCTTGCGTCCTCCAATAGGCGTCCAGCCGCGTCTGGTGAGAAAATCGCAGAGCCATCCGCCCGCTACCGCGCCCACGCAGCCGAAAAAGTAGGGGATTGCCGCGACAATTCCCACGCGCGCGATGCTCATATGTCGTTCGTGCTCCAGGTAATACGGCAGCCAGCCCGTGTAGAGCCAGAGGACATACATGTTGCCGAAGAATCCGGCAATCATCCCCCACGTCGTTCCAAAGCCGAAAAGCCGTCCCCACTCCGAGAAGGACGGTGGCCGCGATGTGGCATTCTCATCGCCTTCGGTGAGGTAGCGAGTTTCGTCCGGAGTGAGTTCAATCCCGGCGGGATCGCGGTGAATCCGCCACCAAATGAATGCGAGCACGATACCAACCGCGCCGACGATCAGAAACATCCAGCGCCAACTCAGACTGAGCATCAGGAATGTGAGCAGCGGAACCGCGAGGAAGTTGCCCAGGGACGATGCGGATTGGCAGATGCCCGTCGCGAATCCCCGTTCATTGACGCCGAACCAATCCCGCACGACTCGCGCTCCGCCGGGAAATAAGGGAGCTTCGCCCACCCCCAGAGCGACACGCGCCACGATGAACGTTCCAAAGCTTCTGACCACCCCACCAGCCGCCTGCGCGATCGACCAGGCGAAGAGACCCAGCGCGAGCAGTTTGCGCGGGCCGTACCGGTCGATGAGACCGCCGACCGGCAGCTGCGCCAGCGCATAGGCCCAGAGAAACGCGGAGAGCAGCAGCCCCATTTTGACAACAGGGATTCCGAGATCGTCCTGAATGAGCTTATTGGCGACGGATAACGTGGCCCGATCGATGTAATTCAGTACCCCGCCGGCAACAAGCAGCGTGAGAGACCACCCCTGAATGGAAAGGATTCGCGGGGACGGTTTGGTGACGGGAATTTCTTCAACCGTGCTTTGCGGCGGGGAGTCGAGCACGGAACGAATTGTATCAGCGCTGGAATCGAGTGGCGGATAATCGTCGGCAATGGCGCTGACCGATACCTCCGCCGCGGCGGAGGAAGTATATTTTCGTCGACTGGCTGAGATGACGCCGGAAGAGCGGGTGAATCTCGGGATGGCGTTGTGGAAAGCCGGCGATTCGATGCAGCGCGCCGCGCTGCGCCGGGAGTATCCTGACGCCTCGGAGGATGAAGTTCTGTTCCCGCTGGCGGTCACGCGTTTCGGGAAGGAACTGGCCAGAAAAGCGTACCGGCGCTCATGACGACCGGAGGAAGTGCGGTCTGCCAGCTGGAGTTTCGCTACAATAGCGGCATGAAAGACTGGCGGGATCACCTGGTCAGTAAGCCGACGGTTTGCGGCGGCGAACTTTGCGCGCGCGGCACAAGGATTCCTGTGACCGTGATTCTCGATAATATCGCGGAAGGATCAACTCGAGAAGAAATTCTTCGGAGTTATCCTTCTGTGCGCCCCGAACACCTTGATGCAGCGCTCTTGTATGCCGCGGACCTGGCGCACAAGGAGCAAATGATTCCTTTGCAGCCGATTTGATATTCAAGCTCGATGAGAATCTGCCAGGCGATCTCGTTTTAGATCTGAGGTTGGCAGGCCGTGACGAGGATACGGTCATGGACGAACAGAAGGCGAGCCTCGTCCAGGATCCCGCGCACACCCATGCTGGGATTGTCTTGTTTCGGCCGCATGCCGCCGGGCGGAAGACGAGAAAATCCGGATCCGATGACTATGCGACGCTGAGTTCCACCCAGCCGGGCAGAGTCGCCGGTTTGTTCTTCACGAACACGACGCGGCGGGTCTTCGGGAAGGGAAGGCCAGTCCGGATGGCGCGCTCGTAGTACGGCAGCATCCCGAGCACTTTCCGATGCTCGGCTTCGTCCATCCCGATGGCGGCGGATTTACTGAGGAAGCCGGCTCCCCAGCCGATGGCGAGGAGGCACGATCCGTTGCCGCGGGCGGCTTCCAGCTTCGCGTGCAATTCAGCAACGGAGGCGCGGAGCGACTCAAGGCCGGTCCACTCGGCGTATTTCGCGTGCAACTCGAGCTGCTTCCCGGCATACTCGTTAGCCGCTTCGAACAGGCTCTGGTGCGTGACCGGCTTGCTCCAGCGCAGCGCCTTGCGGATTTCTTCGCTGTTCAGGAACGCATTCTCGCGCCAGTCGCCTTCGAAAGTCACGCCGGGCGCGGCCATTTCCGCGAACGAGGGCGTACTCTCTTCCGGACGCCGTCCTTCCACGCTGCGGCCTCCCTGCTTCCAGCCGAGCGAATACTGGTTCGGCGCCTTCGAAACCAGCGTCGAGAGGCGCAGCATATACACGCGAAACGCGTCGCGCGACGTGTGCTCAGAATCCGTGATCGAGACGGCGCGCATGCGGTCCGAGCCGCCCGCGCCAATCGTCTGCTGTTCAAAATGCTCCGCCGGGTGGCGGGGAGTCCGTTCGCCGGTGAGCTGGTTCGCGATGTCCCGGATCGCATTCGGCTTCGCGTGGGCGAAAACGGCGGCTGTACGAAGCGCGCCTTTAATCGCCGCTCCCGGAAGGAAGGGACCGGCCGCGTCGGATGCAAACGCAGAGATGTGCAGGCTTTCGACCGGCGCACTGTTCCAGTGAGGCGTGCAGGAGGCGTCTTCGAAGGGAATGCGTCGGCCGGCGAAGTTCTGGGCGAAGCCTCCCCATGACGCGAAATCCAGCTTCGTCGCCGTGCGGAGCTGCGTGAGATAGCCTTCGAGTCGCGGTCCACGCGAGAGCAGCCGGAAAATACGGTTCTGGTCGAGGACGTTCACCTGATCGCGCCAGACCATGTAGTCGATGGGCGAAAGTTTGGAGCCGTCGCCAACGAGGGTTGGGGTCAGAGTAGTGACGCGGTATCTCATTGGAGTTCCTCGGATGGTGCGGGCGCGGGGTCTTCCGGCGGCGCGCCTTCATTTTCCATGCGGGCTTCGGGTTCCGGCTGAGACTCGGGCTGGATGATTTCCGGCAGCGGCTCGAGCTCCGGTTCTATAACCGGACCGCCCTCATTTTCCATAGCGATAGCGGGCGGTTCCTGAACTTTTACTTCGGGCTGCTGTGGCGCCCGAAGAACGGGCTCAGGCGGAGCGGGAATGGCGAGCGCGAAGCCTGAACGGTACACCGGATGCGGGAAACCTTCGGGAGCGACATTGACCGCGCGACCGCGTAGTTCGGAGGCATGAAGGACAGAACCCTCCTGCACCATCCGCGCCTGTTTTTTCGGAGCAACGCCGGACTGGCTATCGGTCCAGCCACCGCGAACCACCGCGCTGTACTCGCCGCGGGACCAATCGACCGCATCGCCCGAATGGGGCGAATAGAGCGAGAGAAGCCAGACCGCGCCTTGGTCATTTGATGTCCATGGGAGCAGCGAGCCGGCGTCGTGAAATTCAGGAGCCGAAGCTCGTCCCCAGCCACGGGAACGCTCACCGCCGAAACCGGAATCGGCCAGCAGGCGGAAGGCAGATTTTACTCGCGCGTCCCACGTGGAATCGTTTGTGGAATAGACGCCCCACAAGCCGGCATTCGGCGAAAATTCCAGGCACGCAATGCGATGCGGATCAGCGACGCCGGTCAGGCGGTCAATTGCGGCCGATGTGCGAACCCCAATCTTCACAGGCGCGCCCGAGCCGGTGTGAAACAGGCAGCCGGTTTCGCCGTCCACGACCCAGCGCGATTCATCCACAATTCCGTTACGAACTACTTCCAGCGGGATGAGCTTCGCAGCTTCCGTATAGAGTCGTCCCGGATTCGCCGGGGGCCACCAGCTTTTGGGCGGCGCGATCAGACGCGTCTTGCCAATAAACGGAAACAGCGAACTGAAGCGAATCGCCGGCTCGCTCTCCGCTTCCGCCGTCGCGGCGATCCATTCCGAAAGCCAGCCAAGGGCTTTCATGGCGTGGGTGAGCGCCGAGTAGAGCGCATCGCTGTGATAGACGACGTCCACCCGTTCGCGGTCGCCCGCGCCATGTCCCACACGCCACGGCGTGGTGGGACGCAGTCTGACTTCGGTCAGCGCCATGTTCCGCAACGTTAAGCGGCGACGAGTTCGCCGCTCACCTCCGCCACCTTCGCGCGCAATCCGGCGAGATCAGCGCCGGAT
>CAZWTH010000177.1:0-7252 GCA_964636715.1 uncultured Solibacteraceae bacterium | reverse complement strand
CTCTTCGATTCTCCCGTTTCGCGTTACCGCAACGAGTCGATACGGCGTCCCAAGATCGCTGTTGTCGAACACCCAAACGTTCGGCAATTCTCTCAACGCTGCCTTCAGGTTGGCAAGGATGCGCGGATACCGCTCGACCAGTTTTTGCGGCGGTACGTCATGCCCGCCCTGTGAAATTCGCAGAGCCACGCGCTCCTCGGAAAGCGACGCGCGGGATATCCCGATGAAGCAAAGAATCACGTTGTAACCCGATTCCGACGCCCGTTTGAGAAACGCGAGCTTCTCACCGGCCGGATCTGAAAAAACTGTCTCGAAGACGAAGCTTTCTCGCTGAGCCACCAGGTAATTCCTGATAACAGCGGCAACCCGAGCGGCTGCATACGCATCGAGCTCAAGGTCGCGCGCGATCAGATCGGCATTCACGAACCGAAGACGGGCGGTCTGCAGTTCCGAATAGTAAAAGGAGGTTTTTCCAGCTCCATTCGGCCCCGCAACGGCGACAATCACCGGCCTCCGGTCAAGATCGCTCCCGAGGGAATTCATCGGCGCGCGGAACGCTGCCCCACCGGCACGAAACGCCGCTTCACGAATCGGCCGCGCGTGCGAGTCCCATCTTCGTCGATGCGGATGAGCACCCCCGCCCGATCGGGATCCGCTTCGTAGTGTGGATACGGACCCTGCCGCAAATACGCGCGGAGACGTTCCCTGCCCTCAGGCGAATCCACTGAACGAAGACATTCCGAGAGCGGACGCGCGCCCTGTTGGCACAGAGCCAGAATCTGAGGAGTGCCGAGCAATACCTCAACCGATCTCCCCAACTTAGCCCAGAATTCCACCTGCCCGGCGATGGAACGCTCGACAGCTTCCCCGGCAAGCCGGGCGTCCAGAACGAGCGAGTCAGACAGCTTAACCGGTTGGCTCACGATTCAACGGTAGCATAATGCTACCGGTGATTATGCCGCCATTCCCAGTAGGCCTGCTGGTCGGTGGGTGACAGCCGCCGGTACTCGGTATGAGGACGATGTACCTCCACCTCCCACCGGCTGTAGGGCCCCACTTCGGCTGAACTCCACCGGTGGTAATCCGAATAGCGCGTGTCGTAATAGCGCGCACGAACCGCGCATCCCGACACGGATAGCAGCGTCACAGCGGCGAAAGCCGCCAGGCTCAAAAAATGTGCTGGTTTTCGCATACGTCAGACTTCGGGCAATCGAAATGCCAAAGTCGGGCTTACGCCAGGATCGCGCCGATCTTCTTCGTCGCCGTCGGAAACTTGCCGATCCCCGCGCCAACCACCTCATCGGCCACCGTCACGTAAACATCGCCCACGGTACCCGTGATCTTCGTGTGAGTGCCGCGCGCAAGCTTTGGACTCCCGCCCGCCACGATCATCGCCAGCCCGCTGTTCTTATGCGGATTCGCCTCGGCGTGTTCGTGCACGTAGACCGTCGTCGTGTGATCGTACAGCGAACCATCGCCTTCCTTTACCGACTCCAGCTTCGAAACGAAGTACGCGAACTCTTCCACATGCCACCGGCAGATATCGCGCAGCACGCGCTGCCCTTCCACGCCATCCGCGCCCTGCGTCTTCCCTTCCGCGTGCGTGTAATCGTGATGCCGCGCCGAGGTGTATCCCAGCCACGGGAACCGCGTGATGCTCTGGCACTTCGTCAGCATGTACGACGCAACCCGCGTCTGCCGGGTCGCAAACGCCTGGACGAGAAGATCGCTCTGCAGCTTGGCAATGCGCGGCCAGTCCTTCATATCGCCATCGAAATCCGGCGCCGCGACTTTCGCGTACTCGGGCGGCAGCCCCGCAATGGCGCGCTCGAGATCGCGAATTCCCGAAAGATGCTCGTCCACTCGGGCCTTGTCTTCCGCGGGCAGCTTCTTTTCGAGCGCCGTCGCATCCGCCATCACGGCATCGAGGATGCTCTTCTTGCGGTTGACCCAGCCCTCTTCCTGCGCCCCGAACAAACGGTCGAACAACTGATGCGGAATCATCTCCGGCGGCAGCGCCCGCTCGTACCCGGCCCAGCTCATATTGCGCTGCATGCTCTCGCCGAACGATTCCTGCGTCACGCCGATCTGCAGCGTGCGGAAACGCGAATCGCCGCCAATTTTCGACGCCACAATCTGATCGATCGACGGGCCGCTCGGTCCGCGGCCGGTGAAATCCGTGCCGGTCATCAGACCGCTCATCGAATTCGTGTGCCCGTTGCCCTTGCCGTTCGCGGCCGCGTTATCCACGCCGCTCAGCACGTGAACATCGTGCCGCCATGCCGCCAGCGGCGCAAGGCACGGAGTGATCTCGTAATCCGATCCTTCTTCCGAGGGAATCCAGTAACGCTCCGGAATACCGTTGCCGTTGAACCACAGCACAAAGCGCGATTCAATCGGCTTCGTGGGAGTTCCCGTCGCAGGCTCGGCCGCATACGCGGTGCCGATCGAATTGAACATCGAGATCAGCGGCGGCAATCCCACCGCAATTCTCGCGCCCGCCAGCGTCATTCCCTTCAGCATGGCCCTTCTGGAAGTCCTGAGCCGGTTAGTGATTACTTGCGACACGGGTTACGCCCCTTCCTGCCTGGGATTCGGCCTTCTGAGGAAATTCTCTCATAAGTGTGAGAGCCACTATCATTTCCTGGAATCGAAACTGCGATTTCCGGAAAGCTTCCGTCACTTTCAGAATCAGCGGACGATCCGCCTCCGTATCGAGGCGCCCCGCCGTGTACCGGAAATACTGGCGCACCACGCATTCCTGGCACTGCGCGCTATTCGCCAGAATCGCGCCCAGTTCCGCCGGCGAATTGAACTGCGAGTTCGGAATGCCGGCCACCGTACCGGCCGTATCGATCTTCAGATTGATGGTTCGCAGGACCCGCGCCGGCTTCCCTTCGGTCTCTTCCACACCGTGGAATTCCAGCGTGACCTGCTCGCGCCGCGCGCCGGTCGCATCGAACTTCTCCATCCCGAACCCGATCGAATCCATCAGCTTGTGGCAATTGGCGCACGTCGGATTCGTCGCGTGCTCCACCATGCGGTCGCGGTTTGTCTGCGGCTTCGCCTCCGTCACCGGCGGCAAATTCGTATTCACGCCAGGCGGCGGATCGGGTACATGCTGACACAGGAACTGCTCCCGCACAAACAAGCCCCGCGCTGTCGGCGACGATTCTTCCGGCTTCGCGGTCTGGGCCAGATACAAGCCTTCACCCAGAATCCCCGCCCGCTCCGATCCCGCCGGAAACGGCACGCGATCGAAATCCTTCGCCGGCGCGGTGAGCCCATAAATCCGGGCGAGTTCCTGATTCGGATGCGCGTAATCCGCCGTGAACAGCGTCATGAAGTCGTGATTGTTCCAGACCAGATCGGAAACGAACGCCGTCGCCTCATCCATCATGGAATTCGCCGTTTCGCGCGTGAACAGCGGATACTTCCGGCGATCCTTGGTCGCAATCACCATCCGGTCATACCGCAGCCACTGGCTGGTGAACTCATCCAGCGCTTCTCTCGCCCGTGGATCGGCCAGCAAACGCCGCGTCTGCTTCTCCACACCGGCCGCGGTCGAAAGCTCGCCTTTTTCCGCGGCCTCAAACAGCGTCGCATCCGGCATGGAATCCCACAGCGCGTAAGAAAGACGATTCGCCGTCGCCCACGCCTTCAATTTCGGATCGGGCGTCGTATCCAGATGGAAAAGGAAATTGGGCGATTGCAGCATCGCCTCCACCACGGTCTCCGCCGATTTCAGAAAATCCGGATCGCTCTTCATCAGCGCCTCATACCGCGCCTGCTCGCCCGCATCCAGCGGACGCCGGAACGCCTTCAGTCCGAATTCCTTCACGAACCGCGCCCGGCACGCCGCCGCCGAAGGCGCGCACGGAATCAGATGGTGCGTATCCCCGCCGCGGAAAGCCGCTTTCGCCAACTTCTCCGCCGCCGCGCTGTAGCCTTCAATCAGCAGCGGCGAAAGGCTCTGCCCGCGCGATTGATTCCGGAATCCATTAATGAAATCTTCCGGCGGAAACTGGCTCGCCGGATTCGTCTGGTCGCCCAGCAGATCCCGCACCGTGTGGTTGTACTGGCTGTGCGTGAGCCGGCGAAGCTCAGCGTCGTGCACCACCTCGCCGCCGCCCTTGTCCTGGTTCTCGGAATACTTCAGCGCCGCCGCCAAATCCGGACCCGAAAGCTGCGCCAGGTGATCGATCCACCCCTTCAGCAGCAATTCCTCCGGACTGCCCGGTTTGATACGCTCACCGCCCGTATGCGGAATCCGCATCGTGGGCTTCTGAAAAAGCAACGACTGCTCCGGGTGCGCCCGGTCCACCAACGCCACCAGCGAATTTCCAAAGGCCTCGATCTTCTCGGACGAAGCGTCCTGCGGCGGAAAATGCAGCCGCGTCGCCGAAGCCACGCCGTCGCGGTTATGGCAATTGCGGCACATCGCCTTCTCCATCACCTGATAGAGCCCGGACCCGAACGCCCCCGTCTGCGCGCACAGCGACCCTGCCGCCAGCGCCGTCAATCCAAAAATGTTAATAAGGTTACGCACGAAATGTACCTGCGGGACACGGCCAAATTCATTCAGTAGAATATCGCAAGATGCGCCGCGTCTTAACTATTTTGTTACTTGCCGCCGCGGCCCTGCCTGCCGCCACGGAGCGGGAGGTCGCCGAATGGGTCCTGCGCTGGGAAGGCACGGTGACCATCGAAGGCACCGCGGCCCCCATTTCGAACATCGACCAGATCCCGGCGGGAGATTTCCATATCTCTGCCGTCGAGCTGACGGCCGGCGTCATGCACCCCATCGAACTTACAAAACTGGCTGGCCTGACGCACCTTCGCGATCTCTATCTCCCCGGCCCCGTCTGGAACCCCGGCGGCGGCAACGAAGACAAAACCGGCGTCTTCAAAGCGTTCTCCACGCTGACGAACGTCGAGCGCCTCGGCTTCGGCTGGCACTACAACGCCCGCATCGAAGTCGGCGATAAAGATTTCAGCCAGCTCGCCACCTGGACTAACCTCCGCCAACTCCGCTGCTCGCAGTGCAGCATCGCGAAACTCAATCTTTCGATGTTCCCAAAGCTGGAAGATCTCGACCTCAGCTTCAACCCGTTCACCGATGAGGGCATGGCGGGCCTCGCCGGCCTCAAAGACCTGCGCCGGCTCATGCTGCGCGACACGCTCGTGACCGACGAAGGCCTCAAATATCTGAAAGACCTCACCCATCTCGAAGAGCTCGACCTCTCCGGTACCAAGGTCAGCGATAAAGGAATCGAATACCTCCGGAGTCTGAAATCGATGCGCCGCCTCAATCTGCTCGGCGCGCAGGCGGACGATTCCGCCATGGAAATCCTCAGCGGCATGCCGCAGCTGGAAGTCCTCAATCTTTATCGCACTAAAATCACGAATTCCGGCGTTGCAAAACTGGAGCCGCTGAAGCAGTTGAAAGACGTTGATCTTCGCTACACGCTCGTCACTGCCAACGGCGTCGATGCGCTGCACGCCGCCGTGCCCTCGGCGAGCATCCGCGTGGTCCTCGCCAGCGCGCCGAAAGAACTCGGTCCCGGCGCGGCCCATCCAGCGAATTCTTCGCCCGCCGGCATCGCTGCGTGGGTCAAGGCCATCGGCGGCAAAGCGGAATCATCGGGGAACGCGATCACCGCAATCGATCTTTCTTCCACCCCGGTCAGCGATGCGCAGCTCGATAGCCTCACCGCCCTCCCCTCGCTCGAAAAGCTGAGCCTCGCAGTTACGCAGGTTTCCGACCTCGGCCTTTCCTCCATCGCGAAAATGACCGGCCTGAAAGAGCTCAACCTCAACAGCACTACGGTGTCGGACGCCGGCGTCGCCAAACTTTCTACGCTGTCGAAACTGGAAAATCTGCATCTCGCGGTAACGCTGCTCAAAGGCCCCGGCCTCGAAGCACTCAAGAATCTGGCGAACCTGCACGAACTCGACCTGGCGAACACCCACGTCAATGACGACGGCCTCACCTTTGTGGCCGCGCTGCCAAACCTGGTCCGTCTCAAGCTCGATTACGACGACGTCAGCGCGGCCGGCCTCGCCAAACTCATGGCGCTTTCGAAGCTCGAAGTTCTCGACCTCACCAGTACCGATGTAGACGACAAGGGTTTAAAGGAAGTCGCCTCTCTCACCAATCTCCGCGAGCTCTATCTGAATCACGGCCGCTTCTCCGATAACGGCCTGGCTCAGCTCGCGCCACTCACGAAGCTCGAACGCATCGAACTCTTCCGCACCCGCACCAGCAACAAAGGCGCGGCCGCACTGGCCGGCCTCACCGGGCTTCAGGTCGTAAAGCTCGACTACACCACGGTGGATGACAACGGTCTCGAATCGCTCAAGCCACTCACGCAACTGCGCGAACTGAGCCTCGACACGGTGAACATCACGGACAAGAGCGTCCCGATTCTCAAATCATTCGCGAAGCTGCAGAACCTGAACCTGTATCACACGTACGTCACCGATAAAGCCGAGCTCGAAATCCAGACCGCGCTCCCCTCCTGCAGGATCGTCTACGACCGCGATTCATCGCTCGCCAACCGGAGGCCGAAATGAGAAAAGCCTGCCTCGCGTTTCTTCTGTTCGCTGTCACCGCATTGGCCGCAACAGACACTCAATGGATTGACGACCTCGGTGGCCACGTCACCCTTGACGCCCAGGGTCACGTCACAGCCGTCAGCCTGCGCGGAACGTGGGTCGCCGACGCCGACCTCCGCCGCCTCAATGATCTCCCCGACCTCACCACGCTCGACCTTTCCCTGACCCACATCACCGACCAGGGCCTTTCCGAAATCAAAAACCTCCCGAACATCACCGACCTCAGCCTTTACTACGCCGAGTACGTGACCGACGAAGGCATCGCCTCCATCGGCGGCTGGAAAAAGCTGAAACACCTCAATCTGCACGGGACCAAAGCCGGCGACACCGCGCTCGAACACATCGCCGGCGTCACGAGCCTCGAAACTCTGAACGTCGGGTCCACCATGATGACGGACGTCGGGCTCGAACGCCTTACCGGCCTCACCAATCTGAAGCAACTGACAATGGGCGGCAACGAACTCGGCGATGCCGGCCTCCAGGCGCTGCGCCAGATGACCGGCCTCACCTACCTCGATCTCAGCGGCCGCCAGGGCACCGACAAAAACGTCTGGACCATCGCCATGTCGGACACCGGCCTCGCCGCCGTTCTGGCCCTCAAAGATCTCCGCGAACTGCGGTTCAGTTGCGTCAC
>CAZWTH010000176.1:0-3004 GCA_964636715.1 uncultured Solibacteraceae bacterium | reverse complement strand
ATATCCCGCCGTCTCTTCGATGCCTGTAACCTCATATTCAGGCAAACCCATCACCGCCTCTGATCTGATCAAAACTTTCCTCGCAAGTCTGTTTTTATCAGTCAGAGGCCGGGTTTGCCCCCATTAACGAGCTAGAGCCATGAAACGGAATGACCTGGTCCGCAAATTGGAAGAAGCCGGGTGTGTTTTCATCCGCCACGGCGGAAATCACGATTGGTATCGTAATCCCAAAACAGGGGCATCGCAGCCAGTGCCGAGACATCGCGAGATCAATGAAACTCTTTCAAAACACATTTTGAAGAAACTCGCGAACTGAAGGGACCTGGCTGGCTCAGGAACGAGTAGCGGTGACTTCTGACTCCCAGGAGGGCATTCCGGTCGCACCCAAATCCCGGTCCCGCGCCCATTTTCCCGCCTGCCCTAAAATAAAAGTGTGTCATCAGTTCCCGCGTCCGAACCGGCGCCGGATCCGATCCCTCCCGCGGCTGCGTCTGCCGCGATAGCTTCCGATCCCGGCTTTGACCGCCTGCTCGCGACGGTACGCGAGCATCGTCCCAAAGAGAGTCTGGCGGGCATCGAAAAAGCCTGGGAGTTCGCGGCCAGTCACCACGCCGGCCAGAAACGCGCCTCGGGCGAACCCTACCTGACGCATCCGCTCGCCGTGGCCCAGATCCTCGCGGAAATGCGGATGGATTCCGTCACCATTCAAACCGGGTTGCTGCATGACACCGTGGAAGACACGGCGGCTTCCCGCGAAGACCTCCGCAAGCTTTTCGGCGAGGAAGTGGCGGATTGCGTGGATGGCGTCACCAAGCTCAGCAAAATCGATTTTGCCTCCGCCGAGGACCGGCAATCGGAAAATTATCGCAAAATGCTTCTCGCGATGGTGAAGGATATCCGCGTCATCATCGTGAAGCTCGCCGATCGTCTCCACAACATGCGGACGCTCGGCCCTCTCTCGCCGGAGCGCCGCGAGCGCATCGCGCGCGAGACGATCGATATCTATGCTCCCATCGCGCATCGGCTCGGGATGGGCAAAATTCGCGGTGAGCTGGAGGATCTCGCGTTCGTCCACATGGAGCCCGAAGCCGCCGCCGAAATTTCGAAAACAATCGAGGATCAGCGGACCGACAACGAGAAGTATCTGGCGCGAATGCGCGCCACCGTGGAATCCGAGCTGCGGCGCGAGGGTATTCCGGCGCGCGTGCAGGCTCGGGTCAAGCGCGCTTATTCCGTCTACCAGAAGCTGAAGCGCCAGAAGATCACGCTCGATCAGGTCTACGATCTTCTCGGCCTGCGCATCATCACCGATTCCGTGAAGAACTGCTATGGCGCGCTGGGCGTGATTCACAACGAATGGCGTCCGGTGCCGGGCCGTATCAAAGATTTCATCGCGATTCCGAGGCCGAACCTGTATCAGTCGCTGCACACCTCCGTAGTGGGGCCGGAGGGTCGGCACTTCGAGATCCAGATCCGCACGGAGGAAATGCACCGCATCGCGGAAGACGGCATCGCGGCGCACTGGAAGTACAAGGAGGGCAAGCGCGGCATTCAGGACGATCAGCGCGTCGCCTGGCTGCGGCAACTGGTGGAGTGGCAGCAGGACATGCGAAATCCCGGCGATTTCGATTCCACACTGCGTCTCGATCTCTACGCCGAGGAAGTCTACTGCTTCACGCCGAAAGGCCGCGTGGTGTCACTGCCCGCCGGCTCCACGCCGGTCGATTTCGCGTATGCGGTTCACTCCGAGGTCGGCAACACCTGCACGGGCGCGCGCGTCAACGGAAGAATCGTCCAGCTGAAATATGCGCTGCGCAACGGCGACGTGGTCGATATCCTGACCAGTCCGGGCCACCAGCCGAGCAAAGACTGGCTCTCGATCGTCAAAACCTCCCGCGCGCGCAACCGCATCAAGCACGTCATCAACGCGAGCGAACGCGAGCGCGCCATCGAGATCGGGCAGAAGTATCTCGAAAAAGAAGCGCGCCGGCTCGGGACCCGTATGTCTTCCGTGCCGGACGAGGCGCTCGAGCGCGTGGCGCAGGATTATGGGCTCCATAAGACGGAAGACCTTTTCGCCGCGTTAGGCTACGGAAAGTTTTCGCCGCGGCAAGTGATCCAGAAAGCGTTGCCGGAGCTGATGACTGAAGAAGCGCCGGTGACTGCGCCCGCCCCCGCGGAGCCCGCCGTCCCCGGACGCAAAGAGAAACCCGACGACAATGCGATCCGGGTCAGCGGCATCGAGGATCTGATGGTCTACCGGGCCAAATGCTGCAATCCGATTCGCGGCGACGCCATCGTCGGCTACGTGACCCGCGGCAAGGGCGTCGCGGTCCACACGCGAACCTGTCCGAATGTGCAGAACCTGATGTACGACGCCGAGCGCCGGATTGACGTGGAATGGTCGCGCAGCGCGGACGAGACGTTCCCGGTCCGCATCGTCATCCACACCGACGACCGGCCCGGCCTGCTGCACCAGATCACTTCCGCGATCGCGGATGAGAAAATCAATGTAAGGAATCTTGAGGCGCGTACCGATTTCAGCCAGTCGACCGACGCCGCGATCATCGAAATGACCGTTGAAGTTCGCGACCGCAAGCAACTCGATAAGCTCTGCGCCGCGATGCGAAGGCTCTCCGGCATCCGCGACGTGGAACGCACCCACCAATCCTGAACCCACGAATGACCACACCAGCAACCGACCCTGAGCACATCGCGGTATCCAAATCGCGCGGCATCGATATCGATTGGAAAGACGGGCACCACAGCTCGTACACCCTCGAATACCTGCGTGACTGGTGCCCCTGCGCCACGTGCACGGGCTCGCACGGAACGGAGCCGCGAAAGAAAACGACCGAGTCGCCGAAGGAACTGTTCCCCATGTACAAGCCGAGCCTTCGGATGAACAGCATCGAGCAATCCGGCAACTACGCGCTCCACATCGCCTGGAATGACGGGCATTCTTCGGGCATCTATTCATGGGATCATCTGAGACGGATCTGCC
>CAZWTH010000175.1:0-59166 GCA_964636715.1 uncultured Solibacteraceae bacterium | reverse complement strand
ACTTGAAGAGCGCACGCCAGGTACGCCCGAACGGGTCGGGCCCCACCTGGAAATCGCGGAAGTTTTCCATCGGGTCTATTTTAGCCTGTGAGGGTCCCGCCGCGGGCTCTTGTGTAGTCTGGTAAAAGACGATGGCATACGAGAAAGAACTGGAAATCGGCGCGAAGATCGCGCGTGAAGCCGGCAAACTGGCCCTCCAGATCCGCGAGGGCACTCTCGGGATCGAAATCAAGGCGGACGAATCGCCCGTCACAGTCGCCGATAAAGCCTGCGAGAAGCTGATTGTCGAAGGCCTCTCCGCCGCTTTCCCGGACGACGGCCTGATCGGCGAAGAAGGCGCCAAGCGCGAATCGAAAAGCGGCCGCCGCTGGATCATCGACCCCATCGACGGCACCCGCGACTTCATCCGCGGCACCCGCGCCTGGACCATGCTCATCGGCCTCGAGGACAATGGCAAAATCGTCGCCGGCCACGAATACTTTCCCGCCACAGACGAGATGTTCTCCGCCGCCAAAGGCGAAGGAGCCTGGTGGGACGGCAAGCGCATGAAGATGTCCGGCATCGCGGCAAAGAGCAAAGCGCTGCTCTGCTGCAACGGCATCGGCTTCATGCACCGCTATCCGTTTAAGAAGGATTTCCTCGATTGGGCTTCGGAATTCTGGACCGTCCGCAGCACCGGCGGCTGTCTGGACGCCATGCTGGTCGCCAGCGGCCGCGCCGACGTCTGGATCGAAGCGCAGTGCGCTCCGTGGGACGTGGCCCCGCTGAAGATCATCGCGGAAGAAGCCGGCTGCGTCACCTTCGACTTCACCGGCAAGGACACCATCTACGGCGGGAACTTCGTCATCACCGTCCCCGCCCTGGCGGACGAAATTCTTAGCTTTGTGTCCCGCAAGTAGCGGCTGCTGACTTCAGGGAAGGCCACGCCAGAGGACCGGGACGCGAGGACCGCCGCAAACGCTTTTCGGATACGCGGCGGGCAGTGAGTGCGATTTCAAACGCCTGACTGGAGTGTTCCATCGCGATGCGTGCCGCTTCGTGTCCACTTAGATGGTCTCCCCTGCCATGTTTTTCCGCCGCGGCCAGGTGCGCGTACGCTGCGATTCTATGCATTTCCACGATTTTCCGCGTCATTTCACTCATAGTCAGTAACCGAACCTCGTGCGGGAAATTGCAACTTGGATACCACACAGGCATATACTGAACACCATGCTGAAACGACTTCTTCCGTGTGCCGCCATAGCCTGCGCGATGGCGTTTGCTCAGGCGCCTGGCGCATCCGGCGGCCGCGGGGGACGCGGCCCGCAGTTACCACCAGTCATGTCTCCGGAAGTCGCGCAGGGCGGCCAGGTCACCTTCCGCCTCCGCGCGCCGAACGCGCAGAATGTCCATATCGCGGGCGGCGATATTCCAAACAGCAACACTCGTGGCGTGATGACGAAAGATCCTGAGGGCATCTGGTCCGTCACCATCCCGCTCGATCCCGGCGCCTACCGGTATAACTTCAATGTCGATGGCATTACCGTCGTCGATCCGCGCAACGCCGCCGTCAGCGAATCGCTCTCCAACGTCTGGAGTCTGGTTGTTGTCCCTGGATCGGAGCTTTTCGATACAAAACAGGTACCGCACGGCGCGGTCGCTTCTGTCACGTACTGGTCAACCGCTCTGAACAAATTCCGCCGCATGCATGTCTACACGCCGCCCGGTTATGAAAACGGCAAGGAAAAGTATCCGGTGTTCTACCTGCTCCACGGAGCCGGCGATAACGATGATGCCTGGACGTCCGTCGGCCGCGCGGGCTTCATTCTCGATAACCTGATTGCCGCGAAGAAGGCGAAGCCGATGGTGGTCTTCATGCCCGCCGGCCACACCCAGGACACCACCGGCGGCGGACGCAGCACCGGCGCCGGGCCCGACGAATTCACGCGCGACTTCGAAACCGATCTGATGCCCTACGCCGAAACCCACTACCGCGTCCTGACCGACCGCGCGCACCGCGCCATTGCCGGTCTCTCCATGGGAGGCAGCCAGACCCTCAATATCGCGATCCCGCATCTGGACAAGTTCTCTTACATCGGCGTCTTCAGCTCGGGCGTTCTGGGCCGCGCAGGCACGGATAGCTGGGAGACAGAGCATAAGGCTGAACTAAGCAACGCCGCCTGGAAGAAGGGGCTCAAACTCGTCTGGTTCAGCACCGGCAAAGACGATTCCCTGATCGCCACCAGCCGCGCCACAGTCGACCTGCTCAACAAGTACGGCTTCAACGCGAGCTTCCACGAAAGCCCGGGAGCCCATACCTGGATCAACTGGCGCAACTATCTCACGGAGTTCGCCCCGCAGCTATTCCAGTAGGATCTACGGCCGCTCGGCTCCTCTCAACCGGAACATCACGCGAAGCTCGCGGCGCCAATCCGCCGCGAGCCCCACGCGCGTGAACTCGATATCCGGCGAAAGCGCCGCCATCACCGTCTCCGTCGTCGAATGAAACTCCAGCGCCGGAGCCACCAGCAGCACCCGAGGCGCATCCCGCCGAATCGCAATCCCCGGAAAATACCCCAGCCGTTCGAAATCACCCAACGCAAGATGCTTCCGCACCCGCAGCCAGTAATCGAGCGCCTGAAACGGAAGCTGCAGTCCAGCCGCCGCCTTGATCTCGATCACCGCCAGCCGCCCGGTATCGTCAATCGCCAGCAGATCGATCACCCCGCGCTCCGGCCCGCTGAAGACAGGCACCTGCCCGTAGATCGGCGCGAGCCGCAGCGATGGATCGATCGCCCGCGGATTCGACCGCACCTGCGACTCCAGCCAGCCCTCCGGCGATTGCAGAAACAAGGGATGCTGCGTGTCCCGCGTATCCTCGCGCCGCACGCGCACCACCTCCGCCGCGAGCGAAGCGAGCGCCGCCGGAGTGCATTGCCGCCTCCGCTTCAGGCCGCACAACAGGCGGCCATTCCCGGCGCGCCCAAATTCCAGCCCATGCACGCGCAGACTGACCGACCCATCGCTTTGCTCCACCGCCTCCACTTCAGCCGGCAGATCGCGCAGCGCAGGCAATTCCAGATTCGGCTGCGAGGGACGGCGGCAAGGCGGCAGCGTCGATTCCACATTCCCGGCGTCCGAAAAATCAATCGGCCCCACGGTATCGCGCTCGTCGTAAGCGAACAGTTCACAGGCGGCCGCTACGGGATTCACCAGCGCCGCCCGAAACGCTGCCTCTTTCTCGAATCCGAGAGGCGCGTACAGCAGCAAACGGCCAATGGCGATCTTCTTCTCGCGCCGCCGCAGATAATCCAGCCAGATCAGCCCGGCCGGAACAGCCCCAGCGATATCGGCCCCATCCGGCAGCGCAGCCATCGCCGCAATTCCAACCGAACCGCGCCGCAGAAACGCGCGCACCCACGACGCCGACAGGCTCTCCTCCAGATTGGGGTCAGCGCTGACGTCCTCAATCGCCCATCCCGGAAACTCCCGCGCCAGCAGCAATCGGATGCGATCGCGAAAGGCGACCCGCGATGATTTTCGCCGCCACTCTACGCCTTCCGGCGCGGCCAGATCGGCGATCTGCATCTCTGCCTGTGTTTTGGGAAACCGCTCCGTGGTCAGTGTGAGGCGGTCGCGCCGCTGATCCTTGACCGCCACGATACGGCGCACCAGACTCCGATGGCTCTCCCACGCCTGCAGCGTCAGACGGCCATTCCATTCGGAGATCGTCCAGTTCTCCGAAGTCAGGAGCAGAGGTTCTTCACCAGGATCGAGAACGGCGGGCTGCGCCGCCGCGGCCACAAAGCGTTCAACGACGCTTCGCAGTCCGTTGTCCGGTTCCACGAACCTGTCATTTTGTCACAACCAGCGGCCGCAGCATCGATCCGCCCGCCGACCAGAGCGTATTCCCGTTCGGAGACTGCAGGACCACGCGATAGTTGAAGTTCCCCAGCGGCTCGGTAGTGAATGTGGCCACTGGATTTCCCTCCGGGCTGGTCAGAACAAAGCTCTTCGCCCGCATTTCGGTTGGAACGATCAGATTCTGCGCCTGCACCGGCGGCGGCGAGACAAACCTCGTCAGCATCCCTCCGGCAAATCCGGCGGCGAGAACCAGAACGAAAGTCAGCTTGTTAGTCATCACATATCTATCCCGCCGGTGACGGGTATCGGTTCCAGAAAATTTTGCTGACGAATTCGTTAAAATCACATTGGCCGCCGGGCTGCAACCCCACAGGAGCCGCTTCCACCATGACGAACTCTCCTCTCGATTCGGAAGAACTTACAGGAATTCACGCGTGGTGGCGAGCGGCGAATTATCTTTCCGTCGGGCAGATTTTTCTGATGGACAATCCGCTGCTGCGCGAGCCGCTGCGCCCGGAGCACATCAAACCGCGCCTGCTCGGCCACTGGGGCACTACGCCCGGCCTCAACTTCATCTATGCGCACATGAATCGCGTGATCCGCAAATACGATCTGAACGCGATCTACGTTTGCGGCCCCGGACACGGCGGCCCAGGCATGGTAGCCAGCACGTATCTCGAAGGAACCTACTCCGAGTTCTACCCCAACATCACGCAGAACGAAGAGGGCATGAAACGCCTCTTCAGGCAGTTCTCGTTTCCAGGCGGAATCCCGAGTCATGACGCTCCCGAAACGCCTGGCTCCATTCACGAAGGCGGCGAACTCGGCTATTCCCTGCTCCACGCGTACGGCGCTGTGTTCGATAACCCCGATCTGATCGCTTGTTGCGTGGTCGGCGATGGCGAAGCCGAGACCGGACCCTGCGCCGCAAGCTGGCATTCGAATAAATTCCTCAATCCCGCGCGCGATGGCGCCGTGCTGCCGATCCTGCATCTGAATGGCGCGAAGATCTCCGGCCCCACCGTTCTCGCACGCATTCCGCACGAAGAACTGGAGGACCTCTTCACCGGCTACGGTTACAAGTGCTGGTTCGTGGAAGGTCACGAACCCGAAGCCATGCACCAGAAAATGGCCGCCGCGATGGACGAAATCATCGAGGCGATTCACGCCATCCAGGCCACCGCGCGCGCCAATCCCGGCGCCCCTCGTCCCGCATGGCCGATGATCATTCTCCGTTCTCCCAAAGGCTGGACTGGGCCCAAAGAGCTCGACGGCAAACCCATCGAAGGAACCTACCGTTCCCATCAGGTGCCGCTCCCCGACGTGCGCAAACGCCCCGACGAGTTGAAGATGCTCGAAGACTGGATGCGCGGCTACAAGCCCGAAGAACTCTTCGACGCGAGCGGTACGCTTCGCCCTGATCTCGTCTCGCTCGCGCCGAAAGGTGAACGCCGTATGGGCGCCAACCCGCACGCCAACGGCGGACTCGTGCGCAAAGATCTCGCACTTCCGGAATTTCGGGATTACGCCGTCGAAGTTGCTATTCCCGGCACAACCATCGCTGAAGCCACGCGCGTCCAGGGAACCTACCTGCGCGACGTGATGAAGCTCAATCGCGAATCCGCCAACTTCCGGCTCGTCGCGCCCGACGAAACCACGTCTAACCGCTGGAACGCCGTCTTCGACGTCACCAACCGGGCTTGGGAAGCGGAAATCGAGCCGCTCGACGATCATCTCGCCCACGACGGACGCATCATGGAAGTGCTCAGCGAGCACCTCTGCCAGGGCTGGCTCGAAGGCTATCTGCTGACAGGCCGCCACGGTTTCTTCACCTGCTACGAAGCCTTCATCCACATCATCGATTCGATGTTCAATCAGCACGCGAAATGGCTGAAGGTCTGCCGCGGCATCGAATGGCGCAGGCCCATCTCCTCGCTGAATTACCTGCTCACCTCTCACGTCTGGCGGCAGGACCATAACGGCTTCAGCCATCAGGACCCCGGTTTCATCGACCACGTCGTCAACAAGAAAGCCGAGATCGTTCGCGTCTACTTCCCGCCCGATGCCAACACGCTGCTCTCGGTAACCGATCATTGCCTGCGAAGCTGCAACTACGTCAACGTGGTGGTGGCCGGCAAACAGCCTGCGCTCCAGTGGCTCACCATGGAGCAAGCCGTCCGGCACTGCACCGCCGGGCTCGGCATCTGGGAATTCGCCAGCAATGACAAGGGCGCCGAGCCCGATGTCGTGATGGCCTGCGCGGGCGATATCCCGACAATGGAAACGCTGGCGGCAGTCGATTGGCTCCGCCGCCACATTCCATCGCTGAAGATCCGCGTCGTCAATATCGTCGATCTGATGACGCTCGAGCCGAAGACCGAACATCCTCATGGCCTCTCCGATCCCGATTACGACGCCATCTTCACGAAGAACCGGCCGATCGTCTTCAACTATCACGGCTATCCGTGGCTCATCCATCGCCTCGCCTATCGCCGCGCCAATCAGCGGCTTCACGTCCGGGGCTACAAGGAAGAAGGAACAACCACCACGCCATTCGATATGTGCGTCCGCAACGACATCGATCGCTTCCATCTCGCGATGGACGTGATCCACCGCGTCGAAGGCCTCGAAGCGGTCTCCGGTCATCTCCTCCAGAAGCTGCGCGATAAACTCGTGGATCACGCCCGCTACATTCGCGAACACGGAGAAGATATGCCCGAAGTCGCGCAGTGGAAGTGGGAGAACGCTTCACCGGCATGAAGATTCTCGTCCTCAACGCAGGCAGTTCCTCACTCAAATACGCGCTTTATGAAATGTCCGGCGACTCCGAACAGTTGCTCGGCGAAGGTTTGGTCGAACGCGTCACGAACATGACCGACGCTCTCCACACCGCCTTCGATGCGCTGGGAAGCCAGGATATCGCAGGCGTGGGGCATCGCGTCGTCCACGGCGGCACGATTCCTGACTCCGTGGTGATCGATGACGCTGTAGAGAAAAAGATCGAAGAGCTGAGCAGCCTGGCTCCGCTCCACAATCCGCACAATCTCGCCGCCTATCGAGCCGCGAAGCAGCATTTACCGGAAGCCGTGCACGTCGCGGTGTTCGACACGGCGTTTCACCAGACGCTGCCGCGCCACGCATACGCCTACGCCGCGCCGCAGGATTATCTCGATTCGAAAAAGCTTCGCCGCTACGGCTTCCACGGCATCTCGCACCGCTCCGTCGCCCTGCGCTTCGCAAAACTGCACGGCAAGCCACCCGAAGATTTCCGCCTCGTTGTCTGCCACCTCGGCAACGGCTGCTCGGTCTGCGCGGTGGACCGCGGCCGCTCCGTCGATACTTCGATGGGCTTCACCCCGCTCGAAGGTCTCGTCATGGGTACTCGCAGCGGCGATTTCGATGCCAGCGCGCTCCTCCACCTGATCACGCGTGAAGGCGAAGATCCCGCGGCGCTGCTCCGCATGCTCAATCAGGGCAGCGGACTGAAAGCAATCTCCGGCGTCTCGAATGATATGCGCGACATCCTGCGCGCCGCCGATGAAGGCAATGACCGCGCCCGCTTCGCGCTCGACATGTTCTGCTACCGCGCGAAGAAATTCATCGGCGCCTATATCGCCGCGATGAATGGCGCCGACGCGCTCGTCTTCACCGGCGGCATCGGCGAGCACGCCGCGCCTGTCCGCGCCGGTATCTGCGCGAATCTGGATGCCCTGGGGATCGCAGTCGATCCGGCCCTCAACAATGCCGAATCGAAGACCGCGCGCTGCATTGGTAAATCGCGCGTCGCAGTCTGGGTCATCCCGACCGAAGAACAAATCCTTATCGCCCGCGACACGCTCGGAAAAGTGGGCGGGGCTTCGGCCCTGCCGCGTGGCTTCCCCCCGGCGCGGAGCTAAACTCACAGACATGAAGTTGGTAATCGCGCTCTTCGCCGCTACGCTCGCTGTCGCTCAGCCACAATCCCAGCTCGTCTGGAGCGACGAATTCAACGGCGCCGCCAACGCCGCGCCCGATCCCGCGAAATGGACTTACGACCTCGGCAACAACAACGGCTGGGGCAATCGCGAGCTCGAAAACTATACGAAAGATCCCGAGAACGCCCACCTCGATGGCAAGGGCAATCTGGTGATCCGCGCCGAATCCGCCAAAGACGTCCCCAACTCCTACACCTCCGCCCGCATCAAAACCCAGGGACTTTTCGCCGCCTCACCCAACGGCCGCGTGGAAGCCCGCATCAAAGTTCCCGCCGGCGCGGGAATCTGGCCCGCCTTCTGGATGCTCGGCAATACCTTCAACGGCCGCAACTGGCCGGCCTGCGGCGAAATCGACATCATGGAGAGCCTGGGCCGCGAGCCCTCCATCAATCACGGCAGCCTGCACGGCCCCGGTTACTCCGGCGGCAAACCGATGACCTCGATCTACACGCTGCCCGACGGCCGCAAATTCTCCGACGACTACCACGTCTTCGCCATCGACTGGAAGCCCAAAGAAATTACGTTCTACGACGACGACACCGCCTATGAAACCGTGCATGACACGGACATTCCCGCGGGCACAAAATGGGTTTTCGATCAGCCCTTCTTCGTGATCCTGAATGTCGCGGTCGGCGGCAACTTCGGCGGACCCGTCGGTCCCGCTACCGTTTTCCCACAGGAAATGCTGGTCGATTACGTTCGCGTCTTCACGCAGTCGCGGTGACCAGCTTCGCGTCGCGCCGCGTGAGCAGCCACGCTCCGCCCACCGCAACGAAAAGCGAAATCCACTGCTCCAGCACAAACGGCCCGCCGAATGGGTTCGATTCGTCGTGCTCCCGCAGGAACTCCACCGCGAACCGCACCATTCCGTACAGCAGCAGATACATCCCGATCACCTGCCCTGTCCGGTGGCCGCGCTGCAACTGCCGGATCAGAATCAGACAGATGATCCCTTCCGCGAACGCTTCATAGAGCTGCGTCGGATGCAGCGGCACGCCAAGCGGCACGCCAGTCGTCGTGTCTTTGCTCGTGAACGTGACCGCCCATGGCAGCGACGTCGGCTTGCCCCAGCAGCAGCCCGCCGAAAAACAACCCAGCCGCCCGATCCCGTGCCCCAGCGCCACACCCGGCGCGAACAGATCCGCCGTACTCAGCACCGGCATCTTCTGCGCATTCATATAGACAAACGCGAACACCAGAGCCGCGATGAAGCCGCCGTAGAAAATCCCCGCGCTTTGCAGCGTCTCCCGCGTGAAAATCTCCGCCGGGTGCTCCCGGTACATCGGGTCCATCGCGATCATCAGCAGCTTTGCCCCGAGCATGCCGACCAGCGCGCAGTAGACCCCGAGATTCACCACCTTTTCGGAATTCAGGCCGCGCTGCTTCGCAAATCGCGAGGTCATCCACAGCGCGACCAGAAACGCGACCGCCACCAGCGCCCCGTAAGTGGGCAGCGAAAAACCGCCGATCTGGAACAAATGGGGAAGCATCTCAGGCCTTCGCCTCCTGGTGATTTCGGGTCAGAAACATGCTGAGCAGAAGCAATCCGGCGCCGACACAAATCGCCGAATCCGCGATATTAAACGTGTACCAATGATACGAGCCGAACTGGAAATCGAGAAAGTCCGTCACCGCGCCGGAAATCATCCGGTCCCAGACATTCCCCACCGCGCCGCCGAAAATGAGCGACAGCGCCAGCGCTGAAACCCGGTCCATTCGCTCGATCTTCCATAGCATGAACGCCAGCACCGCAATCGCGGTGAGCGAGAGCGTCACCAGACCGATCGTATGAAAGCGGCCGCCGCCTTCCGCGAACATGCTGAACGCAACGCCCGTGTTTTCCGAGCGGATGATATTGAAGAACCGGGGAATCACCGTCTTCACCGAGTCCTCCGTCAGATGCGTTTCCACCATCCACTTCGACCAGCGATCCAGCGCAAACACGCTGAGCGCGATCACCGCCGCCGCCGGTCTGGGAAGAGTGGTCACTCGCCAATACTCTCACGCACGGAGGCGGCGCACGCGGCGCACACCGTCGGAAGGTCCGCATCGGAACCGACATCGTTCGTGTACTTCCAGCATCGTTCACACTTCGTACCGCCCACCCGATAAATGGCGGCTTTCACTCCCGGATTCGACTGACGGCCCAGCTTCACCTCGGAAACAATGAACAGTCCCGGCAATTCGGCCGCGTATTCTTCGGCCAGCGGATACAACGAATCGTCGACCAGGAGGTGCACCGACGCTTCCAGCGGCGCCCCGATCGTTTTCTCCTGGCGCGCGATTTCGAGGCTCTTTAGCACCTCATCACGTAACGGCAGCAGCTTATCCCAATTCGCCACGCGCGCGAAATGCGCCTCCGTCAGGCCTTCGACCAGTTCGCCCGGTTCCGGAAAATACGCCGTGTGGACGCTCCCCGGATTACCCAGATGCCCCCAGACTTCTTCCGTCGTAAAGCTCAGAATCGGAGCCAGCAGCCGCACCAGCGCCTGAGCCAGCCGATAGAGCGCCGTCTGCGCGCTGCGGCGCGCTTTCGATTTCGCCGCCGACGTGTAGAGCCGGTCTTTCAGTACATCGAAGTAAACGTTGCTGAGGTCCGTTGTCGCAAAATCGTAAACCGCGCGATAGACGCGATGGAAAGCGAGCTCGTCATAGGCAAGACGCCCGTGTCCGACGAGATCGCGCGCCTTCACCAGCACCCACTGGTCGATTTCGGCGAGTTCTGCTCCCGGCGCCATATCCTTAGACGGATCAAAATCGTGAAGGTTGCCGAGCATGTAACGGAACGTATTCCGCAGCTTCCTGTATGCCTCGGACAGCCGCGTCAGAATCGTCGGCGAAAGCCGCACGTCTTCGGTAAATTCCACCGATCCCGACCACAGCCGGATGATCTCTGCGCCCGAATCCTTGATGATGTCCGCCGGCTCAATGGCGTTGCCCAGCGACTTGTGCATCGCCTTGCCCTCGCCATCGAGCGCCCACCCGTGCGTCGCACAACCGCGGAACGGCGCTCCGCCGCGCAGCCCTACGCCAATCAGCAGCGAACTCTGGAACCAGCCGCGGTACTGATCGCCACCTTCCATATAGAAGTCAGCGGGCCAGCGCAGCTCATACTCTTCGTTGAGCGTGGCGAGATGGCTCGATCCGGAATCGAACCACACATCGAGAATGTCGTTCTCTTTCGTGAAGTCAGTCGATCCGCACTTCGCGCACGCCGTCCCCGCGGGCACCAGCTCCGCCGCCGTTTTCTCGAACCAGATATCGGCCGAATGTACCGCGAACTGATCCACCACGCTGTCCAGAATCGCCTTGTCCGTCAGCGGATGCCGGCACTTATCGCAATAGAACACCACAATCGGCACGCCCCACACGCGCTGACGCGAGATACACCAATCGGGCCGGCTGCTCACCATGTTCGAGATGCGCTGCTCGCCCCAGAGCGGCATCCAGGAGACTTTTTTGATGGCTTCGAGCGCGTTCGTCCGCAGATCGTTGTTGTCCATGCCGATGAACCACTGCTCGGTCGCGCGGAAAATCGTCGCGTTGTGGCAGCGCCAGCAGTGCGGATAGGAGTGGCTGATGTTTTCCTGCCCCATCAGCGCGCCCTTTTCCTTCAACATCGAAATGACGATCGGGTTCGCTTCCCACACCGACTTGCCGATCAGTTCCGCCGGCACAACCGCGTTCGTCCCCGGATCGAAAATCCGCCCGTGGCTATCCACCGGGCAATACACTTCGAGCCCGTACTGCTGGCCGACCACATAGTCTTCCTGGCCATGCCCCGGCGCCGTGTGGACCGCGCCCGTGCCCTGCTCCAGCGTCACATGATCGCCCAGGATACCGACCGAAATCCGGTCCATGAATGGATGCCGGAACTTCGCTCCTTCGAGTTGCTCGCCGTAGAACCGCCCCACAACATTCAGTTCGTCCCAGCCGCACTTCACCGCCGTCGCGGGGAGAAGATCCGCCGCTACGACATAAACCGCATCGCCGACTTCCACAGCCACGTACTGATACTTCGGATGAAACGCGATTGCCAGATTGGCCGGCAGCGTCCACGGGGTCGTCGTCCAGATCAGACCGAAAACCCGCTTCCCGGCCAGATCGCCATCGATCGCTCCCGCTTCCGATTCCAGCGCAAACCGCACCCAGACCGAGGGGCTCGTATGATCCGCGTACTCGACTTCCGCTTCCGCCAGCGCCGTGCGGTCATGCATGCACCAGTTCACCGGCTTCAGACCCTTGTACACATAGCCCTGATCGAGAAAGTCGACAAATGCGCGCGCGATCACAGACTGGTATTTCGGCGCCATCGTGAGATACGGCTGGTCCCACCGGCCCAGCACGCCGAGCCGCTTGAAATCCTCGCGCTGCAGATTGACGAATTTCTCCGCGTACTTCCGGCACGCCTTGCGCACGCTCGAAGCCGACATCTGCGCTTTCTTGCCGCCCAGTTCCTGATCGACCTTATGCTCGATCGGCAACCCATGGCAATCCCAGCCCGGCACGTAAGGAGAATCGAAACCCGCCATCGTTTTCGACTTGACGATGAAATCTTTAATGATCTTGTTGAACGCGGTCCCCAGATGGATGCGGCCGTTCGCGTACGGCGGGCCGTCGTGCAGGATCCAGACGGGTTTGCCTGCGCGCGACTTTCGAATCTGGCCGTAAAGATCTTCCTCCGCCCAGCGCGCGAGCATCTTCGGCTCCGCCTGCGGCAGGTTGGCCTTCATAGAGAAATTCGTGCGAGGCAGATTGATCGTCTGCTTCAGGTCCACGTTAAGAGGATTCATTTCGGGAACCCTCATTATAGCGAGGAGCGCCTATCTGCCCTGTTTCAGCGGGTTACGGAACTTATCATCGAAATATGTCTTCTGCCTCGAGGCTAGCCGAAGTCCAGGAACGAATTCGCGATGCTGACAGCCGGATCTCCAACGCCCGATCCGCTAACCGCGTCAGCTTCCAGGTCCTTGTCGTCTCCCTCCTGGTCATGGCGTGGCTGATTTACGCCGCCTTCGGGAAACAGGTTCCGGGATGGTCTTTCCTGCTTCCCGTTCCGGCCGCCATTGCCGCCGGACGATGGCATGGCCGGAACCGCGACCGCTGGCTGCGCCTCACCCGGCTTCGCAAATTCCATGAACGCCGCGAAGCGCGTCTGGAAGACCGCTGGCATGGGGAGGGCTTCAGCGGCGAGGAATTCAAAATCCCCGACCACGTCTACAGTCAGGATCTTCACATTCTCGGCTCGGGTTCCATGTTTGAGCTGATGGCGACCGCCCGCACCGGCATCGGCCGCCGTCACCTGGCGGCATACCTTCTGGAGCCGGCGGCCCGCGAAGAAATTGAACTCCGCCAGCAGGCCGTGCGCGAGCTCGTTCCACAAACGGAATTGCGTGAACAGATGGATCTGCTCGGTAAGTTCAGCTTTCAGGAGTCCGATTGGAGCGTGTTCGCCGAATGGCTCGCGGTTCGGCCCACCCCTGTGCCCACGGCGCTTCGGATCTTCGCCCTGATCGCGTCGGCCTTGCTGGCGGTCATTGTCATCGCCGGGTTTTCCTCCAGCCTGCCGGTGAAACTCATCGCGGAGGCCGCCGTTCCGCTGTTTGCCATCCTGATGACGATTGCCTGGATCAATCGCCAATATACGAAGGTGATCAACGGGGCCGCGGCGCGCGTCGGCGTGGATATTGGCGTGGTTCGGGAAGGCATGGAACTGATGAGCACGCAGACTTTTCGGTGCGAAAAACTCGCCCGGCTGCAGCAGCTTCTGAACAATGCCGATGCCGCCCGCCGTCTTCATCGTCTGGAGCGCGTCACCAACCTGCTCGCGCAGTGCGAGAAGCCTCAGTTCGATCTTTTCGCACAGGCGCTGATCATTCGCACTCAGCTTTCTTTCGCCATCGAGCAATGGAAGAACGATTACGGCTCGCAGCTCAAAGACTGGCTCGCGGCATGGGGAGAATTCGAGGCGCTCATCGCGATCTCGGGCTATGCGTGGGAACATCCGGACGATGTTTTCCCGGAATTCGTGGACGGCGCGCCTCGCTTTGAGGCGGCGGGCCTTGGCCATCCGCTGCTCCCCGAATCTGCTTGCGTGCGCAATAACGTGACGCTCGACGCCGCGAACCGCTTCTACGTGATCAGCGGGTCGAACATGGCGGGGAAAAGCACGCTGCTGCGGTCCATCGGGTTGAATGCCGTTCTCGCCGTCGCGGGAGCTCCCGTGCGCGCGTCCTCGTTCCGCCTCACGAATCTCAACATCGTCGCCTCGCTCTCCATTGTCGATTCCATTCTGGAAGGCAAATCGAAATTCCTCGCCGAAGTGGACCGCGTTCGCAGTATGCTGGAGCACGCGCGCAAGGCTCCGGTACTATTCCTGATCGATGAAATTCTGAGCGGCACCAATTCGCGCGACCGGCGGTTCGCGTCGGAGGCGGTCATCCGGTCGCTGGTCGAGTGTGGCGCCATTGGAGCGCTCTCCACGCACGATCTGGCGCTGACCGAAATCGCGTCGATCCCCGGACTGGCGGGCTCCAACGTCCACATGGGCTCGGCCCCCGGCGGCGGTCCGATGGATTTCGATTACCGGATGAAGCCTGGCGTTACGAAAGAGACGAACGCTCTGGCGATTGCGGCGATGATGGGCGTGCTCGCTTCCTGAGTACGCCGTCCACCAGCCATACTGCGCCGCCGAGCGCGACAATCACCATCGCCCAGCGGAGGACGGTTGCCATAAACTCCGGCCCCATCTCCGGCCAGCTAAACGGAAATTTCCGCAAGGCGTCCGCGCGATCCATCATCCAGTGCCACGCCGTGTGCGCCACCAGCGCCGAGAGGATGATCGTCCCCATCCGTTCCTTCACCACGTAGCGGAACAGCAGCGTCAGGACCGGGATCACAAAGACGAGCACCATCAACTGGCCCAGTTCCACGCCGACGTTGAACGAGAGCAGAGAGGAAAGCATGTGCGCGCCCGCGAACTGCATCGACTGGCGCAGGGCGAACGAAAATCCGAAGCCGTGGACGAGGCCGAACGCGAAGGCCAGAATCCAGCGACGATGTACGGTTGCGCCGCCCACGATATTTTCGAGCGCCATGTAGAGGATGGAGAGCGCGATCAGCGTTTCGATCAGCGGGGGGAACCAGCCGAAATCCGGGGCGAGCCCATAGGCCGAGGCAATCAGCGTAATCGAATGCGCCACCGTAAAACCTGTGACGACCGGGATCAGTGCGCGAAAGCGGCGGAACGGGATCACCAGACAGAGCAGAAACAGCAGGTGGTCCGTCCCGTCCAGAATGTGCTCGAATCCCATCCGAATAAATGAAAGCGCCGCCTGGAACCAGCTGGGATCGAGATGGATCAGGCCCGGATTTCCCGAAAACTCGTAGGCGCGGACTGCGCCGCCGGGCGGCAGAAATCGCAGAATCGTGTTCACGCGCGCCGCCAGCCCCTCCACCGCCGCATTCATCGAAAATTCGTCGCGATCCGACCGGATCGAGTAGTCGAACTGCACGTCGAGCAGCATCTGATCCCACACGGCGTTTACGTCATTGCTGAGTGGGGCGGCATTCAGGTGCGCGACGGCCTGCTCGTATGTAGCGAAGGATTTATCGGAAGGGAGAGAAATCTGCGTGGCCACCACTCGCGGCTTCGGCAGCGGGCTATCGTCTTCGTAGATGCGCACGAAGTTGCCGATCCACAGCGTTGCCGCGTCGGGCATTTGAGGACGCAGCGCGTCGAGGTCGAGGAATCCGCGCGCGTTCACCGGCACATCCACGTCGCGCATCGTCTGCAGCGGGACCCGCACCACGAAATGCAGACGATTCCCTTCGGGCTTCACGAACGCCTGCACCGTCGCGTCCACCGGAATATCGTGCGCGAACGCGGCCGCGGCCATCAGCAGAAAAAGGGCAACACGGCGCGCGTTCCTGCTGATAGACTCGACGGAAAGGTGAAGCATGATAAGTCGGAACCACTATAGCCGGGCCATCGCCGTGGCTGCAACGGTCATGGCGCTGTGGGCGGCGTCTTCTTTGTTGCGCGATCGGGCCGAGGCCGCGGGCGTTCAGGCGCCCCGTTTCGAAGTTGACCCGATGTGGCCGAAGCCTCTCCCGAATCACTGGGTAATCGGCGCGGCGATCGGCGTCTCCGTCGATTCGAACGACCACATCTGGATCATTCATCGCCAGGGCTCGCTCGAAGCCAAAGAGCAATACGTGACCATGCATCCGAAGAACGCCGATTGCTGCGCCGCCGCGCCGCCCGTTCTGGAATTCAACGAAGACGGCGACCTCATCGGCCACTGGGGCGGACCGGGCGAGGGCTACGACTGGCCGGCTTCGAATCACGGCATCACGGTCGATTACAAGGGCAACGTGTGGATCGGCGGCAATGGACGCGAGGCTGTCGGAAAACCGCTGCCCGCGGATGAAAGCGCGATGGGGGCGGCGGGCGCGGTCAATGACAGTTTCCTGCTGAAGTTCACCCAGTCCGGAAAATTTCTGATGCAGATTGGAAAGCCCGGCCGCAGCCACGGCAGCAATGATACGGAGAATCTGCGGTTACCCGCGAAAACGCTGGTCGATCCGAAGACCAATGAGCTCTATGTGGCGGACGGCTATGGCAATCATCGCGTGATTGTGTTCGACGCCGACAGCGGTAAATATAAGCGGCATTGGGGCGCGTACGGGAACAAGCCGGACGATGCAAATCCCGGTCCGTATAACCCTTCCGCGCCGCCGGCGAAACAGTTCCGGAATCCGGTGCACTGCGTTGCGCTGGCGAACGATGGGCTGCTGTATGTCTGCGACCGAACGGCCGATCGCATCCAGGTTTTCAAGACGGACGGCACGTTCGTGAAAGAGACTTTTGTCGCGAAAGAAACGCTGGGCGATGGCTCCGCCTTCGACATCGCGTTCTCGAAGGACCCGCAGCAGAAGTATTTCTATCTGGCGGATGGCTCGAATATGAAGATCCGCGTTTTCGACCGCGCCAGCATGACGGAACTGACCACTTTCGGAGACGGTGGACGCCAGCCCGGTGAATTCTACGCCGTCCACAGCATCGATACGGATTCGAAAGGCAATATTTTCACGACGGAGACATATCGTGGGCAGCGCGTCCAGAAATTCCGTTTCCGGGGGCTGGCCACGGTGACGAAGCACGACCAGGGCGTGGTCTGGCCAAAGGCGGGCCAGTAGCGACGCGCGGACGGCGGACGGCGCGTAAGTTATTCAAATTTCAAAGAGCTGGCAAAAATTGGGTTCGTTTTTTCTTTTTGGGTCGTGTGACCCGAAATTTACAAAACGAACCCAATTTTTGGGTTTGGTGAAAACAGGTGGCGAATGGCTTTTGCGCTAGCTCGTCACGCGCACACTATACACCCTCGCGCAAGAGCTGGGGAGTCAAGTTATTGAATTGATTCAGCAAAATTCTTGTGACCGAAAAAGGTCTCATCAGATTTGCGGCGCGGAAGTGTGCCAGGTTTGTTGCGAGCGTGGCCGCGCAAGTGCTCCGAATGGCTGTAAGATCAGACATATGGGCCAGATACACATGAGTGAGGCGGAGGTTTCGGGCGATTTCGCCGGGGCACTCAGCAAACTCGGCCGCGATGGGGAAATCGTCGTAGACCGCAACGGTCAGGCTGTCGCCATTATCAAAGCGCCGGCCGAACGGACGAGGACATTGGACGAGCTGATAGAACTCGCCCGGCGAAGAGAAGAGCAACGCGGTTTTTCGATCAGACTCGACGATGACTATGCAGCCGATATTGAACAGGTTGTCCGCGAGCGCAAACCGTGGACTCCCGGTTCATGGGAATAGTCGTCGATACCAGCGTTCTGGTGACAGCTGAGCGTCGAAAGCACAGCAGCGCCGAAATATTCGCACAACTCCAGGCTATTTTCGGCAACGCCGAAATCGTCTTGTCCGCAGTGACGGTCGCGGAGTTGGCGCATGGAATCGAACGCGCTGAACCGGAGACTCGACGGCATCAACGGCAGGCATTCCTCGATGATTTGCTGGCAGACCTGCAGATCTATCCCGTCACGACGGAGATCGCGCTTCGGGCGGGCCGAATTTCAGGCCAACTGGCGCGACAGGGCCTTGTCGTCCCATTCGAAGATCTTCTGATCGGCGTTACGGCCCTTCATAACAACTTCGAACTCGTGACGGAGAACGTCAGTCACTTTGGAAAAATTCCCGGCCTGCCAGTCAGGACGCTGTGAGCTAAAACGTGGCGATGGGGTTTACCGGGCCGCCGGTGCTGCCTGTTGCTCGTACAGGCGATGCGGTAAATAAGAAAGTCCAGCGATTACGCGCCCGCGCGGCTTTGGCCAGTTCTTCCAGATCGCATTGATCGAAGAGCGGCATGCCCATTGCCACGATCAGCAACTGGTGCACAGGAAAAGTAACGCCCGCAATTCCAGAGGGCGCGGCGTCGTGCGAGGAATCGCTTCCGAGCAGCGCGACGTCCCGCTTTCGCAGCCAGCGCGCGCAAAGCGCTGAAAGCCCGGCCGCGTGCGATCCGATATCCCACGGTCCCTTCGCCGTCTGATAAGCCCAACGGCCCGTTCGAACAAAAACGGCGTCTCCGGACTGGATATGAACGCCGGTCTTCTTTTCCCAGGCGTCGAAATCCTCGGGATAAATCACAGCCGACTGCTCCAGATAAGGCACGCCGCGCAGCCACGCGATATCCACCAGCACTCCTCGCGTCAGGAACCCGTCGCCATACGCCGTCACCGCCAGCGCTTCCGTTCCCTTCGGCTTCACCGACGATTCCGGAAAACCGTTGTACATCTTCCCGTCATGAAACACATGCGACAGCGCATCGAAATGCGTGTGGGCCGTGCCATGGAAGAAGACGGTCTGCTCGTCCATATTGAACTGACCGTCGACCGGCGGGCTCATCTTTACGCCGTAGGTGGAATCCGTATTATGCGAAAGCGAAACCGAGACGCCATCCTTCACCAGCGCCGCGGCCTGACGGCGAACCTCCGGCGTGATCAGATTTACAGTTCCCTTCTGATCGTTCTTCCCCCAACGCCCCCAGTTCGAAAGCTCCTTCATCATGCTTTCGACATCGGCCTTCGTCAGATGCGGGTGCGGGGTTTGCGCGAAAGCGGCCGCGGCCAGTGCCGCAATCAGAACGGCCGCCTTCACTCCTGCACCGTCAACGCGACGAGCGAGGCCGGCGTCGAGGGAGTCGCTACCGCCACGACGATGTACTGTTTCCCGTTCACCATATAGGTCATCGGAATGCCAGTCGTCATGGCAGGCAGTTCCATCTCGTGTACCAGCTTCCCGGTCTTCTTGTCATACGCGCGGAACTTGTTGCCGCCCATTCCGGGCGGGCCGCTCCACAGGTTATTGCCGTCCGATCCGAACAGCAGCGTCTTCGTCACCATCAGCATGGCGCGCGAAGGATGCCCCAGATTGGTCAGATCCCGCCCCTTCATCGCAGGATGGTTCTTCACGAAGTCCGGCGCATCGCCATTCGCAATGGTCCACGCGATCTCGCCCTTGTTCAGATCGATCGCGGTGATCCGTCCCCATGGCGGTTTCACCAGCGGCAAGCCCTGCGGCCCCGTATCGAGCCCGCCGCGACCGCCATAGATCACCGGCGGCGGTTCGCTGCCCGCATCCAGCGGACGCCCGCGCCGCGGCCCCGAACCGCTCCCCGAAATATACGGCATATCGGAATACTTCGGATCGGGCTTCGAGAGCGCCAGAAAATCCATCGCAGTGGTCGAAGCGATGTAGAATATGCCGGTTTCGGGATCAGCCGCGCCGCCCGGCCAGTTCACGCCGCCAAGATGATTGGGCAGCATCATCAGGGCCTTCTTGCCGTTGGTATCGGCCACGATCGGCGGCGTGAACAGCGGACCCATCTTGTAGTCCGACGCGATTTTGATCGCCTCCTCGCGGAGCGCCGGCGTGAAATCGAGCAGATCGTCAACCGTAGTCCCCTGGCGGTCGAACGCGGGCGGCTTCGTCGGGAAGGGTTGCGTGGCGGATGTCTTCTCACCTGGCACGTCGGACTGCGGCACAGGCTTCTCCACAATCGGCCACACCGGCTTGCCCGTCACGCGGTCGAAGACATAGGTGAACGATTGCTTGGTCGCCTGCGCCACCGCCTTGATTTTGCGGCCGTCCACCGTGACATCGATCAGCAGCGGCGCCGTCGCGATATCCCAATCCCAGATGTCGTGATGAACCAGCTGGTAATACCAGACCATCTTGCCTGTGCGCGCCTCAAGGCAAACCAGGCTGTCCGAATAAAGATTGTTGCCGAGCCGCGTGCCACCGTAAAAATCGCCGGTCGGCATCTCGACTGGCAGATAGACGTACCCGAGTTCCTGATCCGCGCTCAGCGGCGCCCACGCGCCGGTGTTCCCGGTGGTCTTCCAGGATTCGTTCTCCCAGGTTTCATTCCCCTTTTCGCCCGGCTGCGCGATGGTGTGGAAGGTCCAGAGCTTTTTGCCCGTACGGACATCGAAGCCTCGCACGTAGCCCGGAACATTTTCGCGCGACGGCGGCGCGGCGCCCGCCAGCAGCGCGGCCCCCACCACCACGGTGTCGTTCACGACGATCGCGGGCGAACTCGCTCCGATGAAGCCCGGCTTCACCACCGCGCGATCCAGCCCCTGATTGAGATCCACAAGACCGTTCGTCCCGAAGCCCGGAATGATGCGCCCCGTTTTCGCGTTGAGCGCGAGGAGCTGATAACCCGGCGAAATCACAATAATGCGGTTGTCGCCCTTGCCATCCGACCAGTACGCCAGCCCGCGATTATTCGTGCGCGCCACCTGATTGCCGCGCGCGCCCTCGTCGAGCCGGTACATCCACAAAGTCTCGCCGGTCGCGCCATCCACGGCCACCACATCGCGCCGCGTGCCCGCCGTGAAATACAGGACGCCGCCCACCATGATCGGCGTGACTTCCCAGTTATGGTCCGGAAACTTTCCGAAATTATCGGCATGCCATTGCCAGGCGATGCCGAGCTTCTTCACATTGGTGGCGTTGATCTGATCGAGCGACGAATACTTCGTGGTGCCCGAATCGGCGCCGTAATACGGCCACTCGCCATTTTTGGCGCCCTGCTGCGCGGACGCGGTAATCGCTATCAGAAATAAAGCCAGTAAAAATCGCACACAGAAGGTTGTATCACATATCCGGCGTCTCGTCTGCGCGCGTTGCCGGCGAGGAGCCGGGCGGAAGCCCGGCTTGCAGAGCCGAAGCTCTGCCCCGCGATTAAACGCCGAGCAGCAGGCGCGATTCGAGTTTCTCGCGGTGGTTCTTCGTCAGCGTCAGCTCGGTACCATCCCGCAGTACGATTCTGTAATCCCCGCGGAACCAGGGCTGCAGCTCTTTGACGCGATCGAGATTCACGATGGAGGACCGGTGCACCCGCAGGAACTGCGACGGATTGAGCCGGGCTTCGAGCTCATTCATCGTCTCCCGCACCACGTGGGTTTCGCGCCCGCAGTGCAGGCACACGTAGTTATCGGCCGCTTCAATCCAGTCGATATCGGTGAGCTTCACGAAAACCACGCGGCCGTTGTTGCGGACGGCGATTCGGTCGGGCGCGATGCGGGGAGCAGGCAGGCCGGGCTGGCGGTACTGGAGGCCGGCGCGATCGCACTCGACCCGCAGACGCGCGCGCTGCAGCGATTCACGAAAGCGGCGCCCATCGAACGGCTTCAGCAAGTAATCGAACGCCTGCACTTCGAAAGCGCGCAACGCGTACTCGTCCCAGGCGGAAGTGAAGATCACCACCGGGCGCGCGTCCGACATGGCGCGCGCCACTTCGAACCCGTCCATCTCCGGCATCTGGACATCGAGAAACACGATATCCGGCCGCGCCTGTCCGACGGACGCCACCGCTTCCATGCCGTTGGCGCATTCGCCGAGCACTTCGCAATCCGGTTCCAGACTCAGCAGACGGCGCACGCGCCGCCGCGAGAGCTGCTCGTCATCCACGATCAGTACTTTGAAGTTCGGCATGTGTTTCATTCCCCGTCAATAAAGTCTGTTCCCGAAAAGGCATGACGATGCGGGCTTCCACGCCGCCCGCCGGCAAATTGCGCACCACCAGGGATTGCTTCTGCCCATAGAGCGATTCGAGACGCCCGCGCGTAATTCCCAGCCCCATGCCGTGCTGCACAGGCTCACTGGGGTCCAGGCTGGGATTCTGCGCGAATCCGGCTCCGTTGTCCACAACGCGGAGCACAAGCGTATCGGCATGCCGCTCGGCCGATATCTGTATCCATCCCGGTTCGGCCCGGCGCCCAATGCCGTGCCGGATGGAATTTTCCACCAGCGGCTGCAGCGCCAGATTCGGAACCATGGCGTCGCGCAATTCGGCTGGTATGTCATACGTGACTCGCAGCCGGTCTTCGAAGCGCGCGCGTTCAATTTCGAGATAGAGATCCAGGATGCGCAGTTCCTCGCTCAACGGCACTTCGTGGATCGCGCTGGTGGCCAGGAACTGGCGCAGCAGTTCACTCAGGCGCGCGATGGTGCGCTCCGCCATCTCCGGATCTTCATGAACCAGCGCCGTGATGCTGTGCAGCGTATTGAACAGGAAATGCGGATGGAGCTGCATCCGGAGCGCCTGCAACTGCGCCTGTACAAGCTGCGTCTGAAGCTGCGAGGAACTCGTCAGGCTGCTCTGATAACGCCGGTAATAAACGAGCGCATGCTCCACTCCCACAACGACGCCGTAGATCAGCGTGCCGGTATCGAATGTCATCTCGACCGAGCGCAGCAGCTTGGCGAAAGTGAAATCGATAAACGCCGAGGAGGACGGCTTGACGATCAGGTCATACAGAATCTTGATCGCGGGCACCAGCACGGCGAGCAATCCCGCGTGCGCGAGCAGGTGTTTCACCAGATGCGGACGTTCCAGCCGGAAGCGCCGCGACCACCAGAGAATGGCGGGCGTGGCCAGCGCCCAGAGGTACGCGTAGGTGAGTTCGGATTGGAAGCAGCTCGACCAGCTCCACGGCGTGGCCGTAAACGCATACCAGTAGTGCGCCTGCCAGGAGCACAACAGCCCATAGGCGGTCCATCCGGCGAACGGAATCCCGATCTTATAAAGCCGTTCTCGTGTTAGCCGGAGACCGAACATCGCTTTCGAGACCCCGGGCCCTGCCGCATAGCCCCTAGAAGAACAATTTTAAAGCAAGATGGATGGAGCGGGGATTGCTGCCAAACACTGCTTCGGGGTTATTGAACGTCGCCGTACCGGGCGTCAGATAGTTGAAAATAGCCGGGCTGTTATTCGGATTCGCGGGATTATCCACGCGATTCAGGAACGCGGGCACGAACTGCGCGTGATTGAACAGATTGAAGAACTGCGCGGAGAACTGCAGCCGCAGCTTCTCGCTCGCGTGAATGTCCTTGAGGATGTTCAGATCGACGTTGTTAATGGGACGGCCGGCGAGCGTATTCCTGCCGCCGTTGGCGTACGCGCCCGGTCCGGCGACGATGTAGCGCGCATTGGGATTGAGGGCCAGATAAGCGACGGTATCGCCGGCGCTGTTGGTCAACGGGGTGACGTCGCTGCCGGTACCCGCCGCGCCCGCCGGATTGACGATGGTGCGGTCAGAGAAGCCGTCATAGTTCTCGTTGGAATCGGTCTGGCTAAGCGCGGTGACCCATTCCGGGCTCTCCCACGTATAAATCGGAGCGAAAGCCCAGCCGCCCGCGATCTCACGAAGCGCGTGTCCCGCGGGTGAGGGCACTTCGTAGACGGCGGAGAGAGTGATGCGATGGCGGTGATCGAGCGCGGAATTGCCCCGCTCGGCCCGCAGATTCTGGGAATCCTGGGGACGGCGCGGCGAGAGCAGCGTGGTGAAAAATTCTTCCGTGCTGTCATCGATCAGGTGGCTCCAGGTCCACGCGGCGATGAACTGCAGGTGCTTCGAATAGCGTTTGGTGAGCTGGGTCGCGAGGCCGTTGTAGCTGGAATTTCCGCGCGGCGCATATTCCGTGATCGCGGGGCTGAAGATTCCGGCGGCCGCATATTGCGGACGCGACGGGGGGACCGCCGCCAGATCGTCGGGGGTGAGCGTCAGCGCATCGAGCGTTGCCTGGCTCGGCTTGCTCATATAAGTCGGCAGCGAATGCGACGGCGTCACGTTCGTGTAGCTGGTGGGGCGCGTCTGCATGTCGAGATGGACGCCGCGCGTACCCACGTAGCGCGTCTCAAACGTGAAATCTTTGGCGAAGACGTGCTGTACGCCCAGATTCCACTCGATCGTATAAGGCAGCTTCTGATCGGGAATGTGCGCCCCTGTGGCGCCCCGCGCATCCGCCGCCGTCGGCAGACCGCCGCTGGTATCGCGAGTAATGCCGCCCTTCGCCAGGAAGTTCGCGGCGCCGCTTCCGGTTTCGTCCACGTTGATCGCGAACTGCGGCGGCTCGGAGTTGGTGCCAATGTTGTCGTACAGAGGATCGTACGCCATGCCGAATCCGCCACGGATCGACGTATGACCGGAGCCATCCGGCGACCATGCGACGCCCAGGCGCGGCGCGAAATTCCAGAACTGCGCCTGCGGCGCGTTGAATTCCATCACGCCCGGGATGCTGGCGATCGCGTTGAGCGCCTGCTGCTGTTCTCCGAGCGGCACGCTCTGGTGCATATAGCGAAGCCCCAGATCGACGGTCAGGCGCGATGTGGCCCGGAAGGAATCGGCAATGTAAGCCTCGAACTCATGCTGATTGCCGTAGTAAGTCGGGTTGCCGATGGTGCGGCTCGCGGACTGATCCGGCGTAATATCGCGCAGAAACAAGTCGAGCGAACTGTACTCGTAGTCTCCGCGGACGGCTTGCGAGAAACGGATGGGCGCGATGGCCCACTGCGCCGAAAAGCCGGTTTTGACGGTGTGGCGTCCGTGAGTCCACGTGATGTTATCCGCAAGCTGATAGGTATTGGAGCCGGTGAACTGCGGAGCGGTGGGATCCGGACCAAGCTGGAGGCTCAGGTCGGCGATCTGGATGTTGGGAAACGCATCGAGACCCGGATATTGGAAATTCCCGGCGGGCGTATTGTTCGTGAACCGCGTGTAAGCGATGCGCGCCTCATTGATCAGCGACGGCGAAAACGTGTGATATTCGGTGATGCTGGCGAGATGACTGATAATCCTGGCCTGCGTATAGAAGGCGGGAAAGACAGACGTACTGTCTACCTGGCTCGTCCGGTTGAGCAGGTAACGGACTCGCACCTGATCTTTATCGGACGCGTAATAATCACCGCTTCCCACCGCATTGAACGCGTTCGAATAGCTGGGCGCCACGATCGGCAGAATGCCCACCGGAATCGCCGCGCCGTTCACCGTGACGGAGGCGGTGGCCGCGGGCGCCGGGCTCGCATACTGCTTTAACGCGGCGAGGTTCACCGCGCTCAGTCCGGACATACCGCCAAGAATCGAATAACCCTGAGAGGTCGGCGCCAGAACCTGGCCGGGAGTGACAGCATTGCCGGTTGGCGAATATTCGAGATCGGCGAAGTAGAAAAGCCGGTTGCGGCGAATGGGCCCGCCGACGGTTCCGCCGAACCGGTTGGAATCGAAACGCTGCTTTCCGGTAATGCCGGCGTTCGTGAACTGTTGGTCGATCGCGTTCAGGTTGCGGTTCTGGAAATACTCGTAGACGCTCCCGTGCAGATCGTTGCCGCCCGTCTTCACCAGCACGTTGAACTGCCCGCCGGAAGAGTGGCCGAACTCGGAACCGAACTGGTTTTGCAGGAAGGTGAATTCCTGCGTGGCGTCATTCGGAACGGCCGCCAGCGCGCCCGTATTCGCGCGATTGTTGTTATCCACGCCATCCACGGTGAAGTTGTTGGCGCGGGGACGCGTGCCGCCCACCGAAGGTCCTGTTCCGATCTGCAGACCGCCATTCGATGCGACGCCCGCCGAGAGCAGTGAGAGATTCAAAACCCCCAGCGCGCCGATCGTCGGCACGGGCAGATCGCGCGAGTAGCGATCGTTGAAAGTAGTTCCGATGGTCGGGCTGGTGGTATCGATTTCGGCGTCGGCCTGCACGTCGATGCGCGAAGAAACGTTGCCCACCTGCAGCGTGACATTGATCGTCAAAGTGCGGCTGCCGCTGACGACCACGCCCTTCACCGTGGAAGGCGCGAAGCTCGGCGCCGTCACATTCAGCGTGTAATCGCCGGCCGGAAGGTCCGATAACCGGTACGCGCCGGTAGAGCCTGAATGGATGGTGGATTCGACGCCCGTCGCGGTGTTGGCCGCTTTGATTTGCGCTCCCGCGATGGCGGCTCCGCTGGGATCGAGAACCGAGCCCGCGAGATCGCCGCTCAGAACCTGAGCGTAAGAGACCGCCACGGACATCGCCGCGGCTACTGTGATGATGATCGCGGCGCGCCGCGAATGACCGTTCGTCGTTGTCAATATGACCCCTCGATCGCGCCAGCGTTTCCGCACTGGCAGGATGCGGCGCATATCCCATCTTAGTGGTTTGCAGGGCCTGTAGGAAAGAGCTAAGTTGTTTTCTGGACTTCACTTTAGTTAATCATGTACCCCGGGGACCACGGCCTTCGCCGGGCCGTTTTGCGGCCTGCGAAATCTCGCGGGCCTGCTGTTCCAGACGCCGGATTTCCTGTTTCGACCCGCCCGCCTGCCTCAGGACGTTGGCCAGCGCCAGCAGCATCGGAGCACTCGCGCCCCCGTAAATAGCTGCTGCTTCGCGGTATAGGGCCTCCGCGGCGGGCCAGTCTCGCTGTTCCGCACGAAGCTGCCCCAACAGCTCGATTGAGGCCGCCAGCGTCTGCGGATTGACCGCCGTCTGCCGTTCCACCTCAACGGCTTCCGGCAGAATGCTCGCCGCGGACGGCAGATCGTGCAACTGCATATATACCGAAGACAACGTCACTTTCGCGGCCGCCACGGCGGTTGCAGGCGATTCGGCCTGCGCGCGGAGAATCGCAAGCGAACGCATCGCGTAGTCCTCGGCTTCCGCGAGCTTGCCTTCGCTGGCGTCGATCCGGGCGAGTTCGGCGCAGATTGCGGCCAATTGCCGACTGGACGGATTTTTGGATCCAATGACGAACTCCGCGCGCCGCAGCAGCAACCGCGCGCGGCTGAACTGCCGCTCGGCGATCAGCGCCATCGCCAGATTGGTCTGATACGCGGCTGTCGCGGGATGGTCCTCTCCCCATGTGGTTTGGGCGAACGAGACGGCGTCACGCAGATGCGGCTCGGCATCCTGCGGATGACCGGAGGCGAGTTCGACTTTGCCCAGCGCATTTTGAGCGAACGCGATCTCGGCGGCGGAAAGCTTCGCCGGTTTCGCCAGCGTGAGCGCCTCGTCCAACGGTGCACGGCCACGATCCGGATAAGGCGAATCGGCATAAAGCGACCCCAGCCGGATCAGGGCCTTCGGCAACAGATCGGGAACCGCGGCCGTGAGCTGCCGGGCGAGACCGGCGGCGTTCCGCAGAGTCTGCTCCGCGGCGTCCAGGCGCCGGCGCCGGTGGTAGTACTCGCCCAGATCGATCAGCCGGACACAGTAGATCGGCCGATAAGCCTCTCCAGCCTGTTCCGCGCGCGCCGCGGCCTTCCGATATCTCTGTTCAGCGCGGTCCAGGTTTCCGCGGGCTTCCTCGACCGACGCCAGCAGGTTCTCGCACATCACGGCGTCCGCGACCGGATACGACGCAACGGCGTCGGCCGGACACGCGGAGTTGTAAGCGGATTCGGCGCCGTCCGTATCGGCGGCGAGAAAAGCGGCGCGACCCTGCCGGATCCATTCCTCGAAACGCGGGGAATTGGCGAGGCCGGTGGCAGAGGCCGTCGAACCGGAGGCGAGCGAAATCAAAATGCCCGCGCACCCCAGCAGGAGTCGCATGATTACTTCTAATCTTCGATAGCGCCAGGGGCGAAACAACCGGATTGGGGTGAACGCGCGCCGCAATAAGGTAAACGCCGGGTTGGCGGGGGCGGAACTGCCGGGTTCATTCTGTTGAAACCAATCTGTTTTCCGATGCGACAATATAGAATATGCGGTTCAGATCGCCCGCGGCCACTGTGTGTGCGGCCGCGCTGTTTTTACTGGGGATGAGCGCATGGGCGCAGCAAACGCTCACGGTCGCGCGGCTCACGGAGTTCGTCAAATCCTCCATCCAGCAGAAAAATTCAGATAAAGATGTTGCAAGTTTCCTCGCCAGGGTCAAACTGACTGAGCGCCTGACCCCGCAGGTGGTGGAAGAGCTTCAGTCAGATGGGGCCGGTCCAAAGACGGTGGCGGCGCTGGTCCAGATGGTGAACCAGACCGAATCGCTGAAGCCTGCGCCGGCGAAGATTGCCATGACCGTGCCGGCTCCGACCGGACCTCCGGCGCCTTCGGCGGAGGAAAAGAAGAAGGCCCTCGACGAGGTGACGTCCTTCGCGCGCGATTTCGTGAAAACCCTGCCGGACTTCATCTGCAAGGAGGTCACGTGGCGCTCGGTCGATCAGCACTATCAGCCCGGCACGGACGGTTCGTGGAGCCCGTACGATCGCCTCATCGAGAAGCTGACCTACTTCGATCACAAGGAAAACTACGAGCTGACTCAGCGGAATGACACGCCCACGATCGGCAAAACGTGGGAATCGATCGGCGGTTCTATTTCCCGCGGGGAATGGGCGAGCGTGCTGGGCGAGCTTTTCGACCCCGCCACCCATACCGATTTCCGCTGGGAGCGGTGGGGGAACATTCGCGGCAATCTGACGCACGTTTTCAGCTATCGCGTGGAACAGAAATATTCGCGGGAGACAGTCGCGTTCGAGAAGCAGCAGATCACAGCCGGTTTCCACGGGCTGCTCTACGTGGAGCGCGGCGATAACATCCCGCTGCGAATCACCGTGGTACCCGATATTCCGGCGGATTTCCCGGTGCAGGACGTGAACCAGAGCATCGATTACGATACGCAGAAGATCGGCGACGAGAGTTTTCTGCTGCCCCTGAAATCCCAAGTCACGATGCGCAATGGGCACTTTGGCAGCAGAAATGACATCGAGTGGCGGCAATATCAGAAGTACTCGGCGGGCGCCACGATCACGTTCGAAACGAGCGACGATAAGCCGACGCCTGACGATAAAACGAAGGAACAGCCCGTCACCGGGCAGCCGGCGCCGAAACAGTGATATCTTCAGGTGAGATGCGAATGCCCCGCAAAATGCGGATTGTCGCCGTGTTCCTCGCGCTCACGGCGATGCTTTGCGTCTCGGCGGCGTCGCTCTCCGCGGCGCACTCGCACCATCTGAACCAGCCGGCCGACCGGTGCAGCGTCTGCTCCACGGCCCACATGACCGCGAGCGAGATCGCGATCATCCACGTGATTCACGCTCCGGAAGCGCGGAGCTTTGAGTCGCCGCTAAGCGCGGCGCCCGATTTCCAGTCCAGGACGGTACGCTCCACTCTCACTCGCGGTCCACCTTCCCTCGTTTAGTCCCACCAGATTCAGGCTGCGTTACAGGATGTTGAACAGGCCGCCGCGCGCATTGGCGCACAGGCAGGCCGGCTTTTCATGTCCTGTGGCGATCTATTTTCCGGTAATCAGGAAAGAGGAAGATTGTGGAAGGAAACCGTTTTATTTGTGTTCTTGTGCTGACGGGCGCGATGGCGTACGCCCAGCAGCCCTCGCCGCCGCCGGTGAAGATCACGCTGGATCAGGCGCTCGAGATGGCCGCGAAGCACAACCACTCGCTGCAGGCGGCTCGCGCGACCATCACCCAGAGCCTGGCGGATGAAGTGACCGCCAACCTGCGGCCCAATCCTTCGCTCGCCTGGGATTCGCAATTCATCCCGTTCTTCAATCTCTCTCAGCTCGGCTCCGCCGACTACTTCAACAACACCGCGCAGTTCGATCTGGGCGTCGGCTATACGATCGAGCGCGGCAGGAAGCGCCAGAACCGGCTGCAGGCGGCGAAGGATCAGACCGCGGTAGTCCGCTCCACGGTGCTCGATAACGAACGCACGCTGTCATTCAACGTGGCCCAGCAGTTCATCGCCGCGCAACTGGCGGAATCGATACTCGATCTTGCCCAGCAGGATCTGAAGAGTTATCAGCAGACGATCGACATCAGCGATGCGCGTGTCCGCGCCGGCGACATGAGCGAAGGCGATCTCATCAAAATCAAGCTGCAGCTTCTGCAGTTCCAGCAGGATGTTTCGGCCGCGAAGCTCTCGCGCGTGCAGGCGCTGGCCGCGCTTCGCCAGTTGCTGGGTTTCGAATCCGTGCCGGAAAACTATGACGTGGAGGGCGCGCTCGACTACAAGCCGGTCGTCAGCACGGAGGATGAGCTCAAGTCTCTCGCGATCCAGTCGCGCCCGGATCTGACGGCGGCGCGGCAGAGCGTGATCGCCGCGCACAGCCAGGTATCGCTCGCGCGGGCCAACAGCAAGAAGGATCTCGGCGTCAGCTTCAATTACTCCCACGTGGGCGCGGAGAATTCGGCGGCGTTCTTCTTCAATATGGATATCCCGCTGTTCGATCGCAATCAGGGCGAGATTGCGCATACGCAGGCGGCGGTCACGCAGTCGGATGAACTCTACCGGGAGGCCACGGAGCAGGTCACGTCGGATGTCGTCACCGCATGGGAAGGCCTGAAGACGAACGACGAGATTATCAATCTCTACCGATCCGGATATCTGGATCAGACCACGCAGTCGCGTGACATCTCGGAATATGCCTATCAGCACGGCGCGGCGCCGCTGCTCGATTTTCTCGATGCGGAACGGAGCTATCGCGCCAACCAGCTAGCTTATCGCCAGGCGCTGGCCGCCTGGATGGTATCGCTCGAACAATTACGCGCCGCTGTAGGAACGAGGACCCTGCCATGAACGGAATCAGAATACGCGCGCTTTTTGTGACGGGCGGATGCGCGCTGGCGCTTTTAACGGCCTGCGGCAAGCGCGATGAGAGCGCTTCGCAGATGACGTCATACGCGACGGAAGCCTCGAAGACGGATACGCCCGCGCTGTTCAGCGTGCCGGCCGATCAGATGGCGCATGTCCAGATAGTGAAGGCGGTGAAGGCATCGATTCCGCGCGTGCTGCGGTTCACGGGATCGGTGGCGTACGATGCGCTTCATACGACGCCGGTATTCTCCGCGGTGGGCGGGCCGGTGCGAAACATCCTCGTCGCGCCTGGCGATATGGTGAAGGCGGGACAGCCGCTGCTTGAAGTCACGAGCCCGGATTATTCCAGCGCGCGCGCGGCTTACCAGAAAGCCCGCGACGCGTTCCAGCTTGCGGATAAGAATTACAAACGCTCGCAGGACCTGCTTGCCCACAAGGCAATCGCGCAGAAGGATCTGGAGCAGGCGGAATCGGACCGCGCGCAGGCGGCGTCGGATCTCGAATCTTCGGGCGATGCGCTGCGCGCGCTGGGGATCGCCGATCCCGATGCGAAGTCTTCCACGACGCTTCAGATTCCTGTACTCGCGCCGGCCTCCGGAGAAATTGTGGAGCGGCTGGTCGGCCCCGGCCAGTTGCTGCAGGCAGGCGGGACGCAGTGCTTCACGATTTCGGATACGAGCAAAGTGTGGGTGCTGGTGAATGTCTACGAAAGCGACGCGGGCAGCGTTCACATCGGCGATACGGCGGACATCACGACCGATGCGCTGGCGAAGCCCTTCCACGGAAAAATTTCTTACGTGGCCCCGGCGATGGATCCGGATAGCCGGACCCTGCAGGAGCGCATCGAAACCGAAAATCCGAATCATGAGCTGAAGAAGGATATGTATGTGACGGCGACGGTACACGCCGGCGCCACCGCGGACGCGATCCTGGTTCCGGATAAAGCCGTTCTGCGCGACACGGAGAATCTGCCGTTCGTCTACGTCATGACGGGCAACAATCAGTTTGCGCGGCGGCCGGTCACCATCGGAGATTCCGCGTCCGGACAGACGCAGATCAAAACCGGGCTGAACGAGGGGGAGAGCGTGGCGGCCGACGGCAGCCTGTTCCTCCAGTTCCGCAATTCGATGCAGCAATAGCGAAAGCCAACCATGATCCATCGAATCGTCAAATTCGCCCTTGAACAGCGCTTTCTCGTGATGGTGCTGGTGGTTGTGCTGATTGTGGCCGGCGCGATTTCGTTCTCGAAAATGCCGGTCGACGCTTATCCGGATCTCGCGCCGCCCATGGTGGATCTGGTCACGCAGTGGCCGGGCCACGCCGCCGAAGAAGTGGAGCGCCTCACCACGCTGCCGCTCGAGCTCGCGATGAACGGAACCCCGAAGATGAAGGTGATGCGCTCGGTTTCGCTCTACGGGCTCTCCGAAGTGGTGCTCACCTTTGAAGAAGGAACCGACGACTATTTCGCGCGCCAGCTGGCTTTCCAGCGCCTCGCGGACGCCGACCTGCCGGAAGGCATCACGCCCAGCATGGCGCCACTGTTCAGTCCGAGCGGCCTGGTCTATCGTTACGTTCTCGATAGTCCGGACCGTACGCCAGAGGAGTTGCACACGTTTGAAGACTGGGTCGTGGAACGCGCCTATCGCAGCGTGCCTGGTGTCGCCGACGATTCCGGTTTCGGCGGCCCCACCATGGAGTATCACGTCCTGCTCGATCCGGTGAAGCTCTACAACTTCCACATTCCGGTCTCGCAGGTGGTTTCCGCGCTTTCTTCCAATAACTCAAACACCGGCGGCGGCTTTTATTCCAAAGGCGGACAGTTCAATTACGTGCGCGGGATTGGCTTGCTGCAGACGGTGGAAGACATTGGCGAAGTGCCGGTCGCCGCGAATAACGGCGCGCCGGTGCGGATCAAAGATATCGGTCATGTGGAAATCGGACACGCGCCGCGGCTCGGCATCTTCGGATTTCAGGACAATCCGGACGCCGTGGAAGGCGTGATCCTGATGCGCCGCGGCGAACAGACCCAGAACGTTCTCAAAGGCGTGGAGCAGAAAACGAAACAACTCAACAGCTCGATTCTGCCGCCGGACGTGAAGGTGCATCCGTATTACGACCGCAGCGATCTGGTGCGCGTCACCACGGACACCGTGGAAGATAACCTTCTGCGCGGCATGCTGCTGGTCGTGGTCGTACTGATCTTTTTCCTCGCCAGCATACGGGCCGCGGTGATCGCCGCGCTCACCATTCCGCTCGCGCTGCTGTTTGCGTTCGTCATCCTGAAGGCGCATGGCGACGCCGCGAACCTGCTCTCGATCGGCGCCATAGACTTCGGCATCATCATCGACGGAACCATCGTCATGGTCGAGAACATCTACCGCGAGCTTGGTCTGCGTCACGGGCAGGAATACAAGCTCAAAGACGTTCTTCTGATTGCGGCTCATGACGTGGACCGTCCGATCTTCTACTCGGTTGCCGTTATCATCGCGGCGTATCTGCCGATCTACGCGCTCACCGGCCCCGCCGGTCTCCTGTTTCGTCCCATGGCGAACACGATGGCGTTCGCGCTGCTGGGCGCGCTGATTCTGACGCTGACCATCGTGCCGGTGGTGGCGTCGTTCTGGTTTACGAAGGGCGTGAAAGACCGCCCCAATCCGGTTTTCGAATGGATTCGCGGCATTTACAAAATTCTGCTGACCGCGTGCCTGCGCGTTCCGCTGATCACCGTTCTCGCGGGAATGGCGGTTTTCGCCGCCACCACGCTGCTGATTCCCACCATCGGCGGTGAATTCCTGCCGCACCTCGATGAAGGCGCGCTGTGGGTTCGCGCCACCATGCCTTACACGATTTCTTTCGAGGACTCCTCGGCGTTCGCCCCGAAAGTGATGAAAATTCTTCGGCAGTACCCGCAGGTCACGGTGGTTGGCTCCGAACTCGGCCGCCCCGACGACGGCACCGATGCCACCGGCTTCTTCAACGACGAATTCTATGTGGGTCTGCGGCCCTACAAAGACAAGACCTGGACGCAGGGCTCCATCCATACGAAGGCCGACCTCATCGCGGATGTCAGCAAGAAGCTCGACACCTTCCCCGGCGTGATCTTCAACTACACGCAGCCGGCCGAAGACGCTGTGGACGAGGCGCTCACCGGCCTGAAGAGCGCGCTCGCCGTCAAGATTTATGGCGACGATCTTAATGTGCTCGAATCGAAGGCCGTGGAGATCAAGCGCGTTCTCGATCACACGCCCGGCTTCAGCGAACTTACCGTCGTGCGCGAACTGGGCCAGCCCAGCCTGCTCATCACTCCCGACCGCGCGAAGATCGCGCGCTACGGGATCAATATCGATGACGTTGGAGCGGTGGTGAATGCCGCGGTGGGTGGACAGGCGGCGACGCAGGTCCAGCAGGGCGAGAAATTGTTCGATCTCGTCGTCCGCATGGACCCGCAGTACCGAACCGGCGAACGCGAAATCGGCAATTTGCTGGTGCCCGCGCCAGGCGGGCAGCAAATCCCGCTCGCCGAACTGGCGACGATCAAACAAACCTCCGGCGCTTCGTTTATCTATCGCGAAAACAATTCCCGCTATATCGGCGTGCAGTTTTCGGTGAAGGGGCGCGACCTGGAAGGCGTCATCAAGGATGGTCAGGCGGCGGTCAGCAAAGCGGTGCAACTGCCGCAGGGATACAGGCTCGAATGGGGCGGCGAATACGGCGAATTGCTCGAAGCGAAATCGCAGTTTGCCGTCATCGGACCGCTGGCCGTGGGACTGATTTTCCTGCTGCTGTTTGCGCTCTACGGCAATTTCAAATTCCCGCTGATGATTGTTCTGGGCGTCAGCCTCACCGCTCCCGTGGGAGCGCTGCTGGCTCTACACATGACGCATACGCCCTTCAGCGTGTCCAGCGTTCTGGGCCTGCTGGCGCTGATGGGCGTTTCCGTGGAAACGGCGGTCATCCTGGTCAGCTACATCAACAAGCTGCGCCTCGAAGGGATGAGTATCCACGACGCCACGCTCTCCGCCGCGCTCATGCGGTTGCGGCCCATCATGATGACCGCGCTCGTCGCCTGCCTCGGTCTGCTTCCGGCGGCGATGGCGACCGGCATCGGCAGCGATACCCAGAAGCCGTTCGCGATCGTCGTAGTGGCGGGCCCGATTTCGAGCCTGCTGCTCGGCTTCTTCGTCAACCCCGCGCTTTACAAGCTGGTGGCGCGCGAGAAAGACGTTCTGAAAGTCTGATTCGCGCGTCCTGTTAACCTGCGATTTACGAAATGTGCGGCATTGCAGGCTTTACACAGCGAGCGGCAGGCGATCCGGCTTCCGCCGAATCGCTGATTCGCCGCATGACGGCGACGATCGTCCATCGCGGCCCGGATCAGCAGGGCGTTTACTGCTCCGCGAACGTAGCCCTGGGCGCGGTACGCCTTCAGGTGATCGATCTCGATGGCGGCGAACAGCCCATTCGCTCGGGCATGGATGGCGATGGCGAGCAGTGCGTCATCGTCTATAACGGCGAGATTTATAACTTCCGCGAATTGCGCGGCGAGCTCGAATCGCTGGGCCATCGCTTCCGCTCCGACTGCGATACGGAAGTCGCCCTCCGCGCCTTTCTCCAGTGGGACACCGGCTGTTTCGCACGCTTCCGCGGCATGTTCGCGATGGCGCTCTGGTCGGAACGCGACCGCCGTCTCGTTCTCGCGCGCGATCGTCTCGGCATCAAGCCGCTCTACATCCATCGCCTCGGCGAAGATCTCGTCTTCGGCTCGGAACTGAAGGTTCTTTTCGAACACCCCGCCGTGCCGCGCCGGCTCGATCAAACCGCGCTGAGCGATTTTCTTTCGCTCCTCTACGTCCCCGCGCCGCGAACGCTGGTCGAAGGCATCGAGAAACTTCCCTCCGGCCACTACCTCGAATGGCGCGACGGCGTTTCGAAAGTCACGCCGTACTGGACGCTCCGCTTCGCGCCCGATTCCGGCATCACGGAAGGCGACGCCCGCGCCGAACTCGACCGCCTCCTCCGCGAATCCGTCCGCGAACATCTGGTGAGCGACGTCCCGCTCGGCGTCTGGTCAAGCGGCGGCATCGATTCCTCCACGCTGCTCCATTACGCCTCCGAACTCGGTGCGAGCCCGATCAAGACCTTCTCCATGGTGTTCGAATCGAAATCCTGCGATGAAAGCCCGTACTTCCGCGAAATCGCGCGCATCTACGGCACCGAACACCACGAATTCGAGCTCCATCGCGATTCTGAAGTCGTATCCGCCATCGAAGACTTCGCGTTCTACTCGGACGAACCCGGCGGCGACGCCGGCGCGCTCCCCGTCTGGTTTCTATCGAAGATGAGCCGTCAGGATGTCACCGTCGCGCTCTCCGGCGAAGGCGGCGATGAGTTATTCGGCGGCTATCTGACTTATCGCGCCGACGCCCTCGCTCGCGGCCTGCGCGCAGTACCGCCGATCTTCCGCGAGATGGGTCTCTCCGCCGCGCACGCAGTGCTGCCCGCGTCCGACGCCAAGATCGGTTTCGAATACAAGCTCAAGCGCGGACTCGAAGGTTCGCTGCTCCATCCGGACGAAGCCCATCTTTTCTGGAACGGCGCGTTTTCGGAAGCACAGAAGATTGCCGTCGTCCCCGGCCTGCCGCCGCACGATCTGCGCCGCCTGGCGCGCGGGCTTCCATCCGCCCGTGAGATCGGCTTCGTCAATCGCTATCTTCTGCTTGACCAGCATTACTACCTGCAGGACAATCTGCTCTGTAAAGTCGACCGCATGAGCATGGCGCATTCGCTCGAAGTGCGCCCGCCGCTGCTCGATCACCGCATCGTCGAATTCGCCGCGCGCCTGCCGGAAAAACTGAAGATCAACGGTTCACAGAAGAAGTTCATCCTGAAGAGCCTGATGCGCGATAAACTCCCGCAATCGGTCCTGAACCGCCCGAAAGCCGGTCTCGATATCCCGGCGCACGAATGGTTCCGCGGCCCGTTGCTGCCGCTGTTTGAAGAAACACTGAGCGAAAAAGCCGTGCGCGAAACCGGAATTTTCCGTTATGAGGGAATCCGCGATCTCGCCCGAAACCACCAAAGCCGCCGCATCAACGCCGGCTATCAGCTCTGGGCGCTGCTCACCGTTTTCCTCTGGCTCAAACGCTGGAAGATCGAAATCTCCGTCAATCGCGCGGCAGAACAATCCACGCAACCAGATACACGATAACGCCGATACTCGGCGGAATCAGAACCAGAGCCACCCATATCAGCCTCACCAGCGTGACGTCCATGTCAAAGTACTCGGCAAACCCGGAACAGACGCCCGCGATTTTCTTATCGGTGATCACGCGATGCAGGCGCTTTCGGGGCGCCGCCGAAAAAGCCGCTCCGCCCGGATAGCCTTGTCCGCCGGCGTTCGCGGCGCCGCCGAGTTCCGTGGAGGCCCCGCAGGAAGTGCAAAACCGCGCGTTGTCCGCATTTTGAGCGCCGCACCGGGTGCAAAACATAGTCGCCTCGATTCCTCCGATTAGATCACAGAACGCTTCACTTGCCGCTCGCCAGCCGCGCCGCCAGACGAGCTGGCAATCCGGCTGCCGCAATCTTCCGCTGCGTGGCCGCCACGTCGTACGGAACGCGGCGCAGAATCACTTCGCGTTCCACCGTATCGAAAATCGCGTACGCCGCGCGCGGGTCGCCGTCGCGCGGCTGCCCCACCGCGCCGGGATTGATCAGATAAGCCGCCCCAGGCTCCAGCGCAATCCGGGTCTCCGCGTTGCCGGCGCCGGGCTTTGCAATCTGACGAATCCGGCCTCCCGCCCGCATGAACGCGCCCTGCAGATGCGTATGCCCGAAGAAATGCGGCAGTTCCACATTCTCCGTACCGGCAAGATGGCCGAATACGACTCCCGCTTCGAGCACGTTGGTCACGTATTCATCCTCATCGTACGGAGCGCCATGCGCCAGAACGAGCGCGTTATCCACCGGCATTGGCCCCCGCGGCAGTTCACGCAGATAATTACGATCCGGCGGGCTGAGATGTTCCATGGTCCACCGGGCCGAGGCCTGGGCGAGCGGCGTAAAGTCATCCATGCCGTCCAGGCCGGCGCAAATGCGGTCATGGTTGCCCCGAATCACAGCCGCCAGGTGCGTGCGCGACCAGTCGATCGCGTAAGCGGCATCCGGTCCGTAGTCGCACAGATCGCCGCAGCAGACGGAGCGGTCGTAGCCGCCCGCTACATCCGCCGCGTCGCGCAGAACGGCCTCCAGCGCCTCGCGGTTTCCGTGCAAATCGCTGACGATCAGGTAGCGCACGTTCAGACCCGCCGCAGGCGCAGAAGCGCGATTTCAGGAGGAGCGCCCAGCCGGATCGGCATCCCGATAGTACCCACGCCCGTCGTGACGTAGCACGTCGCAGGCGCGGCCCCCGCGAGCCCCCAGCGATAGAGGCCTTTCGTGAAAGGCGTCCGGAAGCGCGCCGGGTTGATGTCCTGGTGCAGAATTTCGACGTTGATCTGGCCGCCGTGCGTATGGCCCGAAAGCACGCCATGAAAGCCGATGCGAACCGCGGCCGGGAAAACATCGGGGTTGTGCGAAAGCAGCAGATTCGCGGCGCCCGGCACGATCAATTTATCCGTGCCCGCAAGATATGTATCGCGTTCCTGATTTTTCTGGTAATCCACGCCGGCGATATTGAGCAAGCCCTGCCCGCGCCGCACCTGCGTGTTCCGCATCCGGAGGAAATCCACTCCGCCCGGCCGCGCGCGGCGCTCCAGATAGTTGCGGCATCCCACGTACGCCTCATGATTTCCCATGCAGCCGAGCACGCCGTCCGGCGCGCGCAGCCGCACCAGTTCCCGAATCGCGGCGTTGAGCGGATCGCCGGGCGCGGTGATCAAATCGCCGGTAAAGACCGAGAGATCCGGGCGCGCCTCATTGGCCATGTCGATCACATACGCCATCTGCTTCACGCTGAGAAACGGGCTCACGTGGAGATCGCTGACCTGCATGATGCGATAGCCGTCGAGATCCGGATGCAGGCCGGGCACGGGAAAATCGAGTTCCGTCAAACCATAGTCATTGCGTTCTATGAACGCGCCGTATCCGAGCGCCGCGGCGGGAGCGGCGATCGCGACTGTGGTGGCCGCACTGAGCGCCCGTCTTCGGCCGGGTGAGTGTTCACCGGGGATCTTTCTCACCAGAAATTGACAGACGAGGAATATGGCGGACGCAAGAGACGTCAGAAAGATCCACATGTAGCCGGTCGTCGTGAATCCCACGCGGAGCACCATCGGCACGCTCCGCAAGCCGTACATCCCGCCAGTCCACTCCATGGCGATGGATACCGCGGTGACAATCCAGATGGCGATCAGCGCAATCCAGACAGGGCGAGGCTTTCCCCGGAACCAGCGGCGAGCCAGAAGAAACTGAGCGATCAGGAGGAGTGTTGCGGCGTATTCGACGATGCCGCCAAAATGCGTCTTAGTCACGCCTGATTCGATTGTACCGGTTTGCCCATCAGGAACGCTTCGTCAGCCACCCCTGTGAAATTACCGAGAGCGCCGCGCAGACCGCGGTTTCGGCTCGTAACACCAGCGGCCCCAGCGAAACGCCGCGCCACCCGGCGATCTCAAACTGCGTACGCTCCGGATCGGTCCAGCCACCCTCCGGCCCGATGAGGAGCGCCGTGGAATCATCCGCTTGCGGATGAAACACGGCGCCCAGACCCGGCGCACCCGGCCGCTCATCGCACCAGAAACGATGCGCCGCGGAATGCTTCAGCGTTTCCGTCATCTTCATCGGCGTCTCGATCTCCGGCGCGCTGAGCCGGCGTGACTGTTCGCTCGCCTCATGGGCAATGCGCCTCCACCGCTCCACACGCTTCTGTGCGCCTTCGAACAAACCGCGCTCGCTGCGCGACGCATTCACCGGCACAATGCGCGTCACGCCGAGTTCCACGGCTTTCTCCACCGCCCATTCGAACCGCTCGAATTTGATCAGCGAGAGAAAGAGCCTGACTTCCGGAAGCGGCGCGCCCCCGTCGAGTTCTTCTGTCACCCGGAACCGCACCAGGTTTTTATGGGCGGTTTCCACGGTTGCCAGCCACACGCGGTTGTTGTCCGTAATCTCGAAAGTCTGTCCTGCCTCCACGCGCAGCACGCGGGTGAGATGCTGCGCGTTTTCTCCCGCAATTTCCGCCGTGCCGCTGTGAACCTGTTCCACAAAGAATCGCCTTCGCGCCATGTACAATATTTACGCTATCCCCCCAATTTCAAAATGATTGCGCTGCTCAGAGGGACGCTGATCGAGAAGCACCCGAATCAGGTCATTCTGGACGCGGGTGGCGTTGGCTACGAAGTCACCATCCCCGTTTCCACGTTTTCGAAGCTGCCGGATGTCTCCGCCCAGACCGTGCTGCACGTCCATACGCACGTGCGCGAAGACATTCTGGCGCTCTATGGATTCGCCGGGCGTGAGGAAAAGTCCCTGTTCGAGAAACTGATCGGCGTGAGCAATATCGGCCCCGGCCTTGCGATCAAAGTGCTCAGCGGGATGGCGATTGACGAATTGATCGATGGCATCCGGCGCGGCGAAGTCGAGCGGCTTGTCCGCATTCCCGGCGTGGGCCGCAAAACCGCCGAGCGTATGGTGCTGGAACTGCGGGATAAGCTGCCCGCCGCCTCCGGCGCTGACGCCGCGCCCGCTGCGCCCGCGCTGTCTGTAATTGAAGATGACGTACTCTCCGCCCTGCTTAACCTCGGCTGCGCGCGTCCCGCCGCTGAAGCCGCCGTCCGCAAGGCTCGCGGCGCCGGCATCCCCGCCGAATTTGAGCCGCTGTTCCGCAAATCGCTGGAGTTCGTGCGCTGATGAGCGATCGTCTGGTTTCCGCTTCGTCCCTCGACGACGATTTGCAATTCGAAGCCGGCCTGCGCCCGCGCCGCCTCGCCGATTTCACCGGTCAGGCGCGGCTGAAGGAAAACCTGCAGATCGCGATTGAAGCCGCCCGCAAGCGCGGCGAAGCGATGGACCACGTTCTGCTCTACGGACCGCCTGGCCTCGGCAAGACCACGCTCGCGTCCATCATCGCGCAGGAGCTCGAAGTTCCGTTCACCCAAACCTCCGGTCCCGTGCTGCAGAAGAAGCTCGATCTTTCCGGACTCCTCAGCACCGTGCAGTCGCGCCAGGTGTTCTTCATCGACGAAATTCACCGCCTGTTGCCGGACGTGGAGGAGATGCTCTATTCGGCGCTCGAGGATTTTCATCTCGACATCCTGATCGGCACCGGCCCCGGCGCGCGCACGCATTCCATGCCGCTCCAGAAGTTCACCGCGATCGGGGCGACCACGCGCCAGGGTCTGGTCAGCGCTCCCATGCGCAGCCGCTTCGGCCTGGTACTGCGGCTCAATCATTACGATGTCGCCGATCTCACCGGCATCGTGCGGCGCTCCGCGAAACTGCTCGAAACGCCCATTGATCTCGAAGGCGCGGAGGAGATCGCGCGCCGCTCCCGTGGCACGCCGCGTATCGCGAATCGCCTGCTGCGGCGTGTTCGCGACTACGCGCAGGTGCGCGCCAAAGGCCACATCACGCAGGATGTCGCGACCACCGCGCTCGACATGCTGGAAGTCGACCGCTTCGGACTGGACGAAATCGATCAGAAGATCATGCGCGCCGTGCTGGAAAAATTCAGCGGCGGCCCGGTGGGCGTGAATACCATTGCGGCGTCGGTCGGCGAAGAACCCGAGACGATTGAAGAAGTTTACGAGCCGTATCTGATCCAGCTCGGATTTCTGCACCGCTCGCCGCGCGGCCGCATCGCCACCGAACGCGCTTACGATTACTTCAAAGTGCCGCGGCGCTTCGGCGGAGTTGAGCGCCAGCCGGAGCTCTTCTGAAGACGGCCTGGCTCGCCCTCGGCTCCAATCTGGGCGACCGCGAAGCCCGGCTGCGGCAAGCCTTGGACAAACTCCATGCGCCGGATCTGAAGCTGCTGCGCGCCAGCACCCTCTACGAAACCGCGCCCATGGGGCTCGCCGATCAGCCCTGGTTTCTCAACCAAGTCGCGGAATTCGAGACTTCACTCTTCCCTCTGCAACTGCTGCATCGAATCCACCGCATCGAGAAGGATCTCGGCCGTGTTCGAACCGTCATCAACGGCCCGCGCACAGTCGATATCGACATCGTTTTCTACGGCAACACAATCATGCAGACCGCGGAGCTGGAGATTCCACATCCACGCTATCGCGAGCGCCGCTTCGTTCTGGAACCGCTCGCGGAACTCGCCTCGGCGTTGCGCGATCCGGCGACCGGCGAGCCCATCACGGCGCTGCTCGACGCCGTCCGCTCCCAAACCGTGCGCCGTGTGAACGAAAATGGCTAATGTGACAGTTGCAAGATCATCCCGCCCCACTTCCGAGGCATCACACTAGAGGCGCATGGATCCCGCTCCCGTCTTGCACCCGAAGATTTCCGTTCGAAATACCGACCTGCTCCTCGCCATTTTTTTCGGGACGCTGGTCCTGCTGGCGGACGAGCCTGCCCAGCGACTGCCGCTGATCGGCCTCGGCATCATACAGCTCTTCGAGAGCCGTTTGCCCTTCCTCAGTCAGACGACCGGCCGCGGCGTTTCCGTTGCGGTCCAGCTCCTCCTCGCCTTCGAGCTGATGCATGAATCCGGCGGCGTCGCCAGTCCGTACTTCCCGATCCTGCTGCTTCCGCTGGTTTCGACGGCAACTTATCTCGGCGTTATCGCGACCGTAGTGGCATCGGTCGCCGCGGTCGGGGCGCTGCTCTCCCCTTTGCTTTTTGTCGATTGGTCCAACATCGAGATGGATCCCGAAGGCTGGCACGTTCTCGTCATTCGCGGGCTCCTGATGGCGATCATCGCCGTGCTTGTCAACATGCTCGGCAAAGCCATTCGTACCGAATCCGCGCGCTACAAAGCCACCGCCGAACAGCTCGCCGCAGCCGAAGCCGCCGTTCGCCGCGCCGAACGTCTGGCGGCGCTCGGACAGCTCACCGCTGGTCTCGCCCACGAACTGCGTAATCCGCTCGCCAGCATCAAGGGCTCGGCCGATCTTCTCGCCCGCCGATCCGCAACCGATCCGATGTCGCGCGAGCTCGGCGAAATCATCAGTTCCGAAGTCGACCGCACGAACCTGCTCGTGACGCGGTTCCTCTCCTTTGCCAGACCGCTCGAACCGCAGCGCGAAATGACCGATGTGACGGCGATAATCGATCGCGCCGCCGGCCACGCCAATGTTGATATCGTTCGCGACTACGCGCCGGATGTGCCACCGCTCGCGCTCGATCCCGCCCTGATGGAGCAGGTATTCATCAATCTCCTGTCGAATGCCGCGCAGGCCTCCGATCCCGGAGCGCCCGTCACCGTTTCCACCCGCCGCACGGCGCACCGCATCGAAATCGACGTCACCGATCGGGGCTCGGGCATTCCCGCCGACAAAATCGAAACCATCTTCAACCCGTTTTTCACGACCAAACAAACCGGCGTAGGCCTTGGACTGGCCATTGTTTCCAAGATCGTCAACGGCCACGGCGGTAAAATGACGGTCGATAGCGAGCCCGGCAAAGGCAGCACTTTTCGCGTTTGTCTTCCGCTCGAGAGCGTGAGCAACCTCCCATGAAAAAGCGAATCCTGGTAGTGGAAGACGAAGAAAAACTGCGCCGCATCGTCGAGTTGCAGTTACTCGACGCCGGTTTCGACGTCGATAAGGCCGCGCGCGCCGAAGAAGCGCTGCCGCTGATTGACCGCGCCGATCTCATCCTGACCGATTACAAGCTGCCAGGCATGAGCGGGCTCGAAATGTTGCAAATCGTGAAGCGGCAGAATTCGACGATTCCGGTCATCATGATGACCGCGTTCGGCACGATCGAAAACGCCGTGGAAGCCATGAAGGCCGGCGCGGCGGATTTTCTCCCCAAGCCGTTTTCGCTCGATCACCTGACAACGGTCGTCAACAAGGCGCTCGAAGTCCGCAATCTGCGCGACGAAAACGTCCGCCTCAAAGAAGAGCTCGGCCGCAAATACAACTGGGACAACATCGTGGGCCGCAGCCCTGTGATGCAGAATATTTTCGCGTCCGTGATGCGCGTTGCGCCTTCGCGCGCTACAGTGCTGCTCGCGGGCGAAAGCGGCGTCGGCAAGGATCTCATCGCGCGAGCCATCCATTTCCATTCGCCTCGCAGAGACCGCCCGTTCGTCAAGATCAATTGCACGGCGCTGCCCGAAAACCTGATGGAAAGCGAGCTGTTCGGTTACGAAAAGGGCGCGTTCACGGGCGCCAACATGTCGAAGCCGGGCAAATTCGAGCAGGCCGATACCGGCACTGTGATGCTCGATGAAATCGGCGACGTTCCCGGAAATATTCAGGTAAAACTGCTGCGCGTCCTTCAGGAACGCGAAGTCGAACGCCTCGGCAGCAACAAGACGCTCAACATCGATGTGCGCGTGATCGCGGCCACCAACAAAGACCTGCGCGCCGCGCTTGAAGACGGCACCTTCCGCGAAGACCTGTATTACCGGCTCAACGTTGTACCCATCGAAGTCCCGCCGCTGCGCGATCGCAAAGAAGACATCCCGTATCTGGCGCGGCATTTCGTCGAGAAGATCGCCCGGGAAAACGGCGGCCAGGTTCGCGGCATCACGGATTCCGCGCTCGACAAGCTGATGCAATACTCCTGGCCCGGCAACGTCCGCGAACTCGAAAACGTGATCGAGCGCAGCATCGTGATGACCACCGGCGAGAAGCTCGATTCGGGCGACATCCGGCTCGACATGAATCTTCGCCCGCGCGCTCAGTCCGGAGAAATCGGCCTGCCGGAAGGGATGAGCCTCGATCAGTACGAGCAGGAACTCATCCGCACCGCGCTGAAGCAGGCCAATAACAACAAGAGCCAGGCCGCCCGCATCCTGGGCCTGACGCGCAATTCGCTGCGCTATCGCCTGACACAAATGGGCATAGAAAGCTGACATGAAACGACTCCCGATCGCCGCATTTTTCGCGTTCGCCGCGAGTCTGGTGGCGCAGACGCCGCCACTCACGGATTACGTGGGCACGTACGCCTATGGCCCCGGCCAAACCGTAGAGATCGTCGCGGGCAGTGAGCTCTACGCAATCCTCGGCGAATCCAAATACAAACTACCCGCCGTACGCGCCGACGTATTTAAAAACGGCGGCGGCGAAGAGATTCCGTTCCACCGCGACGCGAAAGGACGCGTGACGGGTTTCGAAGAACGGGGAGTGTTCCACGTGCGACTCTCCGACAAAGTCAGAAGCGAGTCCATCGGTCTGATGAAACCTCGTCCAGAGGCGACCGTGTACAAATACCATCCGCCCGCTGACGCCCACGACGGCATTCCCGTGGGCGATATCGCGAAATCGGAACTTGGCGTGGCAACCGCGAATGCCATTGTCCATGGCGTGATGGATGGAACGTGGAATGACGTGCACAGCGTACTCCTGTTCCACCACGGGCGCCTGGTCATGGAGGAATACTTCTACGGCTACACGGCCGCCCGAACTCACGAGATGCGTTCCGCCACGAAGTCCGTGGTGAGTACGGTCGCGGGAATCGCCATCGACAGGGGCGCGCTGCCCGGCGTCAATGAACCTGTCGCGCCGCATCTCTCCTACACGGCCTATGCAAACCCCGATCCGCGCAAAGCGAAGATCACTCTCGATAACTTCCTTTCCATGAGTTCCGGTCTCGACTGCAACGATCACAGCTCCAATTCCCCCGGCCGTGAAACCGTGATCGACGATATGCCCGACTGGGTCAAAGCCACCATGGATCTGCCGATGATCCACGATCCCGGCGCGCAGGGCTTTTACTGCTCTGGCGGCGTCGCAGTGGTCGGGCGCGTCGTCGAGAACGCCGTCCACATGAAGCTTCCCGATTTTGCGCAGGCGAATCTATTCGGCCCTCTGGGAATCAAACGCAGCGACTGGTTCTGGAACTACGATCTGACCAATGCCGATAAGGAGTTCTCCCAGATCCATCTCCGCCCGCGCGACATGCTGAAACTCGGCATGCTTTTTGCCAACAGCGGTCGCTGGCAGGGCCGCCAGGTGATCTCGTCCGCATGGGTGAAAACCGCCCTCGCCGAGCACAGCCGCGTCGACAACACCGGCTACGGCTATTTCTGGTGGCGTCCCTGGCTGAATGTGCCGATGCCGGGCGGCAACCAGCGCGTGGACATGATCGCCGCGCAGGGCAACGGCGGCCAGAAAATCTATCTGCTGCCGCAGTTCGATTTCGTCGGCGTGTTCACGGCGGGCGACTACAATTCCGACGGCGCGCCGCCGAATAAGATCATGATCGATACAATCCTGCCCGCTTTGCTCGCAGCACAAAGGAAATAATCACGATGGCGATCTCGATCGTTCAGCTCGGTACGCCGCGCAAGCCGGATGAAGGCCTGCGCATCGGGACCGTCCGCCGCCCACCGCGCGGCGTGAAGAAATCCGATTTCGCAAAGAAGAACTACTACGACATCTGGTATCCGAACCTCTCGCCCAGCGTGGCCCTGGTCAGGCAGGCCCTCGCCGCCGAAGACGACCGAGCCATCAACGCCTTCCGGAAGAAATTCCGCGCCGAGATGGCCCATCCCGATCGCTCACGAGAACTGGACCTCCTCGCCGCGCTCTCTCAACACTCCAACTTTTCCGTAGGCTGCTATTGCGAAGACGAAAACCGCTGCCATCGCTTCGTCCTGCGCGAACTCCTGAAGGCGCGCGGCGCGAAGCTCGCTTAATATCGGCTTTTCCGCACCAGAAGCGAAACCAACCAGGCCTGAGCTTCCGGAGTTTCGCGAACTGCATCCCACGCCTCAAACGCATTCGCAACTTCCTTGATCACATCCCAGACTTCAACCCGCGTCCATTCGCGCAAAGTATCGTAGTCCGCCTCTTCTCTTTCCTGATAGCTCCGCACAAATGCTTTCGCAACGTCCTGCAATCGCCTCTCGGCTTCCTGAGGGGGTGGGCCGGTCTTCAGCTTCTCATTCACAGCGCCAATCAATCGATTGGAAGCGGTCACCATCACGCCGTGTTCAAACAGCCTCCCGATCCTGCTGCGCAACTCAGGCCGGCTCCAGTTTGACGCTGCTGCCGTCACCAGGATGAAATAGTGCGTAATACGCGGTCGAAACCGCTCGTCGCAAGCTGGCTTGGCGGGGCTCACCAGAATCCAGATCCGTCAGGCCGCGGGCGACATCCAGCAGTTCTTCCGGAAGGGGCATTCCCTATGCAGCCCACGCGGGAGAATTCAAATGGGACTGCTCTGATTCACTGCGATACCGAAAGTAGGGGAGGACATCCCATTTGTACGACGGTTCGACGCTCCGCTCAATTTCGTCTTCAATGCGCTTTGTGGTGTCCCGAAGTATCTCGAGCCGGCTCGCCTCGTCGGAAAGCACGACCAGAAAAAACACCGCGGGCTCTCCGGTGGCGTCGTCGTCGAAATAATGGCGGATTCGAACAACCTGCGGCTTCAGCCGCTTCTCTACCTCCGCTACCTCCGCCGCGAATTCCGCAGGACGTTTATATGCTGCCGGAAGAATCACGCCTTAATTATCTCACCAATCCTTCAAAATCTCCCGCGCCGCATTGAACCCCGGAGCCCCCATCACTCCCCCGCCCGGATGCGCTCCGGACCCGCATAAATACAGCCCTTTCACCGGCGTCCGGTACCGCGCCCAACCCGCCACCGGCCGCATCGCAAACATCTGATCCAGGCTCATCTCCCCATGGAAAATATTCCCGCCCGAAATCCCAAACCGCCGCTCCAGGTCCAGCGGACTCAGCACCTGCCGTTCCCGCACAGCCTCGCGCACATTCGGCGCATACTCCGCAATCACATCGATCACCCGATCTCCATACGGCTCGCGCAGATCGTCCCACGTCGCATCCCGCAACGTATACGGCGCATACTGCAGGAAAATCCCCATGATGTGCCGCCCCGCCGGCGCAAGCGACGCATCGTAAACCGTCGGGCACGTCATCTCGATCAGCGGATTCTGCGACGGCCGCCCATACTTGGCGTCATCCCATGCCCGCTCCACATAATCAATCGACGGACAGATATGCATCGTCGCCCCATGCTGCGGGCCGCGCGTACCGGGCAGCGCTTTAAAATTCGGCAACTCGTCCAGCGCCAGATTGATCTTGAGCGAAGTCCCCTCCACCCGATACCGCTCCACCGCCCCGCGAAATTCCGGGTCCAGTTCCCCCGCCTCCACCAGTTTCAGGAACGTCACCTTCGGATCGAGATTCGAAGCCACAATTTTCGCCTCAATCTCATCCCCGTTTTCCAGCACCACGCCGCGCGCGCGCCCGTCGCGCACCAGCACCCGCCGCACCGGCGCATTCGTCCGAATCTCCGCCCCGTAGCTCCCCGCCGATTCCGCAATCGCCTCGGATACCGCGCCCATCCCGCCCTGCACGAATCCCCACAGCCCGCGCCTTCCGCCCACGCCACCCATGCAGTGATGCATCAGGATGTACGCCGTCCCCGCCGATCGCGGCCCGCCATTGGCCCCGATCACGCCATCCGTCGCCAGCGTCACCTTGATCTCCGGCGATTCGAACCACTCATCGAGCAGATCCGCCGCGCTCTGTGTGAACACCTTCACGAGGCCTGTAATCTCGCGCGCGCCCAGCCCACGGAACTTCCCCAACAGCTTCAGATATTCCAGGAAATCCGCCGGCTTCTTCGGCGGCAATTCCGGCGGCGTCACCAGCAGCAGCGACTCCACCACCCGCGCCAGCCGCTCCAGATGCGCCTCATATTTCGGAAACGCCTCCGCATCGCGCGCGGAAAATTTCGCAATCTCTCCCAGGGTCTTCCGCTCATCGCCCCAGAAGAACAAATGCCGCCCATCCGGATAAACCGAAAAGAACGACGGATCCTTCGGCGTGACGCGATAACCGAACCGCTCCAGTTCCAGTTCGCGCACCACGCGTTCCTGCAGCAGGCTGACAAGATAAGCGCCGGTCGAAACGCGATAGCCCGGCCAGATCTCCTCCGTGACCGCGCACCCGCCGACCAGTTCCCGGCGCTCCAGCACCAGCACGCTGCGCCCCTCGCGCGCCAGGTATGCCGCCGTCACCAGGCCGTTATGCCCGCCGCCGACGATAATCGCGTCATACCGCCGCGTCATACTCAGCGCTCAGGACGAAACACGACAACCGCCAGCGGCGGCAGCGTGATGGTGATCGTGTGCGGCCGCCCGTGCCGCGGCGTTTCTACCGCCATCACGCCGCCCGCGTTTCCCAGATTGCTTCCGCCGAACATCGCCGCATCCGAATTCAGAATCTCGCGATAGAATCCCGCCTCCGGCACGCCGATCGCATACTTCTCGCGGGGCACCGGCGTGAAATTGCACGCCACCACCACGAATTCGTTCGCGTCCTTCCCGCGCCGCAAAAACGAAATCGACGATTGATCCACATCCGAAAAATCGATCCACTCGAAACCCGTATACTCCGCATCCACCTGATAGAGCGCCGGCTGTTCGCGATAAACGCGGTTCAGCTCCCGCACATACGCGCGCAGCCCGTCATGAATCGGAAAACGCAGCAGATCCCACGGCACGCTGCCGCTCGAATCCCACTCGTCATAAGTCCCGATATCGCACCCCATGAACAGCAGCTTCTTCCCCGGATGCGTGAACATGTACCCCAGAAACGCGCGAGCATTCGCGAACTTCTGCCACTGATCGCCCGGCATCTTCCCGATCAGCGACCGCTTCCCGTACACCACCTCGTCATGCGAAATAGGCAGCAGAAAATTCTCGCTGAACGCATAAATCATGCTGAACGTGATGTTGTTGTGGTGATACTTACGGTGCACCGGATCTTCGCTGAAGTAGTGCAGCATGTCGTGCATCCAGCCCATGTTCCACTTCATCGTGAAGCCCAGCCCGCCCGCATAAACAGGCCGCGAAACACCCGGAAACGCCGTTGATTCCTCCGCCACCGTGAAAGCGCCAGGCACGGTGTGCGCGTTCTCATTGAACCGGCGGAGGAAATCGATCGCCTCCAGATTCTCGCGCCCGCCGAACGCATTCGGCATCCACTCGCCTTCCTTGCGCGAGTAATCCAGATACAACATCGACGCCACCGCATCCACCCGCAACCCGTCGATGTGATATCGCTTCAGCCAGAACAGCGCGTTCGAAACCAGGAACTCGCGCACTTCGTTGCGGCCATAGTTGAAAATCAGGGTCCCCCAGTCGCGATGCTCGCCCTGCCGCGGATCCGCATGCTCATAGAGCGCCGTGCCGTCGAAATACGCGAGCCCGTGCGCATCCTTCGGGAAATGCCCCGGCACCCAATCCATAATCACGCCGATGCCCGCCTGATGGCACGCATCCACGAAGTACATGAAATCGGCCGCCGAGCCGAAACGCGAGGTCGGCGCAAAATAGCCGGTTACCTGATAGCCCCACGAGCCCGAGAACGGATGCTCCTGGACCGGCATCAGTTCCACGTGCGTGTAGCCCATTTCCTCTACGTACGGAACCAGCTGCTCCGCCAGTTCCCGATACGTCAGCGGCCGCCCATCCTCGCCGCGCCGCCACGATTCCAGATGCGCCTCATACGCCGATATCGGCGCATGCAGCCAGTTCGTTGCCCCGCGCGATTCCATCCACGCCGCATCGCCCCACTGGTGCTCATCCAGATCGCACACAATCGAGGCCGACTTCGGCGGCACCTCGCTCCCGAACCCAAACGGATCGGACTTGAGTTGCTGATATCCCTGATGCCGCGAACGCACCAGATACTTGTATGCATCCCCCGCCTTCGCGCCCGGCAGGAAAATCTCCCACACGCCGGCGTCGCGCAGCCGCATCGGATGCCGCCGGGTATCCCACGAATTGAAATCGCCAGCGACCGACACCACCTCCGCATTCGGCGCCCACACCGCGAAATGCACACCGGCCACGCCGTCCATCGTCATGCAGTGCGCGCCGAACGTATTCCACGCCTCGTTGAGCTTGCCTTCCGAATGCAGATGCAGATCGAATCCCGTGATCACCGCGCCGAACCGGTAGGGATCTTCGATCTCGCTCGCCATTCCGTGCCAGTCGCGCAACGCCAGCCGGTAGCGGGATTGTGCGCCCGGAATCGTGGCCCCGAACACGCCCTCCTTGTGCAGACGCTCCATCGGAACGCGCCGCCCGTCCTCCAGCACAACCTCCGCCGTCTCGGCCTGCGGCAGAAATGCCCGCACAGCCCACGCATCGCGCGACATCACTTTATGCGGGCCAAGGAACGCGAACGGATCCGAAGAGTAGCCGCCGGCCACCGCGTCGATGGCCCAGGATTCGCCAGGCACTTTCTTTTTGAGCTCGTCCATGGGAACTTCTATTTTATGGGCTTCGCCGAGTTACATCTGCACCTGGAGGGGACGGTCGACCAGGAAACCGTCCGCATGCTGGACCCCCTGGCCGATCGCGATGAGATTGAGCGCGTCTGGGCATTCACGGATTTCGCCGGCTTTCTCGAATGCTTCAAGTTCGTTGCGCGCCGTCTCCGCGGCCCCGCGGACTACGCCCTGGTTACCCGCCGCATGATGCAGGCGCTCCACCAGCAGAGCATCTCGTATGCCGAAGTGACCATTGGCGCAGGAGTTGTCCAGTGGCTCGGCTACGATTTCGACAGCGTCTGGCGCGAAATCCGCGCGGCGCAGAAAGACGCATACCGGCAGTGGCCCGTCGAAATCTGGTGGAATCTCGACGCCATCCGCCAGCTCGGCCCGGAGCACGTGATGGAGATCGCGAAGCTCACCGCGCGCTATGTCGATGACGGCGTCGTGTCATTCGGCATCGGCGGCGACGAGCAACGCGGCCCCGCCCACGAATTCCGCAAGGCCTATCAGTACGCGAAGGACGCCGGTCTCCATCTGACCGCCCACGCGGGCGAAACCGACGGGCCCGAATCGGTCCGCAACGCCCTCGATATCGGCGCCGAACGTATCGGCCACGGCATCCGCGCCATCGACGATCCCGACCTCTGCCGCCGCCTGCGAGACGAACGCATCCCGCTCGAAGTCTGCATCACCAGCAACGTACGCACCGGCGCGGTACCGTCGCTCGATGCTCATCCGATCAGGCGCCTGGTCGACGCCGGCGTCATCGTCACCCTGAACACCGACGACCCAGGCATGTTCGGCTCCAACCTGGCAACCGAATTCAGGCTTGCAAAGGAAATCTTCGGTCTCAACGAATCAGAACTAAACGCGATCCGTCAAAACGCGCTCGACTATCGCTTCAAACTCTGACTACTGGACCGCATCCCCGCGCAAAGATCGCCAGCGAAGGCCAGGAAAGCGCGCATAGTCGCGGTCATCCGTGATCCATTCACACCCGTGCTCAATGGCCAGCGCGGCAAACCAGGCATCGGTGATCAGATTTCCAGTGGCGTTCGCCTTACGGCAAAGGTCGCAAAAGATTCCCCAGTGCAGGGGCCCGGGCTGAACTATCCGGCACTGAGGATGCTCCAAAATTGCGTTCGCAAACACTACGGCATCCGCAAGAGGAGTTGGTTGGCGAAAGATCCGCCCATTGGTCGTGATTCGGACGACCGCCGAAAGGACCTGAGGAGAGGCACAGAACGGTTCCGATTCCTCAGTGATCTTCTCCAGCCATGACCGGCACATTCCGTGCAGGGGCGCGTCAGTTCGAAAAGCATGGACCAGGATATTAACGTCGGCCAGGATCAAGATACCCATCCATAATGTCGAGAAGCTCAGCGCTGTTGCTGAGATCGATTCCCGGCCAGGTCCCACCCGTCTGTTTACTGATTGGTATCACAATCTTCCTGCGAGGTTTCGATGTCCGCGCCTCTTTTATTACCCTGGACAGACCTTCCTCGATCAGCGAAGTGAGCGTCTTGTTTTGCTTCGCCGCCAGAACCTTCGCCTGCTCCAAAAGGCTTTCTTCCAGCCGCACGGTTGTTCTCAGTTGCATAGGATATGTCTTGACATATCGTACCAGTTCTAAGCCTGCTCTTCGATTCCCCGAGCCGCAATCTGCGCAATATCCAGCAGCTTCGGCGGATTCTCCGAAACCACCTTCAACGCATCCCGGAACATCGACGCGCAGAACGGACACGCCGCCGCCACCGTCTCCGCCCCCGTCCCCACCAGCTCCTTCGCCCGCGTCACATTCACGCGTTCGCCCTTCTCCTCGCCCAGAAACATCTGCCCGCCGCCCGCCCCGCAGCAGAACGATTTATTCCGATTCCGCGGCGCCTCCAGCACCTCTACAGACCGCTCCAGCACCGCGCGCGGCTCATCGTAAACCCCGCGATACCGCCCCAGATAACACGGATCGTGATACACAACTTTCTCCCGATCCCCACCCGAAGGCAGCCGCGAAGCGTGCCGCGCCAGCAATTCCGAATGATGCTCGATCTCGACCGTCTTCCCCGCCTCCGCCCAATCCGTGCTCATCGTCCGCACGCAATGCGGACAGATACTGAGGAACTTCGGCGTCTTCTCCTTCGACGCCCCGGCAATCGTCTGCAAATTCTCCTCCGCCAAAGACGTGAACAGCAAATCGTTCCCCAGCCGCCGCGCCGGATCCCCGTTGCATTTCTCCTTGCGAAGCACGCCGAACGTGATTCCCAGATGCCGCAGCACTTTCACCAGCGCCATCACGGTCTCACGACCAGCCGGATCGTACGCCCCCATGCAACCGAGCCACAGACAATACTCCTGCGTACCGTCATAGAGCGGCAGCCCGGCCTTCTCGATAAACTTCGCGCGCTCGCCCGATTGCATCCCGAGCGAATTCCCATTCCGCTCCATCGTCAGGAACAGCTTCGTGCCATACGGATCCTCCCACGTCCCCGTATTCACCGCGCCACGCCGCAGCCCGATGATCGCCGGCAAATGCTGAATCCCCACCGGACACGATTCCTCGCACCCGCCGCACGTCGTACACTCGAACACAGCTTCTTCGGAGATATGCGATCCCAGCAGCGGAGCCTCTGACGCCGTTCCCTCCTCCCGCAAATAAGACCGCAGCCCCAGAATCACTTCTTTCGGATTCAAAACCTTCCCGGTATTGAACGCCGGGCACCGCTCCGTGCACCGCCCGCACTCCACGCACGAGAATGCCTGCAGCGCATCGAGTTGCGTCACATCCTTCCCGTTCACCAGCCCGAAATCCTCGTCGCCCGCCAGCTTCGGAATGTCGCTGAACTCCTCGCGCTTCAGAAACACCGTCAGCGGACTCAGCACCAGATGCAAATGCTTCGTATGCGGAATCAGCGGCAGAAAACCGAGCAGCGCGAGCGTATGCCCCCACCAGAAAATTCGCTCGCCCGCGGAACCCTCATCCATCGCGAGCCCGCCCAGATACGTCACCATCAGGATGAAAATCAGAGCCGCGATCACGCCCGATTCCGGCGCCAGCTTTCCCAGCCAGATCGGCCGCAGCACATATCGCCGGAACGCCAGATACGAGATCGCTATCGCCACCACCACAGCGAACAGAGCCGCCAGCCCGAAATAAAACATTCCGAACAATCCGGATCGCGAAAGCAGCGGCGCCCCGAATCCGCCGGCAATGTGGTTGATCGTGATCAGCGCAAACGCGCAGAATCCCCAGAAGACCAGCGCGTGCGCGGCGCCCGCCACCGGCCGGTCTTTGATGACCTTGCCCTGCAGCAACACCTCCCAGATAAACCGTTGGACGCGCAATGCCAGACTCCCCAGTCCGGCGTTCGCCTCCGGCTTCGAGGCCCGAATAATGCGAACCACAGGCCCGAACCGGACCCAGAAGCCCGCCAGAGAGGCCACAATCAGGATCGCCAGCGCGATCTTTTCAGGTATGGACAGCATGAGAAGGAAATAAAGGCGCTAATCTCTAGAGTAACTTGACCTTCTTTGGTGGGGCGGGCTTCGCGGCCCTGCACGCTGGGCTTCCGCCCGGCGCGGCCGGCCCGAATCGCTGCGATCAAAAACGAACCCTCATACGTCTAATCGAAGAATGCCGCGCCCGCTCACCCTCCCGGTCCTCGCTCTTGCGCTCTGCGGCATCGCCGCACCGCAGTCCGCCCCGCCGGTCGTCGCGCAAATCAAAGACATTAAAATCCCGCGCATCGCCTCCAAACCGAAGATCGAAGAATTCCTCGAAGGCCGCTCCCGCGCGGACATGCTCCGCATCGACGATTTCCGCCAGCGCAACCCCGGAGACGGCGTTCCCCTCAGCCTGAAAACCGCCGCCTGGATCGGCTGGGACGACAAAAACTTCTACGTCGTCTTCGTCTGCAATGCCCCGCCCGGCGAAGTTCGCGCGCGTCTCGGCAAGCGCGAAGACATTTTCAGCGACGATTTCGTCGGCATCTTCTTCGACACCTGGCACGACCACCAGCGCGCCTATGAATTCTTCGTGAATCCCCTCGGCGTCCAGGCCGACGGCATCACCTCCGAATCGCGCGATGACGACATGAGCTTCGACACGCTCTGGTACTCCGACGGCCGCCTCACGCCGGATGGCTACGTCACCATGATGACCATCCCGTTCCGGAGCCTGCGTTTCACCGCAAAGGACGCGCAGGTTTGGGGCTTCGGCGTCGGCCGCTGGATGCCCACGCGAAACGAAAACGGCTTCTGGCCTTTCGTTTCCAACCGTCTCAATAGCTTCAGCCCGCAGCTCGCCAACCTGAGCGGCCTTGAACGCATCTCGCCCGGCCGTAACATCCAGCTCATTCCCTACGGCGCGCTCGGCCACGCGCATTTTCTCGACGACCCTGGCACTACCGGCAGCATCCCGGATTTCCGCAGCGCAGACGACCGTCGCGTTGGCCTGGACGCCAAGATGGTGCTGCACGATTCGCTCACGCTCGATGTCGCCCTCCGCCCCGATTTCAGCCAGGTGGAATCCGACGATCCTCAGGTCACCGTCAACCAGCGCTACGAAGTGCAGTTCAGCGAGAAGCGTCCGTTCTTCATCGAAAACAACGGCTTCTTCCAGACGCCCGAAAATTTATTCTTCTCGCGCCGCATCATTGACCCGCACTACGGCGCCCGCCTCACCGGCAAACTCGGCCGCTGGAATATGGGCTTTCTCACTATTGACGATCGGGCGCCCGGCGTCGAAGCCGGCCCGGACGATCCGCATTATCTCGAAGACGCCGTGATCGGTGTCGGCCGCATCCAGCGTGAATTCGGCTCGCAATCGAACATCGGCGCCATCTTCACCGATCGCGAATTCGGTACTGGCTTCAATCGGGTCGGCGCCCTGGACACCCGGCTGCACCTCCACAAGACCTGGTATCTCGCGGCGCAGGCGATGGCCAGCCAGACGCAGGATACCAATCAGGTCCGCCGCGGTGGCGACGCCTTCAACGTCAGCCTCAACAGCGGCACGCGCCGTTACTTTTACAACCTGAACTACATCGATCGCACCGAAGGCTTCAACACCGACCTCGGATTTGTAAATCGCGTCAACCTCCGGCAGGTGGAGCAGTTTTATCAGTACCGGTTCCGGCCGAAAAAGAACCGCGCCGTGATCTCCTATGGACCGCGAATCGATATTTCCGGCGATCTCGATCACCACAATGTCCAGCAGGACTGGCAGGTACGCCCCGGATTCTATGCGGAAATGGCGCGTTCCACTTTTCTGAACGTCAACTACGGCCAGCTATTCGAGCGCTTCGACAACATCAACTTCCGCCGCGTCGATCACAACTTCGGCGGTCACTCCGAGTACTTCAAATTCGTTACCCTCGATGGCGGCTTTTCCTGGGGCACGCGGATCAACTACAGCACGCCCTCTGGAGTCGCGGCCTTCCTCGGCCACGGCAGCGAGGCCAACGTGAACCTCACCTTCCACCCTTCGTCCCGCGTCAAGATCGATGAAATCTACGACCTCACCAGGCTCAACACCATGGGCCCGCATCCCGAAGGCGTTTTCGTCAATCACCTTCTGCGCTCCCGCCTGAACTATCAATACAATCGCCAGCTCTCACTGCGCGTGATTGTCGATTACAACGCGCTTCTGAATAACGCCGCCCTTTTCGACGCCGACCGCCAGAAACGAGTCACCGGCGACGTCCTTCTCACCTGGCTACTGAATCCAGGAACCGCGGTCTACGTGGGCTACACGGACACGCTTGAAAACCAGGCCCTGCTGATGGGTATTCCCAACACAGTCATCCGCACCAACCTGCCCTCCACCACCACGCAAAGGCAGTTCTTCGCGAAGATCAGCTACCTCTTCCGCTTCTGACCAGCCGCCTCGTGGGGCGGGGCTTCGGCCCTGCTAGCCGGGCTTCCGCCCGGCGCGGCTTTACCGGCAAACCATTTCAATCCACGCCCCGCGCTCGCGAACGTTCTTCCATTCCTGCCGGATTCGCCCGGATAAATCCGGATAAGGAGGAGTCAACAACCCGCTGTCAGCAATCGAAACAGGAGTAAATCCCGCACTCCCCGCCACCCGCTCCAGCGAATCCCGCGAATAACCAAATCGATAAGGAAACCCGAGCAGATTGTTATAGCCCAGCAATCGCCGCCCCGCCCGGCGCTCACGCTCGCGAAGATAGAACTCCGCATCGGGAACTCGCAATACCAGCAACCCAAACCGGTCCAGCATCCCCCGCGCCCGCCGCAACATCGCCCCCGGATCCTCCACCTGCTCAAAACAATTCCAGATGAAGATCGCCTCGGGCCGCCGCAATCGCGGCGAATAATCCTCCAGCGAAACCCGCTTCACCGTGCCGCCCTGTCGCCGCGCAAACTCGCTCGTCACCCCGCCGATATCCAGCCCCGTCGGCCGCCATCCCCACTCCTCCGCCGTCTGCAGAAACGCCCCCAAATGGCTTCCCACCTCCAGCACCTCTGCGTTTGGCCGCAAGAGCGGCTGATAAAGCGCCCGCTTCTGTTCGAACGCCCGCACATACCGCGGATACAAATGCTTCATCAGAGCCGGATCGTACAGATCGTCCTCATAGTGCGCCCGCGCTTCCTCATCGCGCGAAAGTAACCCGCAGCACTCGCACCGCAGCAGCCGGCCCGGACCGCCGTGCATGAACTTCGTCAGATCCATGCTTTCCGGATCTTCCGCACGATGCCCCAGCCGTTCCGCCACAAACGATTCGCGGATCTCGTTCTCCCGCTCCATCCGCGCCGGGCTCGAATCCACCGGCCCTATCTCGCGCTCGCAAACAGGACACACCACGCCGCAGCCTCACGCAAGATAAGGGCCACAGCCACCCCACGTTAAAATGAACCGATGGCCGCTTCCGACCCGGCGCCGGGGAATCCAGGCAATTTCGAGTCGTCCCTCGACGAGCTCGAAAAAGTCGTAAAAGAACTCGAATCGGGCGATCTGCCCCTCGACCGCTCTCTCCATCTGTTCTCCCGCGGCATGCAACTCAGCGAAACCTGCCGCAAACAACTCGAAGAGGCCGAAACCCGCGTGGAGCAGCTTATCCGCCGGGAAGGCTCCTGGCAGCCCGAGCCATTCGCCGATGGAAAGTAGCCCCGCCCGCTCCATGACCTTAAAGGAATTTCTCGCCGAACAGCAGCGCCGCGTCGATGCCGCGCTCGATCGCCTCACGCCGCCCGAATCCGCGCACCCGTCGACGATCCATCGCGCCATGCGCCATAGCCTCTTTGCCGGGGGCAAGCGCATTCGCCCTATTCTCTGCATCTCCGCGGCGGCAGCCATCGCCAAAGAGGCGCCGGACATTATGAACGCCGCCTGCTCGCTGGAGATGATCCACACTTATTCGCTGATCCACGACGATCTCCCCGCGCTCGATAACGACGATTTCCGGCGCGGCAAACCGACCTGCCACAAAGTATTCGGCGAGGCCATGGCGATCCTCGCCGGCGATTCGCTGTTCACTCTCGCGATTCAGACCCTGAGCATCATAGGGAACACCGAGCCCTCACGTGTTGTCGCGCTGATCCGCGAGCTCTCCTTCGCCTCCGGCACGGTCGACGGCATGATCGGCGGCCAGGTGACCGATATCGAAGGCGAACGCCAGAAACCCACGCCCGAACTGCTCGACAGCATCCATCGCGCCAAGACCGGGGCCCTGCTCCGCGCCAGCGTCCGCATGGGCGGCATCGCGGCTGGCGCGGACGCCGCACAACTGGACGCACTCTCACAATACGGCGAGCACGCCGGCCTCGCCTTCCAGATCGTGGATGACATCCTCGACGTCGAGGAATCTTCCGAAGCCCTCGGCAAAACCGCCGGCAAAGACGAAGCCCAGGGCAAGATCACTTTTCCCGCCGTCTATGGACTCGAACGCTCGCGCGAAATGGCGAGCGAGGAATGCGCCCGTGCGCACGAGTCGCTCACCGTTTTCGGCACATCCGCGAAATGGCTGCACGAAATTGCCGATCTCATCGTGCGCCGCAAATCCTGAGCCGGTGGAAAAGATCCGCCTCGATCGCTGGATGGTGGAAAACGGTTTCGCGGAAACCGGCGAGAAGGCCCGCGCCCTCATC
>CAZWTH010000174.1:0-7211 GCA_964636715.1 uncultured Solibacteraceae bacterium | reverse complement strand
GAAGGCCGTCATCTCGAACACCGGATGGACCGCCGTGCAGAAAAATCAGTCGATCATGCAGGGCGAGTGCTTCGCGCTCGTTTATCCAGACCAGTTTCTTCACTTCGCCAGGACGTGCAGGGTGTTGCGGTAGCGGCTCATGAGATCTTCAGCCGCGGCCATCTTCTTTTGAAATTCCGGATCGTACGGCGTCAATTGGTAGCTGTTATCCTCTGCCTCAACCAGAAATAGCGCCTCTCCATCCGAGGCGTGCAGACGACTGATGACTTCTTTGGGCAAGAGCACGCCGAGCGAATTGCCGAATTTTCTGACTTTGAGCTCAACCATCGTTTTCTCCCCCATTCAGTTATAACACTTGTAATAACCTTCGAGCGCGTTTGCAAGAGCACGAAACCGTTCCTTGCAGAAAGTGGCGCGGCGATTGCGTGTCCATCAGAGTAGTGGCACGTGATTCCACTCCGCGGGTAGAAGCGCTGGAGGTTTCCGCCTTTACGGTTCCCACGGAAACGCCGGAGGCGGATGGCACGATCGAGTGGACTGAGACGACGCTCGTGCTGGTGAGTGTCCGCGGGGGTGGCGCTACAGGTATTGGGTATTCGTTCGCGGATGTCGCGACCGCCACGGTCATCGAAACCCACTTGAGAAGACATATCCTGGGCGGGAATTGCTTCGATATCGCCGGGGTGTGGTCCGCGATGGTGCGGGCGATCCGAAATGTGGGGCGTCCGGGGATTTGCTCGATGGCGATCTCCGCCGTCGACAACGCCCTGTGGGATCTCAAGGCGAAGCTGCTCGAGGTCAGTGTCGCCGATCTGCTCGGGCGCGCGCATCCGTCGATTGCCGCGTACGGGAGCGGGGGGTTCACTTCCTATTCCGAAGCCCAGCTTCGGCGGCAACTGAGCGGCTGGGTGGAAGACGGCATCACCCGCGTCAAGATGAAAATCGGAGCCGATCCGGCGGCGGACGTCAACCGCGTGCGCCGCGCCCGCGAAGCCATCGGCGGCGATGCGGAATTGTTTGTGGATGCGAATGGCGCGTACGATCGCAAACAGGCTCTCTCGAAAGCAGCGCTGTTCGAAGATTCGGGCGTGACGTGGTTCGAGGAGCCCGTGTCATCGGACGATCTCGATGGGTTGCGGCTCCTCCGCGAGCATGCGCCGCCGGGCATGCGAATCACCGCCGGCGAATATGGCTACGACGCCTTTTATTTCCGCCGAATGCTGGAAGCCGGCGCGGTGGACGTTCTGCAGGCGGACGCCACTCGTTGCGCCGGAATCACCGGCTTTCTCGCCGCCGGAAATCTGAGCGCGGCGTTCGCCACGCCATTCTCCGCACACACCGCGCCTTCACTGCATGCTCATGCGGCCTGCGCGATTCCCTGCGCGATCAATGTCGAGTATTTTTTCGACCATTACCGCATCGAGCAGATGTTCTTCGATGGCGCGCTGAAACCGGCGCGGGGAATGCTCTGCCCCGATGCATCGCGCCCCGGTTTCGGACTGGAATGCAAATTGCCAGACATGGAAAAGTACCGGGCTTATGGCCACACTACTGCATGAGTCGAAAATCGGCTGGGCGCAGCCGCATGACACGCACTATCCGCACACAGCGGCCATCGAACTAGCGGCGGAACTCAAAAAGCGAATTGAAGGCGAGGTGCGGTTCGACGATGGAAGCCGTGCTCTTTATGCGACGGACGCTTCCAATTATCGGCAAGTGCCGATCGGCGTGGTTGTCCCGAAGACGGTGGAAGACGTTGTCGCGACGGTGGAGGAATGCCGCCGTTTTGGAGCGCCGCTGCTGGCGCGCGGCGGCGGAACAAGCCTCGCGGGACAGTGCTGCAACGTGGCGGTGGTACTCGATTTCACGAAGCACCTCAACAGGATCATCGATCTGGACCCGCAGGCGAAGACGGCGCGCGTACAGCCGGGAATCGTGCTGGATCGGCTCCGCGAGGCTGCGGAGCGCCATCATCTGACGTTCGGACCCGACCCGGCGACGCACAATCACAACACGCTCGGCGGGATGATTGGCAACAACTCGTGTGGAACGCATTCCGTGATGGCAGGCAAGACGGAAGAGAACGTCATCGCGCTCGACATCCTGACGTATGACGGCCTCCGAATGAATGTGGGCGAAACGCCGGAGAGCGAATATCAACGAATCGTCAACGCCGGCGGGCGGCGCGCTGAGATCTACACGAACCTGAAACAGATCGCCGGCAAATACGGCGACGAAATCCGCCAGCGATATCCGAACATTCCCCGGCGCGTCTCCGGTTACAACCTGCCGGACTTACTTCCCGAGCATGGATTTCACGTGGCGCGATCGCTGGTGGGCACGGAATCGACGTGCGCTCTGACCCTGGAGGCGACGGTAAAGCTGGTGTGGAGTCCGCCGGGCCGCACGCTTGTAGTGCTGGGGTATCCCGACATTTATCAGGCCGGCGACCACATCCCGGAGATTCTTCCATTCAAGCCGATCGCCTGCGAGGCAATCGACGCGCTGCTCGTCGAGAACATGAAAATCAAGGGTCTGCACCCGCGCGATCTCAAGCTGCTGCCCGATGGGCGCGGCTGGCTGCTGGTGGAATTCGGCGGCGAGGATCGGAAGGACTCCGACGATCAGGCGCGCCGTCTTATGGACGGCCTCAAGAAGCACAGCAATGCGCCTTCGATGAAACTGTACGATGACGCGGGCGAGGAGCATCTGGTCTGGGAAATCCGCGAGTCCGGACTGGGCGCCACGGCGTGGGTACCGGGCGAGCACGTGACGTGGGAAGGCTGGGAGGATTCCGCCGTTCCACCCGATAAGCTCGGCGGCTATCTGCGCGAACTCTGTACGCTCTACGAGAAGCATGGCTATGAAGGAGCGCTTTACGGCCACTTCGGTCAGGGCTGCGTGCATACGCGGATCACGTTCGATCTGCTGACAGCGGAGGGCATCGCGAACTACCGGTCATTCATGGACGACGCCACGTCGCTCGTGGTGAAGTATGGCGGATCGCTTTCGGGCGAGCACGGCGACGGGCAATCGAAAGCCGAGTTTCTGCCGAAAATGTTCGGCGACCGGATCTGCGAGGCGTTCCGGGAATTCAAGGCGGTCTGGGATCCGGAAGGCAGGATGAATCCGGGAAAGATCGTGGACCCGTGGCCGGTGAATGAAAATCTTCGGCTGGGCACAACGTTCGCGCCGGCGGAGCCTGCGACGCATTTCCATTTCATCAACGACAAAAACAGCTTCACGCACGCCGCGATGCGGTGCGTCGGGATTGGGGAATGCCGGCGGCAGGAAAAGGGCACGATGTGTCCGAGCTATCGCGCCACGATGGAAGAGAAGCATTCGACGCGCGGGCGCGCGCATCTCCTGTTCGAGATGATGCACGGCGGCGTGATTCGGGATGGGTGGAAGAGCGAGGCGATCTTCGATGCGCTCGACCTGTGCCTCTCGTGCAAGGGCTGCAAGGGCGATTGTCCCGTCAATGTGGACATGGCGACGTACAAAGCCGAGTTCCTCTCGCACTATTACGAGAATCGGCTGCGTCCGCGATACGCCTATGCCATGGGATGGATCCATCGATGGGCGCGGCTGGCGTCGATTGCGCCTCGCGCGGCCAATGCGTTGGCGCAAGTGCCCGGCGCGAAGCTGCTCGGCGGGATCGCGCCTGCGCGCGAGATCCCCCGGTTTGCGCCGGTGACGTTCCGGGATTGGTTCCGCAAGCGTGGAGTGCGCAACCCGGATAAACCGGAGGTGATTCTCTGGGCCGATACGTTCAACAACTATTTCCATCCGGAAGTGGCGGCGGCGGCGACGGAGGTGCTGGAGGATGCAGGGTTCCGCGTCGTGGTTCCTCGCGCGCCGCTGTGCTGCGGGCGCCCGCTTTACGATTATGGATTTCTCGACCAGGCGAATGAGCTTCTGGTGGACACGTTGCACTATCTGAAGCCTTCGATTGAAGCCGGGACGCCGATGGTAGGGCTGGAACCGAGTTGTCTGGCGGTGTTTCGCGATGAAATGCTGGACCTGCGTCCGCACGATGAGGACGCGAAACGGCTGCACGGGCAGGTGTTCACCCTGGCGGAGTTTCTGACGCAGCACGAATACAAAGCGCCGCGGCTGGAGCAGAATTTCGTGGTCCACGGGCACTGCCATCAGAAGGCGATTATCGGGCTCGACGCCGAGAAGAAGTTGTTCGAGGCGATGGGCGCAAAAGCGGAGATCGCGGATGACGGCTGCTGCGGGATGGCGGGCAGCTTCGGGTTCGAGGAACATAAGTACGACGTTTCGATGCAGATCTATGAGCATCAGCTCGGCCCGCACCTGCGAAGCCTGCCTCCGGAGAGGCTTGTGCTGGCGGATGGGTTCAGTTGCAGGACGCAGATCGAGCAGGCAAGCGGACGCCGGCCCTTGCACCTGGCGCAATTGCTGCGAGTGGCGGCGGGCGGCGACACGACGAATATCGATGGACTGATGCCAAAGCGATCCGGCTGGGCCCGCAAGGGCGCATTGCTGGCGGGAGGAATCGCGTTTGGATTTGGCGCGCTGTATACGGGACGCCGGCTGATGAAGTGACAAACGCAGAGGTAAAACATGCAGGAGAAGAAGACCGGCAGAGTGGTGGTGGTGACAGGCGGTTCAGCCGGCGTGGGCCGCGCGACGGTTCGGGCATTCGCGATGGAAGGCGCGCGGGTGGGAGTGATCGCGCGCGACACGGCGGGACTTCACGCGGCGGCGCGCGAAGTGGAGACGCTTGGCGGGAAGGGTCTGGCGGTGGCGGCGGACGTCGCGAACGCCGATCAGGTGGAAGCGGCCGCCGCGCGGATTGAAGAAGAACTCGGGCCGATCGATGTCTGGGTGAACAACGCGATGACGACCATCTTCGCGCCGCTGAATGACATTACGCCGGAGGAGTTCAAGCGCGCCACGGAAGTGACATACCTGGGAACGGTGTACGGCACAATGTCCGCGTTGCGCCGCATGCTGGCGCGCAATTCCGGAAGAATCATCCAGGTGGGATCGGCGCTCGCGTACCGGTCGATTCCGCTGCAATCGGCGTACTGCGGGGCGAAGCATGCCATCGCGGGCTTCACCGATTCGCTGCGTACGGAGCTGATTCACGATCGGCGGAATATCCATCTGACGATGGTGCAGTTGCCGGCGATGAACACGCCGCAGTTTACGTGGTGCCGGTCGAAGATGCCAGGGCAGCCGCAGCCGGTACCGCCGATTTTTCAGCCGGAAGTGGCGGCGGAGCGGATCGTGTGGGCTTCGCATCATAATCGCAGAGAAGTTTTTGTGGGAGCGCCCACGGTACTCGCGATTGAGGCGAACAAGATAGCTCCGGGCGTGGCCGACGATTATCTGGGCCACACCGGATTCGATTCGCAACAGACGCCGGAGAAAGTTCCCGCGAACAGGCCCGACAATCTGTTCGAACCGCTGCCGGGCGATTTCGGCGCGCACGGCATGTTCGGCAACCGCGCGCACGAGCAGGCGGCGACCACGTGGCTGGGCAATCATAAAGGCCTGACGGCGCTGGCGAGCGCGGCGGCTATCGGGGCGTTCGCGTTTGTACTGAGAAAGTGACCCAGACTGTCATTCGGCTGTAACGCGAACTGTGCGAACCTGAATGTTTCCGCCTGAATGACACTCCCTCGACTGTTTTGGGCTATTTGCGCCCTGTTTGCGTGCGCGTTTCTTTGTTCCGCACAGGATTCCGAGAACTGGAATCTCTACTATCAGGCCACTTCCATTGGCGATTATCACGGCTCATTCACCGCTCCTTACAGCGGTCCGCTGAGCCTGCAGGATAATCCCGAGCGCGATGTATCGCTCACCACCACGCTGTTCTTCACGGCGCGCGTGGAGCGGAATACATTCCTGATTTTCAACCCGGAAATCGCGGGCGGCAAAGGATTCAGCGGCGTGACAGGATTCGGGGACCCGCCGAACGGCGAGATTCCGCGCGTGGCGAGCGCAACGCCGAAACCCTATCTGGCGCGTCTCTACCTCCAGCACGATTTCGCGTTCGGGCGCGAGAAAGAGCGCACCGAGAGCGACGAGAATCAGCTCGCCGGAGAACGCTCCGTGAATCGGTACACCGTCTATGCGGGACGATTCACGATTACGGATTTTTTTGACGACAACAACTATACGCACGATCCGCGCACGCAGTTCCTGGCGTGGGGCGTCATGTACAACGGCGCGTGGGATTATCCGGCCGATACGCGCGGCTACACGTGGGGAGTTGTGCAGGAGCTGCATACGAAGCGTTGGGCATTCCGGTATGGCATCGTGGCGCAGCCGACGGTCGCGAACGGTTCGCATTTCGACCGGCGGTTGTTCCGGGACCACGGGCAGGTGTGGGAAGCAGAACGGCGGTATTCGCTGCGCGGGCACGAGGGGACAATTCGGGTGCTCGGCTATGACAATCGCAATCAGGGCGGAGATTACGGACAGGCGCTTCGCCTCGCCGCCGCGACGCACACAACGCCCGACGTGACGCTGACAGCCCGTCCCGGAACGCTGAAGTACGGAATGGGCATCAGTTTCGATCAGGCGATTCGCGGCGGCGTGGGCATTTTCGGGCGCTGGGGATGGAACGACGGTCAGACGCAAAGCTTCGCGTTCACCGCCATCGACCGGCTGGCGAGTGGCGGCGTATCCGTGCAGGGTATGCGGTGGCATCGCAAAGACGATGTGGCCGGTACGTCATTCACCGCTGGCGGGCTTTCGGAAATTCACCGGCAATACCTGGCCGCGGGCGGGCTGGATTTTCTGATCGGCGATGGAAGGCTGCGTTATGGCGCTGAGTCTGTGTGGGAGAGTTATTATTCTGCGCGCGTGGCGCCAGGCTTGTTCGCGACGTTCGATGTGCAGCGCGACGCGAATCCGGCATATAACCGCGACCGCGGCCCGGTGACGATTTACAGTCTGCGGCTCCACATGGAGTTCGGATTGAAGCCGTGGCCGGGAAAAATTTAGGCTGTCCTACGGCACCCAGATCCGATAGACCACCCAGCAGAGCACCGTTCCGATGGCGAGCGCGATCATGCCGGTGCGGAGGCGTTTGTGGAGGAAAAAGATCAGGGTGAATCCGGTGAGCGAAACGAGCGTCATCAGCCCCGCCGAAACGTCGATGACGCCGGACCAGGCTTTACCGGTATCGCGGCCTTTGTGCAAATCATTAATGACCGCGACGAAGCCGAGGC
>CAZWTH010000173.1:0-29217 GCA_964636715.1 uncultured Solibacteraceae bacterium | reverse complement strand
GGCCCAGTTCCTCCATCAGCCACACGATCCGCTCCGTCGCCGCCGGGCGCGACGCGATCACGATCCTGATCGCGCATCGCCTTTCGACCGTTATGCACGCCGATGCAATCTACGTTCTCGAGCGCGGACGCATTGTCGAAGCCGGACGGCACGATGAGCTCGTGGAGCGCAAAGGCCTCTACTATGCGATGTGGCGCCAGCAGGTCGGCGAAGCCACACTTACCGGCGCGACCGCGTAGTTACTGCTTCGATATCACCTCCTCGGCGACCTGCAGGATGGCCGCGAGACTACGGTCGACATCCTCTTCCGTGGTGCGCCACGACGAGATACTGATCCGCATCGCGGCACGGCCCTGCCACTCCGTCGGCCCGCACCAGCACGTCCCTTCCGCCTGAATTCCTTCGATCACGGCATTTGTAACCTCCGGCGATCCGAAAGACACCAGCACCTGGTTCAGCACGACTTCATTCAGAACTTCGAACCCAACCTCCCGCAGCCCAGCCGCGAAGCGCGCAGCGCACCGGCAGTTCCGTTCCACTAACTCAGCCACACCGCTGCGGCCCAGAGATTTCAGCGCCGCCCAGATATCCACGCCGCGGGCGCGCCGCGAGAGTTCCGGCGTATATTGCGATGGCTCGCGCCTCGCGCCCACCGGAAGATACGGCGCCGAGATGCTCATCGCGGAGCGGAGCACCAGCGGATCGCGCACGAACGCCACGCCGCTGTCAAACGGAACGTTGAGCCACTTGTGCGCGTCGGTCGCCCAGGAGTCGGCGTCAGCATAGCCATCCATCAGATGCCGGAACGCCGGGCTCGCGGCGGCCCAGAGACCGAACGCGCCATCCACGTGAACCCAGGCGCCGGCGGCGTGAGCCCTGGCGATGATCTCGCGCGCCGGATCGAATGCGCCCGTATTGACGTTGCCCGCCTGCAGGCAGACAATCGCGGGCCCGCGCAATTCGGGGAACCGCGCGGCGATCATGCGGCCCTGATTGTCAACCGGCACGCTGGTCACGCGCTGACGTCCCAGCCCCAGCATCCCGAGCGATTTGCTGACCGACGGATGCGCCTCGCCGCCAACCACCACTTCCACGGATGGCGCGCCGAACAATCCATCGCGTTCCACATTCCATCCGGCGCGTTCGAGCACCGCGTGACGCGCGGCCACCAGCGCCGTGAAGTTTGCCATCGTGCCGCTGGTGACAAATGCTCCGCCGCAGCCCTCCGGCAGTCCAAGGACATCGGTCAGCCAGGCCAGCGAAACTTCTTCGAGAACCGCGGAAACCGGAGACGCCGCGAAACGCGATGCGTTCTGATCCCATGCCGAGGCCATCCAACTGGACGCCACCGTGACCGGTAGCGCGCCGCCGATGACGAAACCGAAGAAGCGCGGCCCCGCGCAGCCTATGGTTCCGGGTGAGCCGAAATCGTCGAGAATGCTTAAAACCTCTTCAGGATCGGCGCCGGACTCGGGCATCGGCTCGCGAAACTGGTCGAGTCCGCGAATGCCTTCGTCCGACGGCCGAACCCGCCGTTCCTGGATGTCTTCGAGGTAACGGGCCGACCTTTCGGCGGCAGATTGCAGCAGATTGGCCATATCACGATAGAATAATCCTTCGAATTTAAACAGGAGACTCTCGCGATGAAATGCACTCTGGCCGCGCTCGCGGCGATGACGATCTGCCTGCCCTTTGCGCAGGCCCAAACGAAGCCGTTCGACATGTACTTCATCGATACGGAGGGCGGCCTTTCCGCGCTCTACGTATCGCCGAGCGGCGAATCGATGCTGCTCGATACCGGTAATCCGGGCGACCGCGATCTGAACCGGATCCTTGGCGTCCTGAAGGATGCCGGCGTGAAGCAGATCGACTACATGGTGATCACGCACTATCACGTGGATCATGTGGGCAGCTACCAGGCTCTCTATGAAAAGATCCCGATGAAACATTTCATCGACCATGGCGAGGACCGGGACACACGCGAGCAGGTGAAGGGCTTCTATGCGTGGTACACCGCGATGACCCAGAAGGCCGGCGCCGGGGCGCGCACGATTGCGAAACCCGGCGACATCATTCCGATCAAGGGCCTCAAAGTGGAAGTACTGACCGCCGACGGCAAGGTTCTGAAGAAGCCCATCGCGGGCGCGCCCGGCGCGGGCAAACCGAATCCCGCGTGCGCGAGCTATAAAAAGCAGGACGAGAATACCGACCTCGATAACGCGGCGTCGCTCGCGCTCGTGTTCCAGTACGGCAAATTCCGCACGATCAATATGGGCGACTTCGTCTTCAACGAAGAAGGCGACCTGATGTGCCCGAATAATCCCATCGGCACGATCGATCTCTATCTGAGCGCGCACCACAGCACGGATCAATCCGGTTCGGCGGCCCTGGTGCATGCGCTCGAGCCGCGCGTCGCCGTGCTGACCAACGGGCAGCGGAAGGGCGGCGCGGCGCCGGTGTACCAGGTGCTTCACACCTCGCCGGGCCTCGAAGATATCTGGCAGCTCCACTACTCGCTGCCGGGCGGCCTCGATAACAACACGCCGGGCGTTTACATCGCCAACGTGGAAGATCCCAAAGCTCTCGGAAGTTATTTGGAGAATCCTCCGGCTCCGCGCGGCCCGGGGGGCGGCCGTGGCGCATTCGGCGCGAGCGGCGGTGGGCGCGGACCAGGCGGCGGTTCGGGACGTGGTGGCTTTGGGCGCGGCCCCGTTGGGCCGGTTGCTCCCCACAACGGCGACCCCGCGTATTACATCAAAGTGTCCGCGATGCCGGATGGCAGCTTCACCGTCACCAACACGCGTAACAACTTCAGCAAGACGTACGCTGCAAAGAAGTAAACCATGATCACCAGAATCCCGCTGCGGCTGGCGGCCCTCGCCGGCGTTTGCATTAGTGTATTCGCGCAGGATGCGGTGCGAAATCCGCTGGCCGGCAACGCCGCGGCGATCGCGGCAGGCAGGCAGTTGTACGGCTCTGTCTGCCAGGCGTGCCATGGCGCGGAAGCGCGCGGCGATCGCGGACCGGCGCTGACCGGTTCGCTGCGCCACGGCGGCACGGACAACGAGATGTTCCGCAACATCCGCGGCGGGATTCAGGGAACGCAGATGCCCGCGTTCGGCCAGTTCACGGGCGATCAGATCTGGCAGGTGATGGCGTACGTCCGCAGTCTTTCGGGCGCGGGGGCGGCGGAGGCTGCGGGCGATCCGCTGGAAGGCCAGGCGGTGTTCGAGGGTAAGGGCGCGTGCCGCACCTGCCATCTCAACGACCTTGCGGGCGTGGGGATGAAGAGCGCGCAGGAACTGCGGTCGGCCATCGTGAATCCGGGGCAGCAGCCTATGGTCACGATCAAGCTGAAGGACGGGCACGAGTATCGCGGGCTTCGCCGTAATGACGATTCGTTCTCGATTCAGATTCGCGATGAGGCGGGCACGCTGCGAAGTTTTTCGAAGAGTCAGACCGCGAGCATTCGCGAAGACGCGAAATCGGTGATGCCCTCCGACTATGGGAAGCGCCTGACGCCCACCGAAGTTGCGAACCTGGCGACGTATCTGAAGACGCTGACGAAGGCCGATCTTCCGATAGGCGGGCTGAGTTATGAGCGCATCCTCAATTCGACCAACGAGCCGCAGAACTGGCTGACTTACTGGGGCGACTACAAAGGCCATCACTACTCCTCGCTTTCGCAGATCAATTGGCAAAACGTGAAGAATCTCTCGGCTCGCTGGGCGGTGCAGATGCCGGGCAACGGCACGCTCGAAGCGACGCCGCTCGTGGTGGATGGCGTGATGTACACGAGCGGGCCCGCGGGTCAGGTGTTCGCGCTCGACGCGGCGACCGGCCGGCAGATCTGGAAATACCAGCGGCAGCAGAAGACGGTCAATCCGTTCGAGGCGAACCGGTTCAATCGCGGCGTGGCGGTGATGGATGGCCGCGTGTTCTTCGGAACTCTGGATGCGGCGCTCGTGGCGCTCGACGCTCGCACCGGCACGCCGCTGTGGGAAACGCCAATGGCCGATACGATGCTCGGCTACAGCCTGACGTCCGCGCCGCTTGCCCTCAAGGACAAGATCGTCACCGGGATTTCGGGTGGCGAGTACGGCATCACCGGCTTCGTGGAAGCATTCGATCCGGCGACCGGAAAGAAGCTGTGGCACGTGAATGCGATTCCGCAGCCGGGCGAACCGGGGCATGACACGTGGGAGGGCGATAGCTGGAAGCACGGCGCGGGCGGCATGTGGCTGACCGGCAGCTACGATGCGGCGCTCAACACGTTGTACTGGGCGGTGGGCAATCCGGGGCCGGATATCAACGGCGATGTGCGCAAGGGCGACAACCTCTACACGTGTTCGGTGATCGCGATGGACGCCGACACCGGGAAGATCAAATGGCATTACCAGTTCACGCCGCACGACACGCGCGACTGGGACGCGACGGAAGATCTGGTGCTGGTGGATCGCATGTGGCATGGGCAGAGCCGCAAGCTGCTGATCCAGGCGAATCGCAATGGCAACTTCTATGTGATCGACCGGCAGAGCGGGCAGTTCCTGGCGGCCGCGCCGTATGTGCGAACGAACTGGGTCAAGGGCTGGGATTCGACCGGCAAGCCGATCACGATTCCCGAAGCCGATGCGAATGAGAAGGGCGTGTGGGTGTATCCGTCGCTGATTGGCGGGTCGAATTTCCAGGCGCCGTCCTATAGCCCTTTGACGGGGTGGCTCTATTTCACATATCACGATGGCGGGATGCCATTCGCGATTGCGCCGGCGCCGTTCGAGCCGGGTAAACAGTTCCAGGGGAGCGCGGGAAGCAATGTTGGTCCGCCGGCGGGCGATGCTCCGGAGTCTTCGGGGATTGCCGCGTTCGATCCGGAGACGATGAAGGTGGTCTGGAAGTTCCCGGTGAAGGAGGCTTCGCTGACCGCAGGGGTGCTCGCCACCGGCGGCGGTGTTGTGTTTGCTTCGACTCATGAGGGGAATCTGATTGCGCTCGATGCGAAGAGCGGCAAGGCGTTATGGCACTTCGGCGCGGGGGCCGATGTGGCCGGCTCGCCGATGAGCTATTCGGTGAATGGGAAGCAGTACGTGGCGGTTTCCACCGCGCAGGTGCTGTATAGTTTCGCGCTGCCGGAGTAACCTACTGCTTCAGGTGTTCGATGAGTGACGCGGGATCGTCTGTGATGATGCCGTCGACCCCGGCGGCGATGAGGCGGTCCCAGTCTTCCGGTTTGTCCGGAGTCCACGGGATCACTCGCAGGCCGGCTTTGTGCGCGGCCTCTACCTGCTCCGGCGTGACCAGGTGAAATTCGGGTGACACGATGTTGGCTTCGGCTTCCTGCGCGATCTGAACGAAATCCTTCGCGGGTCCGCTGTAAAGAGCAACGCGGCGAATTTCCGGAGCCAGCTTTTTCATCTCGTGCAGCGTACGGAAATCGAATGACTGGAGGGTCACTCGCGATTCCAGATGATGAGCTTTGACCGCTGCCAGCACCAACCGCGCGAATTCATCGGGCGGCGGCGCGAGTTCGGGCTTCTTCTCATTGATCTTCGTTTCGATATTGAACTGGAAGCTGCCCCTCGGCGCGAGGTCGAAGACTTCGTCGAGCGTCGGCATCTTCGTGCCGGGGATCGCCTGCTGAGTCGCGAACGCCGGATTCTGGATTTTGCCGCAATCCCATTCGCGCACCTGCGCGAGCGTCAGGTCATGAATATTGGCCTGCGGAACCGGACCGGAGCAAACGGGCGGATGAAGGACGGGATCGTGCGAAACAACGAGCACGCCGTCCTTCGTCACGTTCATGTCGAGTTCCAGGACGTCAACGCCCTGTGAAATCGCATATTCGAACGCGGGGATCGTGTTTTCCGGACGGCGGGCGCGCGCGCCGCGATGGCCCTCGACTTCGACGCGATGCGCCGCGCCCAGCGAGCACGCGGCGAGCGCCGCCAGAACCAGAAGCCGCCGCATAAAACTACTTCGCGGTCCAGCCGCCGTCGATCAGGATATCCGTACCGGTGATGAAGCCGGCGTCTTCGGAACAGAGATAGGTGGCGAGCGCGCCAATCTCTTCCACGCGGCCCCAGCGGCTGACCGGGATGTTGGCGATGAACTGCGCGTTGAGCTCCGGATTCTGCATGAGCGGCGTGTTCATTTCCGTGCCGAACGGGCCGGGGCTGATGCCGTTCACCGTGATCCCCTGATCGGCGACTTCGAGCGCGAGCGCGCGAGTCAGACCGAGAAGCGCGGCTTTGCTCGACGAATACGCGGCGCGGCCAGGCAGTGAAACATGGCTCATGATCGACGTCATATTGAGGATGCGTCCGTAGCCAGTGCCCTTCATGCCCGGCACGAATGCTCGGCAGAGCAGGAAGACGCTCGTCAGATTCGTATCGAGCACCTTATTCCATTCGTCGAGCGTGAAGTCCGTGACGTTTTTGCGGATGTTCACGCCGGCGTTGTTGATCAGGATCTGAGCGGCGCCCAGCTCTTTCGCGACGTCCGACTGGAGCTTGGCGACGCTGTCTTCGTTGACCACGTCGACGACGTAGGTGGCAGCCTTGCCGCCCGCCTTTTCGATTTCGGCTTTGACCTCGGCGAGCTTTTCGGCGTCGCGCGCGGCGAGCGCGATGGTGGCGCCGGCGGCGCTGAGGGAGAGCGCCATGGCGCGGCCGAGACCGCGGCTGCCGCCCGTGATGACCGCAATTTTTCCGGTGAGATTCTTAGAGTTAGAGTTTGCCATGGAATCCATTAGTATACTCAGCATTTAACACCCCTTACGATTACAAAACTATGAGCAATCACGAACCTTTCCGTCTGGATGGACTTACTGCGCTGGTGACGGGCGGCGCGAGCGGTATCGGCGAGGCGATCTGCCGCCGGTTCACGTGGTCGGGCGCGTCGGTGATCATCGCGGACGTGGATAAGGCGCGCGCGGAGAACCTTTCGAAGGAACTGAAGAATTCGTCGGTGATGCAACTCGACATCACGAACGAAGCCGCCGTGAAGGCCGCTTTCGAGGCGCTTCCCAAGCTCGACATTCTGGTGAACAACGCGGGCATCGGTCTGGTGGCGAGCGTGGAAGAAACCACGACGGAAGATTTCGAGCGGCTGTTCCGCGTGAACGTGGAAGGGACGTTCTTCGTGACGAAGGCGGCGATGCCGCTGCTGCTCAAATCCTCGGGCAACATCGTGAATATCGGATCGGTGGCCGGCGTGAAGGGTTTCCGGCGGCGCTTCGCGTACTGCGCGACGAAGGGCGCGGTGCTGGCGATGACGAAGCAACTCGCGCTCGAATACGCCGGGAAGATTCGCGTGAACGCGATTTGCCCCGGCACCACAGAGACGCCGTTCGTGGAAGCGTACATCGAGAAGTATCACAGCCATGAAGTGGAAAAGATCAAGGCGGAGCTGAACGCGCGGCAGCCTGTGGGACGGTTGGGACGTCCGGATGAAATGGCGGATCTGGCGCTGTATCTCGCTTCGCCGCAGGCCGGGTTCGTGACCGGTTCGTTCATGTTTATCGACGGCGGAACGCTCGCTTAAGAACTTTCGATGACTGAAAATCTCTTTGACGTGCCCACGCGGGCCAAAGGCCCGGCGGGAACGCTGCCGCTGACGCCGGAGATGCTGCGCAACCGCCCCTCCGGCGATTTGTTTGGACTCACGCAGGATGCCGGGATGGGATGGAATCCCGCGGCGCTCGGCGGCAAAGAGTACCTGATCCTTTCGACGCACGGCGGCATTCGCGCGGCGGATGGCACGCCGATCGCGCTCGGTTATCACACCGGCCACTGGGAAGTGGGGCTGCTGATGGAAGCGGCGGCGCGCGAGTTTTCGTCCGCCGGCGCTGTTCCGTTCGCGGGCGCGTGTACCGATCCGTGCGACGGGCGTTCGCAGGGCACAACTGCGATGTTCGACAGCCTGCCCTACCGCAACGACGCGGCGACGATTTTCCGAAGGCTGATCCGCTCGCTGCCGACGCGGCGCGGCGTAGTGGGCGTGGCCACGTGCGACAAGGGTCTGCCGGCGATGATGATCGCGCTGGCTTCCATGCACGATCTGCCGTGCGTGCTGGTGCCGGGCGGCGTGACGCTGCTGCCGGAACAGGGAGAAGACGCGGGACGCATCCAGACGATTGGGGTGCGTTTTGTGCATCACGAGATTAGTCTCGAAGACGCGGCCGATCTCGGCTGCCGCGCGTGCGCGACGCCCGGCGGCGGGTGCCAGTTCCTGGGAACAGCGGCGACCGCGCAGGTGGTGGGCGAGGCGCTCGGGATGTCGATCAGCCATTCCGCGCTGGCTCCTTCGGGGCAGCCGATCTGGCTTGACATGGCGAAGCGCTCGGCGCGCGCGCTGATGGAACTCGAGAAGCGCGGCGTGAAGATGCGCGACATCCTGACGGATGCGGCGCTGCACAATGCGATGGCGGCGCACGCGGCGGTGGGCGGATCGACGAATCTGTTGCTGCACACGCCGGCGGTTGCGTTCGCGGCGGGCCTGAAGCGGCCCACGGTGGATGATTGGGCGCGCATCAACCGGCAGGTCCCTCGGCTGGTGGATGCGATGCCAAATGGACCGTATGCGACGATCCACGTGTTCCTGGCGGGCGGTGTTCCGGAAGTGATGCTGCATTTGCGGCGCGCGGGATTGCTGGAGACGAAGGCGTTGACCGCGAGCGGGATGACGGTGGATCAGCAGCTCGATGAGTGGCAGGATTCCGAACGCCGGCATAAGTTGCGCAAGCTGCTGCAGGAGCGCGACGGCATTGATCCGGATCACGTGATTTACTCGCCGGATGGCGCGGCGAAGCATGGGATGACGGCGACGATTTGCTTCCCGGTGGGGAATCTGGCGCCGGAAGGGTCGGTCATCAAGGCGACGGCGATCGATCCGGCGGTGGTGGATGCGGATGGGGTCTATCGCAAGACCGGCCCGGCGAAGGTTTTCGTCACCGAGCCGGATGCGATTGCGGCGATCAAGGCGAGCAAAATCGAGAAGGGCGATGTGCTGGTGCTGGCTTGCCGCGGTCCGATGGGGACGGGCATGGAGGAGACGTATCAGCTGACCTCCGCCCTGAAGTATCTGCCGTTCGGGAAACATGTCGCGCTCCTGACGGACGCGCGGTTCAGCGGGGTTTCGACCGGCGCGTGCATTGGGCATGTCTCCCCGGAAGCGTTGGCCGGCGGCCCGCTGGGGCGGGTGCGCGATGGCGACATGATCGAGATTGTGGTCGATCGCGTGAATCTGCATGGGACGGTGAACCTGGTGGGTGAGGGCGGCGTGGTTTCAGGGGTAGAGGCTGGGACTGCGATCCTGGCGAAGCGCGCGCCGCGAACCGATCTGGCGGCCGATCCGAATCTGCCGGATGACACGCGGCTCTGGGCGGCGCTGCAGGATGCGAGCGGCGGGACCTGGGGCGGGTGCGTGTTCGATACGGAGAAGATCCTGCGGGTTCTTGAGGCTGGAAAAAAGGCCCTGGCGCAGGGTCAAATCCAGAGTTAGGCCCACTGTAAGCTCCTGAAATTTAAGCGGCAACCGGGAAATTGGGTTCGTTTTTGCGAATGCGCTTTTGTGTGTCTATGAGTGCGTTCAGGAGTATCGCGTTTGCCTGTCTGCGCGCGCGGCGGATGGCGGCTTCGAGTTGGTTGCAGCGGCGGAGACGCCAGACGGCTCCGCAGATTTGATCGAGCGCGGCGTGTTCGAGGGCGGTTTGCGGGTCGAACTCGTCACCGAGATTCGCGCGCAGGGCGGCGTATTCCTTTTCTTCACCGGGATGGGTGAAGGTTCCGGAGAAGAGTCCAAATTTGGCGGCGTTGCGGGATGAGCGGGCCTTGCCGGCCGGGGTGCGCGGGCCTGTGGAGAGTTTGGCGTTCATTCGGTTGGCGGCGATTTTTGCTGAGCTGGACATGGGTGGACCTCCGGTGACAGGGTAGACCAGGCGATATGAGATGTTTGAGGATTTGGGGCCGGTTTGTTGGAAATACGGGAGATAGAGCTGCGATTTTGTTGAACTGATTTTGGCCGCAGATGAACGCAGATAAGAAAAATCCTGCTTTCCACGCTGCGGAAGACGGTTCAGGCGATGGGCGGCAATCTCTCCCTGGTAGCGGAATTTCCTGACCGCCCGCCAGTTGTCTTGTCCGGAATCTCGGATTGTGACGGTCGCTGATTTTTTTGGGGACGGCGCCGATCTCGGAGCGTATCAGTATCTGGCCCTTATGAAAGGGATACTTCTTGCCCTGGTGGCTGCATCAGCGTTGTTCGGTCAGGTTTTCGACGCCGCGTCGGTGAAACCAGGGGATCCGAAGGAGGTAACCGGGCCCCGGATTCCGAACGGAGATGGAGCGTTTGTGTTTCCTGCGTGCACGCGGGGAACAATTCGCGTCGACGCCCGGCGGTTTTCGGCGGAGAACACCACGCTCTATTCGCTGATCGTGCTGGCTTACGGGATTCGGTATAGCTGTTTTATCGTGAGCGATAAGGCGCTGCTGGCGGGCGGTCCGAAGTGGGTGTTGACGGAACGATTCAACGTGGAAGCGGCTCTACCTGCAGACACGCCGCCCTACACTCTGGACGAACTGGACGCCGGAGCGGCTCCCGCGCTGCAGGCGATGCTGCGCAATTTGCTGAAAGAGCGGTTCCGGCTGGAAGTTCGGAACACGACGAAAGAGATGAGCGCATGGGTTTTGACGGCTGTTCCGGGAAGTGCGCGGCCGGCAGCCAGCCGTCCAGCGGAACCGCATCGCGGCAACCTCTCGATCGAGCCCGATGAGAACAAGGAATTCCTCGTGCATGTGGCGGGGAACAAGATGTCCGTCGCCGATTTCGGGCACGTTCTGGAGGCGGCTACGCACGGGCCTGTTGTCGATCATTCCGGATTCGCGGGCGAGTACAGTTTCGACGTAAAGTTCGCGGCGCTCGAGCCGTTCAGCGGGGCGCTCGCGGGAATTGTGGGGGCGACGAGTCCGACGATTTTCACGTCGCTGCATGAGATTGGACTGAAGCTGGAGCACACCACGGCGGCGGTGGATACGTGGGTGATTGAGAGCGCGGAGAAGCCTTCGGAGAATTAGGCCGCGACGCTCGTCACGGCGATCGTTAGCTTCTTTCCGATGGCATGAAGGGCGGCGTCGATTATTTCGATTCTGGAGGAATGCCGCAAATTCAGAAGACGGTCAACCTGCGGCATGTGCACATCCAGCGACCGGGCAAGGTCCGATTTGCGTATTCGCCGCTCGATCATGGCGTCGGAGAGCATCACCTTTGCCTCGGCCAGGACAGGCAATGCAACCACTCTTTGCCTGCGGCGAGGAACTGATGGCCGGGGAGTGGTTCTGCGGTCCTCGATGTAGATCATGAGCGCCGTAATCAATGCGTCCTGGGCGTGGACCAGCGCGTCAGCTTCGTTGCCGCCGTGGGTTACCGCCTCCGGGATGTCTGGAAAAGAGACAAGGATGGTTCCGTTGTCATCGGGCTCGAGCGTTACAGGATATTGCGTCATACGAACAGGCCTCACTTTAGCCCCAGCTGTTTCAGAATTTTATTTACGAGACCAGTGCCGAGTTCCTTGCCCTTGCCATGCATCGGGGGAAGCGTTTAAAAACTACAACACGAGTGTTGCATATACAACATTTGTGTTGTTGACGCTTCCGGAAAAGATCTCAGCGCGATTGCCGGCCAGACATGCGACACTTGACGTGATGGCGCGGATCGCGGTCAGGCTGGTATTGGCGGCCCTGCTGGCGTTGATTTCGGCGCAGGCGGCTTCGCCCGTTGCGTTCGAGCAGCCACGTCCGGCGACCGCGAACTGGCGGCGAATGGCGCGGCGGACGATTCTTGTAGCGCGTCCAGTTCGCGCGGCGCGCGCCGTCCGGGCTGCGGCTCCCGATTATTCGTTTGCGCTTCGCGCTGCGATTCTCGAATTCAGGCTGTTTGTGCGGCCTCCTCCTCCTCTCTTTCAATAACGCGGCTTTCTGGTGCGGCTGTTACTGAAGGAGATTCGTGTGTTGCTCGAAAAACTAGCGGGGTGGCTCGGTCTGGGCGACCGGGAAGCCATCGATTTGCTTCGTGATATCAACTCGCGGCGCGAGACGCTTGGCGAGCTTTCGGACGCGGAACTGCGCGCGCAGCCCCGGTCGACTATGGCGGAGGTTTTCGCGCTGACTGCCGTCGTGGCCGAGCGGCTGCTTGGGCTGCGAATGTTCGACGTCCAGATTCTCGGCGCGATTGCGCTCGCGCGCGGCGAGATTGCCGAAATGCAGACGGGCGAGGGCAAGACGCTCGCAGCCGTGCCAACCATCGTTTGGTTCGCACTCGAAAAACGCGGCGTACATGTGCTCACGGCGAACGATTATCTGGCGCGGCGCGATGCGGAGTGGATGAGTCCGGTCTACGAGTGGTTTGGGCTGAGCATCGGGACGATTTCGCAGGACCTCACGATCGCCGAGCGCCGCGCCGCCTACAACTGCGACATCACCTACGCCACCGCGAACGAAGTCGGGTTCGATCATCTTCGCGATGGGCTGGCGCGCAGTCCGGATGAGCTCGTGCAGCGGCCGTTCGCCTTCGCGGTAATCGACGAAGCCGATTCCATTCTGCTGGACGAGGCGCGGATTCCGCTGGTGATCGCGGGCGGGCTGCCGGAGGATTCGGCGCTCGCGTATCGGGTGGATGCTGTTATCGCGGGATTGCGCCGGCACGCGCACTACACGTTCGATGAATTCGGGCGCAACGTGCGGCTCACCGATCGCGGGATCGAGCGCGTGGAAGAGGCGCTCGAATGCGGGAGCCTGTTCGACGCCGAAAACCTCGCGATCCTGACCGCGGCGCAGGACGCATTGCACGCGCATACGCTGCTGCGCCGCGATGTGGATTACGTGGTGAAAGACGGCGCCATCGAAATGGTGGATGAGTTCAAGGGGCGCATCGCGCAGAACCGCCGCTGGCCCGCGGGGCTGCATTCGGCGGTGGAGGCGAAGGAAAAGCTGCGGCTGAAGACGCAGGGGCGCGTGCTGGGATCGGTCACGGTGCAGAGCCTGGCGGCGCTCTACGGGAAGATCTGCGGGATGACAGGCACGGCGGCGACCCAGGCGGACGAATTCTGGAAGGTCTACAAGCTGCCGGTGCGGGTGATCCCGCCGAATCGTCCGGTGATTCGCGAAGATCTGCCGGATGCAGTTTTTGTCTCGAAGGCGGGGCGGCAGCGGGCGCTCGTGGAAGAGATCCAGCGCGTGCATGCGACAGGCCGCCCGATGCTTGTGGGCACAGCAAGCGTGGAGGAATCCGAAAGGCTGAGCTGGCTGCTGGATATTGCGAATATCCCGCATTCGGTACTGAATGCGCGCAATGACGAGGCCGAGGCGGAGATTGTGCGGCAGGCCGGGATGCTCGGCGCGGTCACGGTTTCGACGAACATGGCGGGGCGCGGGACGGATATTCTGCTGGGCGGAAATCCGCCGCGCGATCGCGAGAAGGTGGTGGCGCTCGGCGGGCTGTACGTGATCGGGACGACGCGGCATGAGGCGCGGCGAATCGATTTTCAACTGCGCGGGCGCGCGGGACGGCAGGGGGATCCGGGATCGTCTAAATTTTTTATCAGCCTGGAGGACGACCTTCTCGTCAAGTTCGGGATCGCGGAGAATCCGGATATCGAGAGTGTGCAGCGGACGGCGGAGAGCCAAAATCTGGAGATTCGGCAGATGCTGTGGAAGTATGACTGCGCGACGGAGTTTCATCGGCGCGAGGCGTATGCGATGCGGCGGAAGGTGCTGGTTTCCGCGGAGTGGAGCGTGGCGGAGATGCTGCCGGAGGAGCAGTACGCGGCGCTCGTGGAAGCGGCCGGCGTGGAGGCGGTGGAGCGCGAGGGGCGGCGGATTGCGCTCGCGACGATGGATGAAGTTTGGGCGGATTACCTGGCGAATGAGGCGGATTTGCGAAGCAGTCTGATCTGGACGTCCTGGTCGAGCGGCGATCCGCTGCATAAGTTCCTCATCGTGGAGCGGGATATTTATGAGGATTTCCTGCGGTCCGTGGATGAGGGCGTAGCGGCGGCGTTTGCGGGGGCGCGGGTGGAGTCGGGTTCGATTGAGTTCGAGAATCCGGAGCGGCTGGAGCGCGGCGCGACGTGGACTTACGTGACGACGGACCAGCCGTTCGGGTTGTTCACGGAGCGGATGTTTAAGGGATATCTGGCGCGGAAGAAGAAGGAATATTCATGACACTGCTCGCACCCACAGCACATGCAACCAGCAATTCCCCTATTTACAAATCCCTGATTGCTCGATAGGTTCCAGTACTCACATTGCAGCAGATTGTCGATCAGGTGACCAGCCGGAATGATACGCTTGGTGATTCCTATTGCGCGGAGGGGTCGAAATGAACTCATTGTGTTCGCTTCTGGTAGTGCTCTCATTGCCGCTTGCCTGCGCGGCGAGCAATATCACATACAACGTCGACTTTTCGGCTGGACCGGCGACGGTGACCGGCACGATTACGACTGACGGCACGATCGGTATCCTGGATGACCCAGCATTTTCAAACCAGGTTCATATAATTGGCTGGAATCTGACGCTAAGTGACCCAACGACTTTCAGTGAAGGTAGCTTTACGACGCCCTGCGAGGGCTTACCATGTGAAGTCAACTTGCATGACGGTCCGCTCAATGCAGAAGTAACTGCGTCTGGCTCCGACCTTTTCGCGACACCAACTCAGTTATCGTTCAACTTCAGTGCTTCCGATGGCGGACTCCTGATCTTCGAAACAGGCGCCGACGGGGCTGTCTGTTTCGCAAACGTAAACTGCCTTAGCTTCAGCTATGGTCCCGGAACATCACTTTACATCAACAACGCATCCGTTGAGTTTAGTGACTGCCCGGATCTGAGCGGGTCCTATGATTGCAGATACGCGCCGCTCTCAGGCGTACAGGTAATTGCCACCGCCAGCGCTGAAGCAAGTTCTACTCCGGAGCCGGCTCCTGGACTTCTCACGGCGATTGGTTTTTCCGTGATCGTGATGCGCAAACGCTTCTGGGCCTAAGTTCAAAGAAAAGAAATTTCAGAAGACTTCGTTGCCGTGCGGAATCATCTTTGAGGTGAGGAAAGTCTTCGGCATCTCGCCTTCACCCGCGAGGGTGAAGTTCGGGAAGCGCTTGAACCACGGACCGTCGGGGACCTCGACATCCGATTCCAACCAATGCTTTAGCTCTGTGAAATCCTCGACGGCGATTCGCCCATCGCGGAACCGCTCCAGCAGGTGACGCATGACCCCTGCTGGAGGCGGACGTCTGATTTTAGGCACTACCGAATTGTTTGTGGAAAACGAGTCGCTCGATCTTGTCGGATAGCAGGGCAACTTCCGCGAGATCAGTCGTTGTCTTGAGACGGTTCAGAAGTTGAACGAGAGTCTCATCGGAGGTGTCACGCACAATTACTTTCGCCGCTGGGGGCTTTCCCTGTTTCTGCCAGCGCGCGCGGACTGCTTTGCTCGCACTCGCGCTGCGTTCTGCCGGAGTCAGACGCGCCGCGCGGGCGGGACCGCCCTTCAGTCCGCCTCTTCTCCCCAGGGTCACGGCGGCGCTGCTTTTCTTCATAACTTCATTCTACGTGACCGCTCTCGTATAGAGAAATCTCTTGACCTGCTCCGTCTTCTGTGTATACTGAGCATACACACTGCATGAGCGGCGTTTTCGAAATCTCCCAATCCGACAAGCGCCCCATGTACCTCCAGATCATGGAGCAGATCAAACGCAAGATCGCGGTCGGCGATTGGGCGGAGGGCGAGGCGATTCCTTCCATCCGGCAACTGGCGGTGGATCTCGAAGTCAGCGTGATTACGGTCAAGCGGGCTTATCTGGAACTGGAGCGGGAGGGCGTGATTGTCACGCAGCAGGGGCGGGGGTCTCATGTGGCGTCCACGCCGGGGCTGGGGGCGAGGCTGCACGAGCAGGAACTGGCGAACCATCTGACCCAGGCGACGCGGATTGCGGCGCTGCTCGGGATGCAGCCCTCCGAACTGGCCGAACGGCTCCGCGCGGCGCAGGGGGAAAAGGAGAAGGTATGAGCGGGTTGGCAATTGATTTACGGGGCGTGGGGAAGAAGTACAAATTTTTCTCGCTGGACCGAATCGATCTCCAGGTGCCGGAAGGCCAGATCATGGGGCTCATCGGTCCGAACGGCGCGGGGAAATCGACCACCATTCGCATCCTGATGGGGCTGATCCATCAGGATTGCGGCGAAGCGTTTGTGCTGGGGCGGCGCATGCCCGCGGAGCAGATCGCGGCGAAGTGGGACATCGGATTCGCGTCGGAAGACATGCGGCTGTACGACGCGATGACAATCGCGTGGCACCTGAAGCTCATCGCCTCGATGTATCCCGGATGGGACAACGCTTATGCGCAGGTGCTGCTGAAGCGGTTCGGACTGCAGGCGGAACAGGTGGTGCGGGGACTCTCGCACGGGCAGCGCGTGAAGGCCATGCTGCTGCTGGTGCTGGCGCGCAAGCCGAAACTGCTGGTGCTCGATGAGCCGACGACCGGGCTCGATCCTGTGGCGCGGCACGAGGTTCTGCGCGAACTGACCGCCGTGATGAGGGACGAGGGCCGCACAATCCTGTTCTCCTCGCACAACACGCACGACGTGGAACAGATTTCCGACACGATCACGTTTATGGACCGCGGCCGGATTATCGATTCGATGGACAAGGAGATGTATCTGGATCGCTGGCGGCGGCTGCGTCTCGAAGTGCCTTCGGGCGAGCGGCTGCCGGCGTTACCGGGAATTATCGGCGTGCGGCAGGAAGGGCGGCTCGCGATCGCGACCGCGAATGCGTTTGAGCCGGCGCTGGCGAATGAATACGAGAGCCGCGGCGCGCGGGTGCAGGCGATCGAGAGCATGACGCTCGAAGAGATTTTTGTGGCGAACGTGGAGCAGAGCAGAATCGCTTGCGGTGAAGAGGTGGAAGCATGACGCGCTCGGTGACATGGGAACTGGTGAAGAAAGACTGGTGGCTGCACCGGATGCAGGTCGTGATCAGTACGGCTGCCGGCCTGGCGGCGCTGGGCCTTTGTTTCAAAGGCGGCGAAGTGGCGGGCGTGATCGGCGGGGTCTGGATTTTCACCGCGCTGGTGATCGTGGCGTGCATGCTGCCGGTATCGGCGATTGTCAACGAGCGCAAGAAGCAGCATCTGGCGTTCGTGATGAGCCTGCCGATCTCGGTTCGCGAGTATACGGCGGCGAAGCTCGTGTCATCAGTGGGGATGTTTCTGATGCCGTGGCTGGTGCTGGTGGCGGCGACGGTTGCGCTGATTGAGGTGCGCGGTTTTCTGCCGAAGGGGTCGATTCCGTTCGCGGTGATCGTACTGCTCTTGCCGCTTGTGGGGTTTTGCCTGATTACGGGGAGCGCGCTGGTGGGGGAATCGGAAGGCTGGACGATTGCGGCGACAGTGGCGTGCAATTCCTCCTACTGGCTCGCATGGTTCCTGATTGCGCGAACGCCAGGGCTGATGGATCTGGCGAAAGGCAACACGGCCGTATGGAACAGACAGTTGCTCTGGATCGTGGCAAGCGAGTTGGGGGTGATTGCGGGAACGCTCGCGCTGACGTTCTTTCTGCAATCGCGAAAACGGGATTTTATCTAAAAAGGTGAGGGATTCATATGCGTTATTTTTTACTCGCGGTATTGACGGCGGCGCTCGCCTTCGGGCAGGATGGCGCGGCTCTTTATAAAGAACGATGCGCGACGTGTCATGACACGCCGCAAGGGCATGTGCCGGCCATTTCGGCGATCAAGGCCATGAGCGGCGAAGCCATTTACGCCGCGTTGACGACGGGCGTGATGAAAGAACGGGCGGCCGGCCTTTCCACAACGGATATCTTCGCGCTCATCGGTTATATCGCGCCTACGGGCGGTTCAAAAGCTCCGGTGGCGATCAAACCGACGTGCGGCGCGAATCCGGCATTTCAGGTGAAAGCGGGAGCTCCCGAATGGAATGGATGGAGCCCGAGCGATACGAATTCGCGCTACGCGGACACGGCGATGGCGGGATTGAAGGCGTCCGATCTTCCGAAGCTGAGGCTGAAGTGGGCGTTCAATCTGGGCGACGTAACGGCGGTGCGGTCGCAGCCAACGATCGTGGGCGGCCGCGTGTTCCTGACGACGACCGGCGGCGCCGTGTATTCGCTCGATGCGAAGACGGGCTGCACGTATTGGGGATTCCAGACGGCGCCGGGAATTCGCTCCGGTGTTTCGATCGGAGAAGCGAACGGCAAGCCCGCGGCGTTTTTCGCGGAAGGCGGCGGCACGATAGACGCGCTGAATGCGCAGACCGGCGAACTGCTGTGGAAAGAAAAGCCGGTGGAGCATTTCGCGGCGATTGCGACGGGTGGTCCGCGCTTCTATAAGGGCGTGGTGTATCAGGGATATTCGTCGTTTGAGGAGGCGCTGGGCGGCGATCCGAAATTTGCCTGCTGCACGTTCCGCGGGAGCGTGGTGGCGCTGGATGCGAATACGGGGAAGAAGGTCTGGCAGACGTTCACGATAGCGGACGCACCGAAGGAAACCGGCAAATCGTCTGCCGGAACCGCGCAGTCCGGCCCTTCGGGCGCCGGGATCTGGTCAACTCCGACGATCGATGAAAAGGCGGGGGTGCTGTATGTGGCGACGGGCGATAACTATTCCGATCCGCCGACCGCGACGAGCGACGCGATTCTCGCGATGGATCTGAAGACCGGCGAACTGAAATGGTCGAAGCAACTCACGGCGGGCGATACGTACAACAACGGCTGCAGTTCGCCGGTGAAGGCGAATTGTCCGAAAAAGGGCGGGCCGGATTTCGATTTCGGGCAGCCGCCGATTCTGGTGTCCCTCGGCGGCGGGAAGCGGGCGCTGGTGATCGCGCAGAAATCCGGCAAGGCGTATGCGATCGATCCGGACCGGAAGGGTGAAGTGCTTTGGCAGACTCAGGCCGGTGAGGGGACCGCGCTCGGCGGAAGCCAGTGGGGATCGGCTTCCGATGGGAAGAATCTGTATGTCGCGATTTCGAATCCTGGAATTGGCGGCGAAGTGGATCCGAAGTCGCCGGTGGGGTACCGGATGACGCTCGATCCGCGCAAAGGCGGCGGGTTACACGCAATCGATCTGAAGACGGGAAAGATCGTGTGGGATTCGACGCCACAGCCGTGCGTTTCCGAAAAGAAGGATTGCTCGCCGGCGCAATCGGCGGCGGTCACGGCGATTCCAGGCGCGGTCTTTTCGGGCGCGGTGGACGGGCATCTGCGGGCGTATGCCACAGCCAACGGCAAAGTGCTGTGGGATGCGAATACCGCCCAGGAGTTCGATGCGGTGAACGGCGGCAAAGCGCACGGCGGCGCGATTGATGTGGGCGGCCCGGCGGTAGTGGGCGGAATGGTGTTTGCGAATTCCGGCTACAACCAGTGGGGCGGCGCGCCGGGGAACGCGTTTCTGGCGTACTCGGTTGACGGTAAATAACGACCGTCAATTTCCTGTTGACTTAGCTGTACTACATGTCATAATACAGCTATGATTCTGTCCGGCTGGCGCATCGCGGCTCTTGTCATCGCGATCGCGGCCGCCGGACAGAGTCAGACGAGCGAGCCGTTACCGAAGTGGGAAGCGGTTTCGATCCGCCGCTGCGCGCCTGGCGAAAGTATCATAGTGCCCCTGGTCCGAGGGCCAGGCAGAATGACGATGCCCTGCGGGCCGGTGGAAACGCTCATTCATTACGCATTCCTTCTGTTCCCCAACGGAGAGCTCGATCTCAGATGCGCAAACACGAAGGTCGAGAATGGCCCGGCATGGATGTATTCGGAACCCTACGCCATTGAGGCGAAGGCCGAGTCCGTGCCTGGACAGGCCGCGCCTGACCAGGGGACGATGCGTGGGCCGATGCTGCGGGCGCTGCTTGCCGGGAGGTTCGGACTCCGGGTTCATCGCGAAAGCAAACCAGTCCCGGTATATGCCCTCACGATCGAAGAAGGAAGCCATCTGCCGCCGGTTTCGGCAGAAAGGAGTCGCGCCATCGCGGCGCCCGGGACCGGATCTCCGCAGACGCTTCCGCTTTGCGGCATCCCCCGCGTTTCGCGCAACGGATTCGATTTTCAAGGCGCGACGATGGCGCAGATCTGCGCCGCATTGTCCCTCAGGACAGACCGGAAAGTCATCGACAAGACAGGGCTCGCAGGAAGATTCGATCTTCATCTGGCTGTCCCGCTCAGCAACGTTGTGGAGACTGCGCCGCCGCCTCCAGGAGCCGTTGTTCCGCCTCCGCCTCCACCCGGTCCGCCGTCGGACCCGGGTGAAACCACGGCGTTGATTCAGAATGCGCTTCGGAAGTCCGGTCTGCGGCTGGAGGCTGCGGAGGGCTCCGATGGAACCCTCATCGTCGACCACGTGGAGAGGCCGGGCGAGAACTAGCCGCTTATGATTCCGTTTCGGATTACGTTTCAGCCCGGCGAGTCGCTCTGCGATCAGGCGGTTTACGCCGTGAAGCGCGCGATTGTGGCGGGCAAACTGCGGCCAGGCGATCCCTTTCCTTCAGTGCGGACGCTCAGCAAGGAACTGCGGATCAATCCCAACACGGCGCACAAAATCGTCATGCAACTGGTGCGCGAAGGGCTGCTCGAAGTGCTGGTGGGACAGGGGACCGTCGTTTCGACGCGCCCCACGCCAGGCGTGACGGAGCGTTCCCGCCTGCTGCGCGACGAGATGGAAAAACTGGTGGTGGAAGCCAAGAAACTCGGCATGGAACTCGATGACGTGCTGAGCGGCGTGGAACGCTACTGGCGGCGGCTGGGAGACAGCGAACAACTCATCAGCGCGAGAGGGGACGGAGAAAAATCATGAGCTACGTCATTCGGTGCCTGGAACTTTCGAAAACATTCCGGCGCGTGCAGGCGCTCGAACGTCTCAATCTGGATGTGCCGGAGGGCGCTGTTTACGCGCTGATCGGAGCGAACGGCGCGGGGAAGACGACGGCGATCCGCACCATGATGAACATTTACGAGCCGGATGAAGGGCTGGTGGAGATCGCGGGCAAGGATTCACGGCGATTGCGCGGCAGCGATTTCCGGCAAATCGGCTACGTCTCCGAAAACCAGAAGATGCCGGAGTGGATGACGGTCGATTACCTGATGCGTTATCTGAAGCCGTTTTATCCGTCGTGGGATGACGCGATGGCGTCGGCGCTGCTGCGCAAATTCGGGTTGCCCGGAGACCGCAAAATCAGCCAGCTTTCCCGCGGTATGCGGATGAAGACAGCGCTCGCGTCGTCGCTTGCGTATCATCCGCCGCTGATCATTCTGGATGAGCCCTTCACGGGTCTCGATCCTCTGGTGCGGGATGAGTTCATTGAAGGGCTGATCGAGAACGCGGAAGGCACCACGATTCTGATCTCCTCGCACGACATGGCTGAGATTGAAAGCTTCGCGAGCCACGCGGGTTATCTGGAAAACGGCCGCATGCAGTTTTCCGAAGAGATGGCGTCGCTCTCGGCGCGCTTCCGCGAAGTGGAAGTAACGCTGGGCGCGCCTTCCGAAGTGCCGCGGAACTGGCCGGCCGATTGGCTGCGGCCGGAGACAACGCCCGCCGTAGTGCGGTTTGTGGACACGCACTTCGACGAGCAGACGATCGGTGAGCGCGTGCGGAAGATGTTTCCGCGCATGACGGATCTCTCCGCGCGCGCCATGCCCCTGCGGGAAATCTTCGTCACCCTGGCGCGGGAGCAAAGGCGGGCGGCGTGAGACAGGCGCTGCATATCTTCCGGAAGGATGCGCGGCGGCTCTGGCCACAGATTGCGGCGGTCGCGGGTCTGTTCGCCGTGTACGCGTTCCTTTCGCCGGATGCGGTGCTCGATCATGGCGGGACGCTGCTCGACTGGAACGGAATTCCGGCGGCGCTGGCGGTGCTCGCGTGCTGGACGCTGGGCGCGAGCGCGATACAGGAAGACGCGCCGGCCGAGGAGAGTCCGTTCTGGCTGACGCGGCCGTATGACAGAACGAGTCTGATCGGAGCAAAGGTACTCTTTCTGTTCGCGTTTATTTTCGCGCCGCTGTTATTGGCGGGCGCGGTACTCGAAATCCGCGCGGGCGCGAGCGTATTTGCGAATGCCGGCGCGCTGCTTGCACTCTGCCTCATCCGTTCGCTGTGGCTGATTCTGCCGGCGCTGAGTCTCGGGGTTGTGACTCGCGGCCTGCTGGATTTTTCGGCCGCGGCGCTGCTGGGATGGGTTCTGCTGTCGCTGGCGAGGAGCGGCGGGCATGGGCTCCTGGGGTATCCGTCCGTTCTCGAGGACCCGCTGCGCAATGCCAGCATAGCTTCGGTGGCGCCGATGATTGCGGCGGCAATTGCGGCGATCGGACTCCAGTTCGCATGGCGGCGCACGGACCGGAGCCGATGGTACATCTTCGCGGGTGTGCTTCTCTCCGGATTGCTGGCGTCGAGGAACGGCGTTGCGTCATTCTCGCTGCGCGTAACGCACCCGGGCTTCGATCCGGAAAAGGTTCACGTGGATTTCGATCTCACCCAGGCAGTCCGCAACGTGTCGGAGCGAAATGACCGGTGCGTCGATTTGCCCCTGAAAGTGGAAGGGATTGCGGGAAATATGGTTCTCCGGGGCTCCGGCAAAGCAAACGGCAAGGATGAATACTCATCGCCCCTCCGCGACGCGAACGTCGAGATTTACGGGAGCCAGAACCGGTATTGGGCCATGCTCTGCCCGCGCCCTTTCACAATCTCTCCCGTTACAATTCGTACAGCAGTCGGCCTTGAGGTCGTCGAAACTTCGACCGTCGCGACAATGCCGGTCAGACTGGGCGTGCGGAATGCAGGAGACGCCGGACGCTGTGAAGTCCGGGAGGACGTCCATACTTACCTGCGGTGCACACTGACGAAACCGGTTTCCGGCGTCACTACCGCGGCTCTGGAGTATCCTGGTTACCTGGTTTTCGCGCGGGGCTTCGGCGATGCCGGAACGTTCCCGCTGGGTCCCATTTTGCGGCAGAAGTTCGATGGAGTCGCATTCGATATGCCGGGCGGATGGCCGCTCGATCAGGCATTAAAACGGCGCGGCGCGCGGTTCATATTTAGAAACGAACGAGTCATCGGCGCGTTTTCCCGCACGCTGGTCTATGAGGGACTCGATTTCCCGAGAGACCATTTCCCGTTACGTCCCAAACCCGTCAGCCCACCGCCCGGCATGCCAAAAAAATGAAACAGGCGCTGCATATCCTCCTCAAAGACGTTCGCGGACTTCAATCTCAGATCGTCCTGCTGATGGCGCTCATCGCCTGCTTCGTATGGGTCGACCTGCATACGATCTCGAATATCGCGATCGCGATGGAAGTGGTGCTGACGGCGGCCGTCTGGTTTCTGATCGCGCGGGCGATTCACGAAGACGGGCTCGCGGATGACGATGAGTTCTGGATCACCCGTCCTTACGAGCGCGGCAGCCTGCTCGGCGCCAAAGTCCTGATGGCTGTCTTTGTGGTTGCCGTTCCGCTCCTGATTGCCGATGCAGCGATTCTGGCCACTCAATCGATCTCCGTCACGGACCACCTCGCCGGACTGGCCCTGCGGCAATTGTACGTGTCGCTTTGGCTGATCGTCCCGCCGTTTGCCCTCTCCGCCGTGACCCGCACCGCGGCCCAAAACGTTGTGGCATGGATCGCCATGGCCGCTATTGGCGTTTTGACATGGTTTCCCGGTCTGGTCGGAACAAACAATGACTTTCGTCTGGAGAATGAAAAATATGCGCTGGCGGCCGCGCTGGTCATCGCGGGCGTCGCGGCGTGGCTGCAGTTTTCCTTCCGCAGAACAACGGTCGCGCGGGTGATGGTCGCCGCGGCGATCCTGCTGCCCTCGCCGCCGTTTCCGGAATCGGCCGCGCTGGCCATCGAACAACTGCGGAACAGCGCGCCGGAACAGACTTCGCGGATTTCCATCACGCCGGCGGCGCAGAGCATCGCCGAAGCGCCGGAATCGGGCTATCAGGGTTCGCGGCATTGCGTGAAGGTCCCGATTCGCGTGGAGGGCGTTCCGGCTGGCTGGAGCGTCGCGGTCCTGAGCCAGGACGATCGTTTCGCATCCGCCGGAAGAACGTGGAACAGCGGCTGGCATGAGGAAACCTCGCGGCCTGACTCGCTGTCGGTTTGCGAGTCCGGCGAACTCGATTCGCACTCGGCCTCGCTTCATACGTCGATCGCGCTGGCCGTCTATCAACCGGAGAAACCGGTCCGCGTCAAAGCAACGTTCGATACATTCGAAGCGCCCGGGATCGGAACCTGCCGCTTTGTGCCGGTGACACAGACGGAGACGAAGCAATACGCACTGGGCTGTGCGACGGCAGTCTGGCTGCCGCCCTCCGGTGACGTGGGGGTGGCGGGCAGGGTGAGCCCGTCAGCGCCGATCGCGCCCGTGGAATTTGCCTGGGCGCCCTTTCATCTGCTTCCGGGATTGAGTCCCGTGTACCGCTGGGGGACGCTGGAAATCGACGAGGGCGTCGATTATTTCGATCAGGCGACGGGCGTCATGCCAAGGTTCGGATTGCGGTCGCTGATAAAAGAGAGTGGTGAGATCGAATTTCGGCCATTGAAGAGAGTGGCAGTACTGCGCCGCGAAATTTCCGTGCGGCAGGTACGGTTTCAATGAAACGATCGATACAGATTTTCGCCGCGGCCGCGATTCTTCTGGCATCTCCGCCCTCTGCGTACGCGCAGAGCGGCAATATGCCGAAATTCGAAGTAGCATCCATCAAGCGCTGCAGGCCCGGAGGACGCGCAGGCGTTTTCGGACAGCCGCTCCCAAACAGAATAACGGTCAATTGCACGAGTCTTGCCGGTCTGATCCACCAGGCGTACATAACGTTCGCAAACGGCGTGATGAATGTTTCGCCGGAGAAGATTATCCCCATGGATAAAAGTCCCGCCTGGATCGAGTCGGATTCCTGGACGATCCAGGCGAAAGCGGGAGGTCTCGATCCCGGTCAGGGAATGATGCTCGGCCCCATGATGCAGGCGCTGCTCGAAGACCGGTTTCGCCTGAAAGTCCATCGCGAAACGCGAGAGGCTCCTGAGTACGCGCTCGCCGTCACGGGAGAGGGCCCCAGGCTGCAATCGGCCGCCGCGGGAAATTGCGTTCGTCAGGATCTGGATCATCCGTTGGCGCGGTCGGCTCCCGGGCAGGCACTGCTGCCATTTTGCGGTTTCGCCCTGGGCGCGAGCGGCGGGTTCAGCATGCGTGGCGCGACGATGGCGCAGTTGTGCGTCGCTCTTTCAAGCCGCGTTGACAGAAAGGTCGTGGACCGGACCGCGATTCAGGGGACTTTCGATATCGACCTGAACTGGACTGGCGATTCATCCTCTCTCCCGGCGCCCCCGCCGCCTCCACCCCCGCCAGGCGAGTTGCCGCTTGTGAAGCAGGACCCCGCCGAGGTCACGGCCGCGATTCAGAGCGCCTTGCGCAAACTGGGGCTGAAGCTCGAACCGATCCGCGGATCGGAAGAAGCGCTGGTCATCGATCACGCGGAACGCCCCACTGAAAACTGAAGAGAATCAGTTGTCCGTCGGCGCTTTCTCAATATGATCGATGACGAGTATCCGCATCGGCCGCTTCCGGAGTTCGAGTTTGAGTCCCAGTTGTTTTTCCAGCGCCTCCGGCGCCGAGATGGCGCCATTCGGGTCCGGAGCCGCGCCTGGCTCCGGCGCTTTGCCGCCTCGAAATTGTGCCCCTTTACTGAAACTCAGCGTGAAATCCCATCCGCCTTCCAGACCCGTCGCGTCCAGTACTTCGCCCTGAATGTAGCCGCGCGCGGTATAGGCGAATTCCTCCGCGAACCAGGCCATCGAGACATTTGTGCAGGTGAGCAGACGTCCCAGCACCGGATTGGCGCTCCGCGGATCCACTTTGGCCAGAATCGCCGGACCCTCGCTGCATCCGGAGCGCGAAGCCGGGTCCGCCTTTCTCAGCTTCGGTTTGGACGCAGTGATGACATAACCCGGCAGGATTCGGTCCTCATAGTGCGCCGCGAGTTTGAAGCGGCTCTCAAGAAGGGTTTTGAGCATCGTCCTGATGGAGTCGATATCGGAATCGCCATCGGCAAGAGCTCCGTCCGGGGCCTTCGCGACAATATCCCAACGGTCGGAATCCACAAATTTCGGCGCGCCGGCGGTCCTCTCGCTGGTAATGCCCCACGCATCCTCAATCGCCGATCGCAGGGTCTTGCCGCGAACCGTAACGCGGCCGCCATCCTCAATCCTGAGTTCCGGACCGTTGTACAAAGGATCTGCCGGCTTCACCACGGCCACCTCGAATTCGGTTGGTGGCGGCGGAAAGATTTTATCCGCTTCGGGAGAATTGCCGGTGGGTGTCCGGTTCACGCGGTCGATCATGAGAACAGGCATGGGAACCATGGACGGGTTTATCTTCAGTCCCATCCCGTCGATGGCATCGAACAGGCTGATGACCTGGGCGCCCGCATCGGTGGTCTCCCAGCGGCGTGAGTACTTCAGATCGAAATTCCACGCGCCCGCCAGTCCGGTATGATCCACCACCAGATTGTCCGTGAGGTAATACCAGGCGCCCTCCATGTCCCCGATCTTCGAGACGAATGCGGCCATGGTCATGTTGCGGCAGGTTATGTCGATGAGGTCGCCGGAACCACCGGCCGCGCAGAGTCCATCGCCCGGCCCATCGGATCGCTTCAATTGCGGATGGCCGGTGGACGTCAGTTCCCAGGCCGCCACGGGTTTCGTCCCGCGATGCAGCGCCAGGCCGAAGCGTTCCGCGAGAAGCGCCTGCAGCATCGGTCCCACGTCGGCCGCCGTGGTGTCTGCCGGAACTTTCGCGCGGATATCGAAGTGATCCAGATCGAGCCAGCTGGGACCGCCCAACACCTTTTTTCTGTCTACGCCATAAGCCAGGCTTACCAGGTCGAGTATCGTAGCGCGGCGCAGATGGTAACCGCCGCGAATCAGTCCGCCGTTCAGATCGCGCCCGTCAAAATTCGTGAGGCGCGGGCTCGGATGCACGTCCGCGACTTCGAACCGAAGCATCTTGCCGGAACTCTGCGCGGAGGCGGAGAGAACGATCAGCGAGGCGAGGCACGCCCGCAGGAGGTATTGTATTTTTCGGCTGCGCACCCGGACTATCGTCCCGAGCCGACGGGCTGGTCGAGTTCGATGCGGGCCAGGTCGCTCCACACCCCGGCTTTTTCGCTCTTCACAAAAGCAAGCTCTTCGACGTCGAATCCCCGCGGCCCATCCCACCCGGCCCAGCGGCAGCGGGCGACATGGGCGCAGGCAATCGCCTCATCGTAGGTCAGATCCTGTGCGAGCGTGATGTGCGGGTGGTACGGAAACGGACCGTCGTATTCCAGCTGGCCGGAATTCAGATTTTCGTGCAGCGCGTGGAGTTCGTGCTCGCCGTGGCTCAGCGAAAGATAAACGACGTTGGACTTTTCGAAGATGGCGATATCGCCGAGCTCGACCCTAAATGGCTGGCAGTCACGGCTTTCGGCGGCCAGGCTGCGAATGGACTCGTCGACATTCAGCTGTAGCGGCCGGGGGGGCAAAACCGTCACGTGCGCCCGGAGCATACAGCCGGGTTTCAACTCGGCGCGCAGGCTATCGAGAAAAGCGGCCAACCGGCCTGGGATATAGGACACCAGCGCGAAGTGGTTCACGCCGGAGGTTCCTCCTCCGCAACCCATTTCTGTTCCTATTGTAACGTTTGAGGCGTGCTGACGGCGGACGGTACAATACGGGAATCGCCTCCGCTCTCCAGACCGCCCCCTGCGAGACCCTTGCCGCACCCGTGGAATTGCCCCGCAAGCGCCCGGCTTCTTCAGCGCGCGCGGCGCAGGATTACATGCCCGCGCTCACGGGTCTGCGTTTCTGGCTCGCGGTGTGGGTCATCCTCCACCACATCTCGAATAAAGGAATGATGCTGGAAGCGTGGTCGAATTCCCTGCCCGCGCCGCTCTCCAGATTTATGCATTCCGGATATCTGGCAGTGCAGACGTTTTTCGTGCTCTCCGGCTTCGTTCTGGCGCGGACCTACGCGCAGACGCGCTGGAGTGGGCAATCGCTCGGCCGCTTCTTCACGGCGCGGTTCGCGCGCATTTACCCGGTATACTTCGCCAGTTTGATCATGGTTTCGCCTTTCATGATCGAAGCCATGGTGAAGGCGACGTGGTCTCCTGCGCGGCGCGCCACAGTGCTCACCGATTATCTGCTGGTGCTGCAAGGGTGGGTGCCATCCCTCAACGTCGGCTGGAATACGCCGGCCTGGTCGCTGACCTGCGAATTTTTCTTTTATCTTTGCTTCCCGCTGTTGTTCCTGGCGCTGCGGAATGCGCGGTGGCTCGGCGCGCTTCCCGCGCTGGCGCTGGCCGTGGTGCTGCCGATGACGCTCGATCACTTCGGCGCTTCGTGGACGTGGCAGCCGCTCTTCCATCTGGGTGATTTCATTGCGGGCATCGCGGCGGCGCGGATTTATTCCATGCTGGCGGAGAAGCGCGGCTGGCGGCGTCGCGGGTACTGGCTCTATCTGCCGGCGATCGCGGTGGGCCTCTGGCTGATCACGCATCCCGATACGGTGAAACCAACCGGCCTCGACGTAGGGACATTCCTGCGGGTGCTGAATGTGGCGATGCTCATCGGATTGGCGCTCAGCGGCGGATGGCTGGCGAAAGCGCTGGCGGGGCGGCTATCGGATTTCCTGGGCAAAGCCAGCTATTCGATGTATGTGCTGCATGTACCGATTCTGTGGTGGACAGGGCGGTATTTCGTGCATGGAAAGCTGCATCCGCCGTTGATCATCGGCGCGGGGCTTTATCTGCTGCTCGTGGTTGGGGCGTCCGCGCTGATTTATGAGCGCCTGGAAGCGCCCGCAAGCGTCTGGATCAGCAACGTGGGGCAGGGCTTCGGCCCTGCGCGGCGAGCTTCTGCTCGCCGCCTGTGACCTGAAATGTTTCGGTAACTCCGCGCCGGGCAGAAGCCCTGCGGCAAGGCCGAAGCCCTGCCCCACATTTACCGGAGCCCCATTTTCTTCCACATCTCCGAAACGCGATTCTTCACCTCATCCGGCATTTTCAAAACCTCAGGCCATTCGCGAGTGAAGCCTTCGCCGGGCCACTTGCGAGTCGCATCGATCCCCATCTTGCTGCCGTAGTTGATCAGCCGGCTGGCGTGATCGAGTGAATCGATAGGTCCC
>CAZWTH010000172.1:0-2607 GCA_964636715.1 uncultured Solibacteraceae bacterium | reverse complement strand
GGCCTCGGGGAATTCGTTGAGCGAAATCCACCACAAAGCAAGGCCGACTGGCTCCAGTTCCGCTCGAAATGATCGAGAGCCCCTGCCTGATCAGGATGGCTGTCAGGGACGTTGATTCATTCACGGCTTCTTCGGCCCTGCCAGCCGGCCTTCCGGCCGGCGCGGAGTCATGTCACCCGATCAGCAGCGGTTTAATATGCCGCTCATAAATATTGAGCGTCACATTCCGCGAGATCGATTCCTCGCACTCATCCAGCATATTCAGATAGCGATTCCCCATCTTCGCCGCGATCTTGAAACCCACATGCAGTAACTGACGAACGCCCTTGTCATACAGCGGATTCGCCTGGTCATGGCGCATGGCGCCTGTATATTGCTCGCTCGTCCACCTCGCCACCGTTTCCGGCTTCGGCAATTTCGCGTAGTCGATATCGATCACCGACGCATAAGGCGCGCAAAGCTCCTCCGCATGCCCATACGCCTCCCGGTAAATTTCCTTCGCCAGCTCGAGACCGGGACCGCCTGCTTCCGCCAGCCCGATGAGTTCTTCGAGCCACGTGGTGCCCGCGGTCTTCAGATGAAGGCCCGCGCCGGTCTTGCGCAGCGCGTTTCGTATCGGCGCGTAAATCGAAAACTTATCGCTGCCCGAATGCACGCTGAGCTTCAGGTTCGCCGGTAAACCGTATTCGCGAATGGCCTGCGCGATGGCCGCAAGATCGTCTTCGAACTCTTTCGTGAACTGCGCCACGTCGCCAACGTAATCGACGCCCTTATTGAAACGCCCCGTGAATTTCGGCGCTATGGTCTGGATCGGAATCTTCTCGTCCGCGATCGCCGCCAGTATCACCAGCAGTTCGTCCGGCGTCTGCGGAGCATCCGTTTCATCCATGGAAACTTCGGTGATGAAGTTGCCTTCGCCTTTCTTCGCCGCAATGTAGCGATAGATCGCGCCCGCGGCCTTCACCGCCGCCAGATACTGGTTCGCGGTCTTCCGCACGGATTCCGCCTTGCCCAGTTCAGGGTGACGCGCGACGAACGCGTCAACATCCGCCGAAGCGGCCGGCTGCCCGATGAAGTGCGCCACGTCGATCGTGAAGAAGTCGCTGGGAGCGAGGAAACGGTCCACCGTATCGAGATTGATGTGGTCGGCGTCAATATGCCAGGGCTTCTTCCAATCCAGCGCCTGAACGGCTTTCTGAGCGGCGTGAAGAACACTCGAAGGCTCCGTGCCGATGAACGTATGTTCGCGATTGGATTTGTTCCAGACAGGAACCAAATCGACATTCTGCTCCGACGCGAGAACGAATGCGCGAAGTTGTGCCCGCGCCTGGTGAGCGAATCGATCGCCCACGCCGAACGAATAACGGGAAAGGCTCAACATTTGTTCCCCCATCATACGCGACATGATACGCAACCCCGCCATCGCGCCCTGTACTACACTGAGTTTTCGTCACGTAAACCCATGTCCGCAAAGAACAACACCGCGACCTGGCTCGCCTTCGACCTCGGCGCCGAAAGTGGCCGCGCTTTTCTCGGCTCGCTGCAGGATGGAAAGCTCGGAATCGAGGAGATTCACCGCTTCCCGAATGAGCCTGTCGAGTACGGCGGCTCCATGCACTGGGACGCGCCGCGCATCTGGCACGAAATGCGCAAAGCGCTCTCCGGGGCCGAATTGCCCAGGCTCGCCGGCATCGGCGTGGACGCCTGGGGCGTCGATTACGCGCTGCTCGGCCAGAAGGGCGAACTGCTCCAGAACCCCTATCACTACCGGGATCCGCGCAGTCTTTCTGCATACGACGAAGTGCTGAAGAAGATCCCGCGCGCCGATATCTATCGCGACACGGGCATTCAGCTCATGGCGATCAACACGCTCTATCAGTTCTATGCCGCGCAGCGCGACACGCCCAATATCCTGGCGGCCGCCGAAAAGCTGATCATGATGCCGGATCTCTTCCATTACTGGATGACCGGCAACGCCGTGTGCGAATACACCGACGCCAGCACGACGCAGTTCATGAATCCGGTCACGCGCAACTGGGCGGTCGATCTTCTCGATCAGCTCGGGTTGCCTTCGCGGCTTCCGGCGGAGATTGTAGAAGCCGGCAGCGTGGTCGGTCATCTGCTCCCGGAGATCTCGCGCAACAAGGCGCTCGAAGGAACGCCCGTGATCGCGCCGGGATCGCACGATACGGCTTCGGCGGTCGCGGCCATCACGGCGCGCGGCAATGCCGCGTTCATCAGTTCCGGAACGTGGAGCTTAATCGGAACCGAGCTTACCGCGCCCGTGCTGAGCGATGACGCGATGAAGTTCAACTTCACGAACGAAGGCGGCGTCTGCGGCACCACGCGGCTGTTGAAGAATGTGATGGGCCTGTGGATGCTCCAGTGCTGCCGCCGCTGCTGGCTCGCCGCGGGCAAAGAATACGATTACGCCCAGCTGACCGACGAAGCGTCGAAGTCCGAACCGTTCCGCAGCATCGTGACGCCGGACAGCGGGTTGTTCCTGAGTCCTCACGATATGACGGCGGCAATCGATGAATTCTGCCGCAAGACGGACCAGCCGGCGCCCGATTCTCCCGGCGCTTACACGCGCGCCATTCTCGAAAG
>CAZWTH010000171.1:0-3095 GCA_964636715.1 uncultured Solibacteraceae bacterium | reverse complement strand
TTCAAGAACGGCGTCAGGTAGTCTTGCGGTCAAAGCGCCCTCCGGTATTCGCTTCCGCGTTTCGCAGCCCCGCGTTGAAGGCCGCATTAAGCGCGCGGCACTCAGCTTCAGCCTGCGCCGCCGTCATCGATCGCAGCGGGAACACATTGCAGTCGTCGAACACGCGCCGCACGCCGAAGCCGAGACCGCGATGATAAGGGTCAGTGTAGCGGAACACCCGATACGCCTCCGTCACGCCGCGCCCTCCATGATCTCTGCCAGCTCCTCGCCTTCGAGAAAAGCGGTGTCAGTCACAGGCCCCGGCGCCTTGGGAAGGTCCTGCACTTCCTCCGCGATGGACAATCCAGACAGGCAGTCGGCAAAGCCGGTGCGCATCGCGTATGTCCGTGCGCGCCACATCAGCATTCGCGACGGGTACATGATCCATGGCCCCTTTGTCAGAAGCTTCGCGCGCTTGGCATCGCCGATAGAGAACCGTCCCTCGTATGGAGTTTCCTGACCACGGCGCCATATGGCACATACTGCGGCGTAACCGTCCGTGCCTTCCTCGCCCTCGTAGGTTTCCTGCCACTTCTCGACGTGACCGCTCGCCTGGATCAGCGCCACGGCGCCGTCTCCATACAGGCACGGCCGGCCATTGATGATCGCGATATTTGCCAGCGCAGTTAGAGGCGGAAGGCCTACCTCCGCGCCCTTCATGATCCCGACGATGACCTTTGACACGACTTCATCGGGTGTGCCGTGACTGTAGGAATCCGGGGCCAGCCCTGCCACGATAACGGCCTTTGCGATCCGTGAGACTTCCTCGATTGTGCGCGGGATGATCGGCGCAACCGGACTTCCCGCTGTCAGCTCCGCCTTCTGCTTCGGCGGCGCAACGGTCAGTTCACGGGATGCTTCTGCTACTTCGCTCATGTGAGGCTCCATGGTGGCACGTTGGCGTCGTCAATCGGCTTGATGCTTTCGACATCCACCCATGGATCGGCGCCGTAGGTTTCGAGATTGAGACGGAATGTTTGCTTTGCGGATTCGCACTCTGCTTGCGCGATGTTCCACAACATACTCGTTTCGGGAAGCACGCGGCCCTTCGCGACCGGCGCAACGCCTTTGAGCTGGAACACCCACATCCATGTCTTTTCGTGATCCGCCGCGAGGGATTTCAGGAACGTCTTGTCTGCATCACCGAACACGCGGCCGGATTTTACGAATTCGACAATGTTGCGCGCGGCGTCACGATACCACCAAGCCTGGTGGTGATATTTGCGGTATCCAATCTCTCGCGAGATGGCGTTTTCGATGGGAAGCCCTTGCGTGTTGGCGAGCGTTTTCAGATCGACAAGGGCCTTCGATTTGAGATAGTCGAAGCGCGCCTTGCACCGGACGCCGATTACTGGGCAATCCCAAATCACGCTTACCTGCGGAGCGCCGCCAGAGAACGCCTTGGAAAGCTGCGGATGGCTTTCGATCATGCGCGCCGCGACTTCGATCTTCTGTATCAGCTGTGGGGACAGAAACTCCTTGCCGTCATGCTGCTTGCGATACCCGTCTTGTATCGCGTCCCAAATTTTTGCCGATGGATCAGCCTCAAGTACGCGATCGATCAATTCCGCTTTGCGCTTGGCCGATGTTTTCAGGCTCCGCTCGGCGAGCCATCCGCGCAGTTCATCCATGGTATCGAGCGCGTCGGGATGATCCGCCCTATCGATGGCAGGAGCATAGCGGCGATAGAATTCGTCCCGACCGGAAATGATCCGCACGTCGTATGCGCGGCCGACAGCCTTCGCTTCCGTATCGCCCTCTTCCTCCAGAACCTCGGCAAGGTTCGGATTGAGACAGGATCGCGCCCACCAATCGAGCGCAGAAACACGAAGGTGCTTTATGCCGGAAGCTGAAAGCCCGAAAGATGCGTGATAGGCGTCTTCATCCAGTCCGAAGTGAATGCCGGCCGGAAGCATTTTGTCGGCAGGAACGATACTGGAGAGGTCAAGCATACAGCGCCTCCATGATCATGCGTCACGCCATCGCATAGAACGCCATCACCGCGGCGAAGAACGCCGCGAGGGTGAGAAATGCCCCGAAGTCGGATGCGCGGATCACGCCGCGCCCTCCATGATCTCTGCCAGCTTCTCGACGAGGGCGAGGCAGTCCGGCCGGTCGGACTCGCCGCCGGGACCCCAGTGCGCGCGGGCTTCCGTAAGGCTGTAGTTCCGGCAGCCGGCGACGATGCGCCACTCGCCGGCGGTCCGCTCGGCGGTGAACAGATAGCCCCTGCTGTCGCAGCCGGCGGCAACGAAGCGGTAGCTGGGATCGTCGGCGTCGAACATGCAGCCGCGGGCATCCACCCGCTCCACCTTCGGCAGGTCGGGCAGCGCGGTCAGGCCGGTGCAGCCGCTGGCGTACAGCCAGCGCGCGTTCGGCAGGTCGGGCAGCGTGGTCAGCGCCGTGCAGCCGCGGGCGTCCAGATAGCGCGCGTTCGGCAGGTCCGGCAGCGCGGTCAGGCCGGTGCAGCCGCTGACGTACACTTCGCGCGCGTTCGGTAGGTCCGGCAGCTTGGTCAGGCCGGTGCAGCCGCTGACGTACAGTCGCTCCACCTTCGGCAGGTCCGGCAGCGCGGCCAGGCCGGTGCAGCCGCTGGCGTCCAGATAGCGCGCCTTCGGCAGGTCGGGAAGCTTGGTCAGGCCGGCGAAGCCGCGGGCAGTCACCCGCTCCGCCTTCGGCAGGTCCGGCAGCTTGGTCAGGCCGGTGCAGCCGCTGGCGTCCACCCGCTCCGCGTTCGGCGCCAGCCGCTCGAATTCCTCCGGGGTGACGTATGCGCCATCGACGTAAATTCTCATCTCGACTCCAGTTTTCCGCCGCGCGCCGCTTTCAGCGCGTTACCCACGCGGCAGTCCTCGCTATGGCGCGCGCCGCCGCAATACGGACACTCGCGCCGAACCGCTCCGTCCTCGCGAACCTCGACGAATTCGACGGCCAGCAGCGCGCGGAACAGTTCAACCGCAGCGTCGCGAACATGCCGCGTGTCCGCCACCATGCCGTTGTGGCGCTCTGGGACGCGAAGCACGATGACGTCGCTCATGGCGTCGTCTCATCCTCGG
>CAZWTH010000170.1:0-23340 GCA_964636715.1 uncultured Solibacteraceae bacterium | reverse complement strand
ATACAGGAAGAACGGCGAGCCAGCGGCATCGTGGATGAATTTTGTCGCCACGTCCGTATAACGCTGCGTGAGGGTTTCGAGATTTACCGGCTGCTCGACGATCTGATCGTCCCGCATCAGAACGCTCGGTTTCATGTCATTGCTGTAGGGAATGCCGAAGTAATGATCGAAGCCGCGCTTCGTCGGCAGGTACTCCGGCGTCACCCCCAGATGCCACTTGCCGATGCACTGCGTACGATACCCGCGCGCTTTCAGCAGATCGGCCAGCGTCTGCTCGTCGAGATTCAAACCCGTTTTGTCCGTCGGAAAAAGCACGCGTGGCACCCCGACGCGCGTGGGATAGCGGCCGGTCAGCAAGGAAGCGCGCGAGGGCGAGCAAACCGGATCGGCGGAAGTCCAGTTGGTAAACCGCACCCCCTCAGCCGCCAGCTTATCGATGTTCGGCGTGCTGAGATTCGAGCCGTAGCAGTGCAGGTCGCCGTAACCCATGTCGTCGGCATAGATGACGACGACGTTGGGCGGCGCGGAATTCCCCCGCTGCATGGCGAGCAGCGGCGTAGAAACGAGCGTTTGCAGGAAGGCGCGGCGTTGCACTCCGCCAGTCTATCGTAAGAACGAACTATTTGGTGTTGAGTTTGGGAGGATCCACAGGGCCCGGCTGAATCACGCCGGCCTCGCCGTCGCGCGACAGAATCCGCAGGATGGAAGCCGCCGCCATATCGCGAACGATGTTCTCGCTATCCAGCCAGAGCGCTTCGAGTTTCGGAATGCTGCCCGCGTCCCCGCGCTCCCCCAGATCCTTCGCGGCTTCGAGCCGGATGAAACGGTTTTCGTCTTTGAGAGCCCATTCGAGAAGATTGACCGCGTAAGGATCCGGATATTTCGCCAGATAAGCCACCGCCGCGGCGCGCCCGGGCGTTCCCTTCCCCTGCAGATCCGTCGTGTTTTTGATCGCCGGAATCACCATCGAAGCCGGACCGAACATCGCGCCGATCGCGTCCTGACTCCCCATCAGGAAGAGCCCTTCCGGATGATGGAGACGCGTACGCGCCTCGCGCATGGCATTGGTCATCATCCCCGGTCTGTCTTTGCGCTGGCCGGAGAGCACCGCGATGAGGATGTCGCGGCCGCTGGCATCTCCCATGGTGGTGAGAGCTTTGGCGGCGGCGAAAGAGACTTCCGGCGTGTCATCGAGAGCGCTTTTGAGATCGGGAATCGACGATTTCGCCTGCAGATCGCCCAACGCAAGAGCCGCCTGGCAGCGGACGAGCGGTTCCTTATCATGCAAAGCCGCAACCACATGCTTCACAACATCGGGATCCGGATGGCCCACGGTCGCCAGCGCCGCCAGCGCCTGCTGGCGATGCTCGTAATAGCCGTCGCGCAGCGACTCATCGAGGAGTTTCCAGGCCTGCGCTCGATCCTGCGCGTGCGTGTTACTCAAGCTACCCGCGAAGAGCGGGGCAACAGACAGCGCGGCCAGGAGCGCGTACTTCACAGGACAAAACGATGCAATTTTGCTGCCGAAATCCGGTGACGGAGGCGCCGGATGCTAATTTGAGAGGATGCGGCTCCGTCCTGCTTTTCTTCCAGCGATCCTGACCGGCGTTCTGATTCCGTGCGCTCCGGCGCAGGCTCCCAAACCGGTCGCGAAATCGACTTCGCGCCCTGCTGTATCGGCGCGTCCGCGTCCTGCTGGAGTCAGCGGCGCACGGCCCGCGGTTCATGCCGTGACGAACACGGGAACCAAAGCCGCGGCTAAACCCGCAATCAAACCCGCTCCTCCCAAAGAAATGACAGACGACGAAAAAACCATCTACGCCCTCGGCCTCAGCATCTCGCGTTCTCTGAAGGAATTCGCTCTTTCGCCCGCGGAACTGGACATCGTCAGACAGGCGCTTACCGACGCCGGCGCCGGCAAACCCGCGATCGACATCGACACCTGGGGTCCGCACATTCAGGGCCTGGCGACAGCGCGCGCCGCGATCGTGGTGCAGCGTGAGAAGGAAGCCTCGGCGGCGTATCTCGCCAAAGCAGCCGAGGAACCGGGCGCAATCAAAACCGCCTCCGGCCTGATCTACAAAGAACTGACTCCAGGAACAGGTCCGTCACCGGTCGCCTCCGATACCGTCAAGGTTCACTATCGCGGAACCCTGATCGACGGCACCGAGTTCGATAGCTCCTACAAACGCAACGAACCCGCTGAATTCCCCCTGACCGAGGTAATCCGCGGCTGGACCGAAGGCGTGCAACTGATGAAGGTCGGCGGCAAAGCCCGGCTGATCTGCCCCTCCAACCTGGCCTATGGCGACCAGGGCCGCCCCTCCATCCCCGGCGGCGCCGCTCTGATCTTCGAAATCGAACTGCTCGAAATCAAAGGCAAATAGCGCTTACTGCCTTTTCGCCAACGCGAGGAATGCAGCGCGAATGACGCGGTCCGGTACGAGGTCCGGCGTCAATAGTCTCTGAAAAACCAGTCCCTCCGTGAGGGCGTGAATTACCCGGATCAGATCTCCCGCCGGCATGGGCAGTTCGTCCTTCTCCACAACTTCGCGCAGCCATCCTTCGCCAAACGCATAGCTCTCCGCCGTAAACGATTCGACGCGGGCGCGCATGTCCTCATGAGCCAGCGTATAGGCAAGTCCGGTCAGGCGGCCCACCGCAACGGTTGCCCGCTCCGGGATCGCCGCGATCGTCGCATCCGCCATCGCGCGCATCACAGCCGCGAAGCTCGCTCCCGGTTTCACGCGAGGTTTGATGGGAGGCCAGTACGCCTGCCCCAGCGCGAGAAACAGCTCATGGCGATTTTTGAAATTCCCGTAGATCGCTCCGGTCGTCATCCCCGCGCGCTCGGCAATTTCCTCCAGCGTTACGTCTTCATGCCCTTTCTCCCGTATCAGCGCCCGCGCCGCCTCCAGCAGCGTGGCTCGTGTGCGTTCGCGTTTGTTACCTTTTTGACCCGGCATACAACTTGATTATATAACGAATCTATTTTATAGTTATCCTATCAAACGCGAAAGAGGTGGTTCGTATGAAGCAGGACGATCAGATTCAGAACGCGCTCCAGGGCGCCGTAGACCAGGGGGACATTGCAGGCGCCGTCGCGGCAGTGTGGCGCGCCGGCGAGAGCCGGACGTTCCACGCCGGATGGCGGGATATCGAAGCCCGGCTTCCCGTCGAGCGCGATACGATTTTCCGCATCGCTTCCATGACGAAGCCCATTACCTCCGTTGCTGCCCTCATGCTCGTCGATGAAGGGAAGATCGCGCTCGAAGATCCCATCGCCAGATACGCGCCCGAATTTTCAGAAATGCGCGTTCTGAAATCTCCTGACGGTCCTCTCGACGAAACGGAGCCCGCTAACCGGCCGATTACCTTCGAACACCTGCTCACCCACCGCGCCGGCCTGACCTACGGAGACTTTCACCGGGGCCCCATCGCACAGGCATATTTCAAGGCGCTCGGCCGCGATATCGACAGCGACGTTGGTCCCGAGGAATGGATGCGGAGACTCGCCGCCTTGCCGCTGATTGGCCAGCCGGATAGCGCGATGTATTACGGCAAGGCTACGGACCTGCTGGGATTCCTGATCGCGAAAATCGAAGGGGTCTCGCTTGGAGCCGTTCTGCAGCGCCGCATTTTCGAACCGCTCGGCATGCGGGACACGGGCTTCACCGTTCCTCCGCAAAAGCACGCTCGCCGCGCCGCCCCGCACGGTTTTGACGACGCGGGCCGCCTGATCAGACGCACCGGCTGGGGAACCGCGCCGCAGGATCCCGTAGTGCCGGAACGGCCGCAAGACATGGCCTACGAAGCCGGTAGCGGAGGGCTATGGTCCACCGCCGGAGACTACCTGAAGTTCGCGCGCCTCTTCCTCGGCGATGGAGCCGTCGACGGTGTGCGGTTACTTCGTCCCGAAACATTGCGCCGGATGATGACAAACCATCTCACCGATGAGCAGCGCGCTTGTTCGGGATACCTCGGTCTGAAGCCCTTCGCTCGCGGCCGCGGCTTTGGTCTGGGCGTGTCCGTGGTTCTCGAGACTGACAAGGCCGATTTCATGCGGCGCGGCAATGTGGGAACGGTCAGTTGGCCTGGCGCTTACGGAGGATGGTGGCAGGCAGACCCGCAGGCGCAATCGATACTGATCTTCCTGACGCACAATATGGCCAGCCTGGATCAGATGGCGAAGGGTATCGGCCTGGGAGTCTGGGCCGCGATCGAACGGTTTTCAGCCGCGGCAAGTTAAGCGCTGGCGCGCGGCGCGGCCCAAAGCCCGAGTTTCTCCCGCAGGCCGGGCGGAATCTCAGTGGCCCGGTCTGTTTTCGGATCCATCGCGGCGATCACAATTTTTCCGTTCGCCGCGACGGCGCCTTTCTTCATCGCGCGGTACAGCAGTTCGATGGAAGACCGCCCCATGTTTCCGATGCTGAGCTCGATGATGAGCTCGTCATCGAAGTAAATCGCACCCCGGTAATCGCACTCCACATGAACGCGCGGAAACGCCACTTTTTCGAGGTCGTCATGCGCCCCGGCCGCGCGGAATAACTCGATCTCCGCCGCCTCGAAATAGCGCAGCAGAGCCGTGTAGTGAATACGGCCGCTTGCGTCAGTATCGATAAAAAGTATGCGGACCGGCCAGCGAAAGACCATGTATTCCATCAAACCACGCCCGGCTGGCCGGCCAGTGAGGCAGGATGGAATCCTGCGCGCGATTGTGAATCGCGCCGGCCAGGTTTGCAAATCTCAAAATCTACAGCACGCCCGGCGCGACGACTTCCGAACGAAAGATTCCACACATGGCCACAAATCTGCTGTCAAGTTGGGCGAGGCGTACGTTCATGGCGAAAGATACGAAGAAATGCAAGCACCCCGCCTGTCGGTGTCAGGCTCGTGAAGGCGACGACTATTGCAGCGAGTTCTGCAAAGAAGCCGGCGACATGACTGAGCTGACATGCGAGTGCGGCCACCCTGCGTGTGCGCCTCTGTAAAACCCCGTTGAGCAGGTAACGGAGAACGATTCACTGCGCCCGCACCACGCCACCCGAAGAGCGTGGGCGGGCGCTTTCATTTCTTCCCGAGTTGCCGCTTCTCTTCCTCAATATCAAGGCGTTGGCTCTGAATCTCCAGCCGCGACCGGCCGAAAATCGCCATGTAAATGTTGGCGATCCAGACCAGCGAAAACCAGGCGATCAGATAGCCGCGCCACCCGGTGAACAGCAACTGAAACCTCGTGATCGCCAGCCACGTCGCGGCAACGTAATGACTCAGGCAGAATTCGCACGTCAGCGCATAGAAGAATTTGCGCTGTAAAAGATTCCGGCAATGGCGGCTCCGGTCCACGCAAAATTCCCGGGGCTCCCGAAAAATTTCTTCGTGCGTAATCGTCCACGCGATACACGCGGTGGGTATTGCTAAGAGGAAGAGCACTACCACCTGCAGGCCCAGTGTTTGCGTTTCGAGGCCGGCCGGCATTGCCCAGGCTGCTGCAATCCGGTGACCAGCCGGAACGCCGATTCGGATTGGCTAAACCATTCGGCCCCAAACGCGCATGCCAAAATCTTTTAAGGGATGAAGAAACTATTAGCTCTCAACCGGGGCGAAATCGCAATCCGCATCATGCGCGCCGCCACCGAGCTGGGGCTGCGAACCGTGGCCGTTTATTCGAAAGAAGACCGCCTCGGACTGCATCGATTTAAAGCGGACGAAGCTTACCTGATCGGCGAAGGCCTCGGGCCCGTCCAGGCTTATCTGGACGTGGAAGGAATCGTCGCGCTGGCCAAAGACAAGGGCGTGGATATGATCCACCCCGGCTACGGATTCCTTTCCGAGAATCCGGCGCTGCCTCGCGCCTGCGAACAGGCGGGCATCACGTTTGTGGGACCCAGCGCCGAACTGCTCGAGTTGCTGGGCGATAAGACGGCCGCGCGCAAACTGGCGCAGCGCGCCGGCGTTCCTACCGTTCCGGGCAGCGACAATCCGCGGGACGCCGCGAAAGTCGGATTTCCCCTCATCGTCAAAGCCTCGTTCGGCGGCGGCGGCCGCGGTATGCGCGTCGTCGAATCGCAGGATCAGTTCGCGGGCAAGCTCGAAGAAGCCACGCGCGAGGCTGCCGCCGCATTCGGGAACGGCGCGGTTTTTCTCGAACGCTACATCCGCCGCGCAAAGCATGTGGAAGTGCAGATCCTGGGCGACCGCCACGGCAACATCGTTCATCTCCATGAACGCGATTGCTCCGTGCAGCGCCGTCACCAGAAAGTGGTCGAAGTCGCGCCCGCCGTCAATCTGCCGAAGAAAGTTCGGGAGGGCCTTGCCGAAGCCGCGCTGAAACTCGCGCGCGAAGCCGGCTATTACAACGCGGGTACAGTCGAATTCCTGGTCGACGCCGATTCCGGCGAATTCTTCTTCATCGAAGTCAACCCGCGCATCCAGGTGGAACACACCGTCACCGAAATGGTGACCGGCATCGATCTGGTCCGCTGCCAGATTCTGGTCGCTCAGGGACAAAACCTGCACGAACAGCCCATCAGCCTTCCCCAGCAGAAGGATATTCCGCTCTACGGCTATGCGCTCCAGTGCCGCGTCACCACGGAAGATCCCACCAACAATTTCACGCCGGATTACGGCCGTCTCCAGACTTACCGTTCACCGGCCGGCTTCGGCGTTCGTCTCGACGGCGGTTCGGCTTATAGCGGCGCCACCATCACGCCCTATTACGATTCGCTGCTTGTCAAGATCAGCGCCTGGGCGCGTGAATTCGACCACGCCTGCAACCGCGCCGATCGCGCCCTGCGCGAGTTCCGCGTGCGCGGCGTCAAGACCAACATTCCATTTCTCGAGAACGTGGTCAACCACCCCGATTTCCGCGCGGGCAACGTCACCACGTCTTTCATCGATCAGACCCCGGCGCTCTTCAACTTTTCGCCGCGCAAAGATCGCGCCACGCGCATCCTGACGTTCCTCGGCGAAACCATCGTCAACGGGAATCCCGAAGTCGCGGGCAAGACGAAGCCGAAGGAATTCCGCCCGGCCCCCATTCCACCGCGCGTGAATGCGCCCGCGCCTCGCGGCACCCGCCAGATGCTGGACGAAATGGGACCCAGGAAATTCGCCCAGTGGATGACGGCGCAGCCCGGTCTGCTCATTACCGACACCACATTCCGCGATGCCCACCAGTCGCTCATGGCAACGCGCATGCGCGGCGCGGACATGCTGGCGATCGCCAATTTCGTCTCGCATCGCCTCCCGAACCTTTTCAGTCTCGAAATGTGGGGCGGCGCTACGTTTGACGTCTCGATGCGCTTTCTGGTCGAAGATCCGTGGTCGCGCCTCCACAAACTGCGCGCGGCCATCCCGAATATCTGTTTCCAGATGCTGTTCCGCGCGTCGAATGCAGTCGGCTATACGGCTTATCCCGATAATGTCGTCCGCGAATTCGTTCTCGAAGCGGCGCGTCAGGGGATGGACATCTTCCGTATCTTCGATTCGCTCAACTGGCTGCCGAACATGAAGGTGGCAATGGAAGCGGTTCAGGATACGGATCGCCTTTGCGAAGCAGCCATCTGCTATACCGGCGACATCCTCGATCCCACTCGCACCAAATATTCGCTGAACTACTACGTGCGCATGGCGAAAGAGCTGGAGAAGATGGGCGCGCATATTCTCGCCATCAAGGACATGGCGGGCCTGCTCCGTCCCTATGCCGCCGAAGTTCTGGTGGGTGCTCTCCGCAATGAAATCGGCATCCCGATCCACTTCCACACACACGACACCAGCGGACTCAACGCGGCTTCCATCCTGAAAGCGGCCGACGCCGGCGTTCACGTGGCCGATGCCGCCATTTCATCGATGAGCGGCCAGACCAGCCAGCCCAATCTGAATTCCATCGTGGCCGCGCTGCAGCACACGCCGCGCGATACCGGTCTCGACCTGGAAGCTCTCGATCAGTGCGCCGATTACTGGGAAACGATTCGCGCCTGGTATGCGCCGTTCGACACAGGTCCGAAGAGCGGCACCGCCGAAGTTTACCTGCATGAAATGCCCGGCGGTCAGTTCACGAATCTCAAAGCGCAGGCGGAGTCGCTCGGCCTCGGGCCCAAGTGGCCGGAGATCGCCCGCATGTACCGCGACGTCAATATGGCGTTCGGCGATATCGTCAAAGTCACGCCCTCCAGTAAAGTGGTCGGCGATCTGGCGCTGTTCCTCATCAGTCATGACATGACAATCGAGCAGTTTTTGGCGCTCCAACCCGGTCATAGCGTCTCGCTCCCGCATTCCGTGGTCGATATGTTTGAAGGCTCTCTCGGTGAGCCGGAAGGCGGCTGGCCGGAACACGTGAAGGCGATCGTGCTCAACGGAAAGCCCGCGCGCCCCGGCCGTCCCGGCGAGCATCTGCCGGCCGCCGACTTTGACGCAGTGAACGAAAAGGTCGCCGCCGCCATCGGGCGCAAGCCGGGGCATGACGAAGTTCTCAGCTACCTGATGTATCCAGATGTTTTCCTGAAGTTCGCCAAAGCACAGGCCGCGTACGGCGATGTCGATATTCTCCCTACCCCGCAGTTCTTCTACGGCATGCAGAAGGGCGAGGAAATCACGGTCGATATCGAAGCGGGAAAAACGCTGGTCGTGAAATTCCTGACCGTGAGCGAGCCGCATCCCGACGGCACGCGCACAGTCTTCTTCGAAATCAACGGTCAGCCGCGCGAAGTCGATATCCGCGACCGCAGCCTCCAGTCGTCGATTGCCGCCCGCGCCAAAGCCGATCCCGGTAATCCTGGACAGGTGGGCGCTCCCCTGCCCGGTCTCGTAACCGCGGTTGCAGTGAATCAGGGAGCTTCGGTAAAGAAGGGCGACAAGCTGCTCGTCATCGAAGCCATGAAAATGCAGAGCACGGTTTACGTGCCGGCCGACGGGAAACTCACGAAGCTGATCGCGCAGGTCGGCATGCAGGTGGAAGCCAAAGACCTCCTCGCCGTCATCGAATAACCCGTGGGGCGGGGCTTCGGCCCTGCACGCCTGGCTTCTGCCAGGCGCTCGTGGCAACAAGATTGCCAGGCACGCTCCCGTGGACGTTGTCATCATCGGAGCCGGCGTAGCCGGACTCGCCGCCGCAGGCGTTCTGACGCGAGCCGGCAAATCCGTACTCTGCCTCGAAGCAAGTAATCGCATCGGAGGCCGCATCCTCACGGTCCACGACCCGCTGTCTCCGGTCCCCATAGAACTCGGAGCCGAATTCATCCACGGACGACCGCCAGCGCTCTGGGATCTGATCCGCGACCACAATCTCCTCACCTACGAACACGGAGCCGAAGCCTGGCACCTCCACAACGCCCACGCCGAAAAAGAGAAGCAGGTCGGCCAGGTCGCCGACCGCGTGATTTCGAAGATGGCGAAATCCCGCCGCAAAAAAGACGAAACCTTCGCAAACTACCTCCACCACTCACAGCAGCCCTCACGCGCCGCAGCCTGGGCCCGCCTCCAGATTGAAGGCTTCAATGCGGCGCCACCGGATCGAATCGGCGCAGCCGCTCTCAAGCGCGACGCAGCCGCCGCCGAAAAAATAGAAGCCGGCCGCATGTACCGCCTCGCGCAAGGCTACGAATCAATTCCCGCCGCGCTGCTTCGCGGAATTCCAAATCATGGCTCCGTGCTGCGGCTGAACTCCGTCGTGCACGCGGTCGAGTGGAAGCGGGGCCACGCTGTCGTTCGCTACCGCGATTCGTCGGTAGCTTGCAAGAGCGTGATCGTAACCGTACCGCTCGGCGTTCTGAAGAGCGGCGAAGGAATCACCTTCCATCCCGAACCGCGCGCGATCTTACGCGCCGCGGCTGCACTCGAAATGGGGCACGTGAACCGCCTGACGTTCCGTTTCCGCGAACCTTTCTGGGAAGAAAACGAAAAATTCAAAAAGGCCGCCTTCTTCATCTCCAACGATTCACCTTTTATGACGTGGTGGACCTCCTATCCCGTGATCGCGCCGATCCTGACCGCATGGTCAGCGGGCTCACGCGCCGATGGGCCTCTTGATCACGCACTCACCTCGCTCGCCCGCATGCTCAGGCGCCGCATTCCCGAACCCGAAGCGGTCTACTTCCACGACTGGCAGGCGGACCCATTCGCGCGCGGAGCCTACAGCTACGTGCCCGCGGGCGCGACGCGTACCGCCCTCGGCAAACCGGTAGAAGGAACGCTCTTCTTCGCCGGCGAAGCCGCCAGCCGTACCGGACGCGGCGGCACGGTCGATGGCGCAATCGAATCCGGCATCCGCGCCGCGGAAGCAATCCTCCGCTCCTGAAATGGCGAGCAGGTTGCTCCACTCGCGGCGTGGCACACCGAAGCGTGCTTTCACGAACTCCCGCCGCGCCCGCTCGCCGAAGCCGGGGCCGCGTCGAAATCCCGCGTGACGTCAATGAGGCCGATATCATCGCGGACGGCCGCTCCGTTCATCTCACGAATCTGAAAAAGCCGTTCTGGCCGGAAGATTCCATCACCAAGCGCGATTTGCTGCAGTACTACGCCGATATTTCTTCCTTCCTGCTGCCACATCTGCGCGACCGCGCCATGGTGATGAAGCGCTATCCCGATGGCGCCCACGGCAAATTCTTTTTCCAGAAGCACGCCCCGGAATCGAAGCCCGAATGGGTGCCGGTCTGTACGATCAGCCACCCGTCCGCCAACCTCGTGGACTTTCCTGTGGTCCAGGATCTGGCTGGCCTGCTCTGGGTGGTCAACCTCGGCTGCATCGATCTCAACCCCTGGTATGCGCGCTGCGACGACGCAGACAAGCCTGACTACATGCACTTCGATCTCGACCCGACGCCCGGCGCGACGTTCAAACACGTCATCGAAACGGCCCTGATCCTGCGCGACGCGCTTCTGAAGCTGAACATCCAGAGCTACCCGAAAACCACCGGATCGCGGGGCATCCACGTCTACATTCCGATCGTTCGCGGCCCCGATCAGAAGGAGGTTTGGGAATTTACCAAAGCCTTCGCGAAAGATCTCGAAGCGGCGCATCCGAAAGTGATCACGGCGGAATACCGCGTCGCGAACCGGCCGGAGAAACACGTCCTCGTCGATTACAACCAGAACGCGTGGGGACGAACTCTCGCCTCCGTCTATTCCGTGCGCCCGAAAACGCACGCGCCGGTTTCCATGCCGGTCCGGTGGGAGGAAGTGGAAAAGGGCCTCGCCATCGATGATTTCCGGATAGACAACGCGCCCACCCGAATCCATCGTGAGGGTGATTTGTTTCGCCCTCTGCTGCTGCAGCGCGGCCGCGTGCGTCTGGACAAATTAACGTGAAGCTGCCCATTGCAATCCCCTTCCTGCCGATGGAAGCGAAACTCGTCGCGAAGATTCCCGTGGGTGAGGAATGGCAATACGAACCCAAGTGGGATGGTTTCCGCTGCCTCGCGTTTCGCTCCGGCGATGAGATCGAGTTGCAATCGAAGGCCGGCCAGCCCCTCACGCGCTACTTCCCGGAAATCGTCCAGGCGCTCGACGCGCTCAGCGCAAAGCAATTCGTTCTGGATGGCGAGCTGATCGTGCCGCTCGAAGGCCATCTTTCCTTCGATGCCCTGCTCCAGCGCATTCATCCCGCGGCCAGCCGCGTGACGAGGCTCTCGAAGGAAACGCCCGCGCGTTTCATCCTGTTCGACCTCGTGGTTGACGCAGACGGCGAATCGCTGATCGAAGAACCGCTCAGCGAACGCCGCAAAAAGCTGGAGAAGTTCAGCGCGAAGTATTTGAAGAAATCGAAAACCATCGAGCTCTCCAGCACGACACGGGATATCGCGGTGGCGAAGCGCTGGTTGTCCGGCCTGCGCGGACATCTCGATGGCGTGGTTTGCAAGCGCGTGAACGATCCCTATATTTCCGGCGAGCGCGCCATGCTCAAGGTCAAAAATATGCGCTCGGCGGATTGCGTCGTCGGCGGATTCCGCTACGCTTCCGCGAAGAAGTTCGTCGGCTCGCTGTTACTCGGGCTCTATGACAAAGAAGGACGGCTGAATCACGTCGGATTCACGTCGTCTCTTGCTGCCGCTGAGCGCGAGAAGCTGACGAAAACACTCGAGAAGCTGATCGAGCCGCCCGGTTTCACCGGGGCGGCGCCCGGAGGGCCAAGCCGCTGGAGCACAGAGCGCTCCGCCGAGTGGCAACCGCTGAAGCCGTCGCTCGTGGTGGAGGTCCAGTACGACCATTTCACCGGCGCCCGCTTCCGCCACGGAACCAAACTCCTCCGCTGGCGTCCAGACAAAGATCCGAAGCAATGCACCCTGAAACAGGTAGTTTTTGAAAGCAGGATCGATCTCACCGAATTGATCGAACCTTCATGAGGTCTTCAACAAACCGCTGATATTCAGCATGCCGCTGATGTTCATCCGGCGCGCGCAAAATCGATGAGGGATGAACCGTCGATGTCGCATGTTTCGCCCATGGATGTTCGACGAACTTCCCGCGTTCCTGCGTCACCCGGTAAGCCCGTCCGAAAACAGATAGCGCGGCCGTCGCCCCCAGGGCAACCAGCACTTCCGGCTTCACCACTTCGATCTCCGCTTCGAGCCACGGCCGGCACGCGTTCGTCTCGCCCGCGCTCGGCTTCTTATGCAGCCGCCGCTTCCCTCGCTCTTCGAATTTGAAATGTTTGACGGCGTTCGTGACGAAAACTTCCGTGCGGTCAATCCCGGCTTCCTCAAGCGCGCGGTCAAACAACTTCCCCGAAGGCCCGACGAATGGATGCCCCGCCTTGTCTTCCTCATCGCCCGGCTGCTCGCCAATAAATAGAATCGCGGAAGACTTCGGGCCTTCGCCGAACACCGCCTGTGTCGCGTATTTGTAGAGATCACAACCGTGACAGCGCTGCACCGCCTCCCGCATCACGGGAAGCGTGTGGCGCTCCGGTACGTAATCGGCCGCAGTCACGCGGCCCGCTTCCGCTTCGTCTTTGGCTTTTGCGCCCCCAGGCTTTTCTTCAGCGCCTCCATCAGATCGATCACCGGCGCCTTCTGGCGCTTCGCCGGATGCTTCGCGACGCGCTCGCCTTTCTCCTTCTGCTCGATCAGCTTCTCCACGTTCTCGCGGTACGTATCGTGGAACTCCTGCGGCTTAAACGGACCGGAAAGGCTCTTGATAAGTTGCGCCGCCAGTTCGAGCTCCTTCTTCGTCGCCTCCGCCTTCTTCGGGATCGACTGCCGATTCGAAGCGTGCAGTTCGTTCGGGTAGAAAAGTGTGTGAAGCACCAGCCCTTCCCGGTCTGGCCGGATCAGAACGATGTGCTCGCGGTTGTGCATGGCGAGCTTCGCGATCGCGTAATGCCCGGAATCCTCGAGCGCCTTCAGGAACAGCGCGTACGGCCTGGTGACTTCCTCGCCCGGCGCGACATAATACGAGCGCTCAAAGTAGATCGGGTCCACGTCCACCTCCCTGACGAACTGCACAATCTCCATCGTCGACGCGGTAGCCGGCGCGATCGCCTCCAGTTCTTCGTCTTCGACGACAACGTAATTATCTTTGCCCGATTCGTAGCCCTTGACGATCTGATCCCGGTCAATCGGCTTGTCCTCCGCGGCGCAATAAAAAACTTCTTTTACGCGCGAAAGATCCTTCTTATGCAGCATGTGGAAATGAACCGATTCCGGCCTCGCCGCCGCATACAGCTTCACCGGAAACGAAACCAGCCCGAAGCTGACATAACCTTTCCAGACAATCGCCGCCATAACTATTTCTCCTTCGCGGCTTTGGCAATTCCCGCCATCAGCCTTCTTGAAAGCACGGACCGCGGCTTCTCCGCTTCAATATCGATCGTCGAAGAGTACCGGTCGCGATGCTTGATCAGCAGCCACTTCGGCTTCCCCTCCCCGCGTGTACGAACCAGAACCCAGGAGCCCTTCAGCTTCGAGCCCTTCAGCGTGAACTTGAGTTCGCCCTTGCGAAGCGCTTCACCGGGGTCGGGCGTTTCCGGTTCGGGAGCCCATGTCCCGCGATCCCACAACATGACGGTGCCGCCGCCATATTCGCCCTCGGGAATGATCCCCTCGAACCCGCCATATTCAATCGGATGATCTTCCACTTCCATCGCGAGCCGCTTCACCGAAGGATCGAGCGACGGCCCCTTGGGGACCGCCCAGGATCGCAGCACGCCCTCCCACTCGAGGCGGAAATCGTAGTGGAGATGGCTGGCCTGATGCTTCTGGATGACGAAGGAAAGCTGTTTCGCAACGGACTTCCCCACCCTGCCGCGCGGCTCAGACGTGACTTTGAAATCGCGTTTTTCGTGATACTTCGCAAGAGGCATCACCGCTTGCGGCTTGCAAGCAGGGGGCCAAGCTCTGCAAATGAAAGGGTGTTGAGCACCTGATCGCGGCGCAGACCGGCGCGCCGCGCAACGTCAATTCCGTATCGCGTGAGACGGAAATCACGGACGCTGTGGGCATCCGTATTGACGACAATCCGGATGCCCGCCGCGGACGCCGCCCGAACATGCTCGGCCGGCAGGTCCAGCCGGTCCGGACTCGAATTGATTTCGAAGAGGCATCCGCGCCCGGCCGCGTGCCGGATGATCCGCTTCATATCGAGTTCATAGCCAGGTCGCTTCAGCAACAACCGCCCGGTCGCATGGCCCAGGATCGTGAAATAGCGGTTATCCATCGCACGCAGCACACGTTCCGTCTGTTCCCGCTTATCCAAACCAAATCGCGAATGAATGGAACAGACCGTATAGTCGAGTTCGCGCAGCAGCTCATCGGGATAGTCCAGCGCGCCGTCCGCCAGGATATCGACCTCCGCCGATTTCAAAACGCGAATCCCGTCGAGCCTTTCGTTCCATTGGTCGATTTCGCGAATCTGCTCCCAGAGCTGTTCTTCCGTCTGCCCGCCGGCGATCTTCAGACTCTGCGAATGGTCGGTGATCCCGATGTATTCGTAACCGCGCTGCCGCGCTTCGGCCGCCATCTGCCCGATGGTGTTGCGGCCGTCGCTCGCGGTCGTGTGGGAATGCATCTCGCCACGAATATCCGCAACGGTGACCAACGTGGGAATCGCTTCCGGTTCGCCCCAGCCCTCCCGCAATTCCGGCTCGATGAAATCCAGCCTGCACGCACGATAGACCTCGGCCTCTTCCGCTACCGTAGTTTTCGCAGGCCTGCAACCGCGCCGCGCCAGCTGACGAAGGTGCTTCGCGGAGCCCGTCGCCTTCACCAGCGCCGATCCCCACTCGGAAGCATTCGCCTGCACGAGCCGCAACACTAAACCAGCCGGGAGGTGAAACAAACCCTCGCGGCCTTTCACCGAAAGCGGCATCGTGCCGCCGCCGAACTCCTCCATCCATCGGCAGACCCCTGCGAAATCCGGCGTCTCCACAAGAAAGCTGAGTTCGGAAATCGTTTCCACCCGCCGCCGATAATCGCCCGCGGCCTCCACGCGGCTCGCCCGGCAACGTTCCAGCAGAAATTTCTCCACCGCTTCCGCCATCGGGTCTGTTTCGTAGAGAAGGAATTCGGTCTTCTCCGCCAAAGCCCGCTGCACAGACAACGCCGCGCGTCCGCCCACCGCTCGCGCAATCTCGCCGCTTGCAAGTGCCTCGCGCAATCCTTCGATTCCATCGATTCCGAGCTTCCGAAAAATCCGCAGCGCCAGCTTCGCGTCAAGCCCGGGATATTCCGCAATCGCCGCGCGCTCAGGCGTAGCCTGCCCTCTCAGCGTTTCCAGTTGCCGCAGCGTCCCAGTGTTGACAATTTCCCGAATCGCCGACGCAATGCCATTCCCGATCCCGGGATACTGCGTCAGATCGACATCGTTCCGCACCAGCTCCTCGAAACTCTCCCCCAGAGTCCGAATGGTGCGCGCCGCGCGGCGCCAGGCTTTCACGCGAAAAGCGTTGCCCTTCTGGTCCGCCAGAAAATGGGCCAGCGACAGCAGTTTATCCGCAATAGCAGCGTTGCCGATCGCCACAGGCGCCCCCGCGCACGCGGGGATGCTGCAATCAGATTTCCAGAATCACCGGCATGATGAGCGGCCGCCGCTGGGCCTCACGGCTGATGAAGCGCTTGAGATCCGCGCGGATCTTCTCCTTCATCACGCCCCAATCGGATTTCTCTTCATCGCTCGACGCTTCGAGCGTCCGCTCCACCGCCTGCCGCGCGTTCGCCATAAAGATCGGATCGTGATCGAGCCCAAAACCCCGGCTCACCAGCTCGGTCGATTCGATCCCGCCCGAATGCTTGTTGATCGCAATGATCGGGATCACAATCCCATCCTCCGCAATCACCTTGCGGTCGCGGATCACCATATCGCCCACCACTTCGCCCACCGCGCCCGAATCGATGCAAACGCGGCCCACCGTGACCCGGCCCGCGCGCCGCGCCCCTCGGTCATCGAACTCCAGCACGTCGCCCGTCTCCAGCACGAACGTCTCTTCCAACCCGTGCAGACGCAGATGCTCCGCCAGCCGCGCATGCTTCGAAAGCTGCCGGTATTCGCCATGAACCGGCACAAAATACTTCGGCCGCACCAGGTTCAGCACAAGCCGCAACTCTTCCATCGAGCCGTGTCCCGAAACGTGCAGCGGCGGATTCATGCTGCCGTAAATCACGTCCGCGCCGCGCCGCGAAAGGTGATCGACCATCCGGAAAATCGTCTTCTCATTCCCCGGAATGATGCGCGAACTCAGCACCACCATGTCGCCTTCATCCACCGAAATGTGCTTGTGATTGTCGACCGCAACGCGCGAAAGCGCCGACATCGGCTCGCCCTGCGTGCCCGAAATCAGCACCGTCACTTTCGACCGCTTCGCCGCGGCTACATCCTGCGGGCGGATGAGAACGCCATCCGGAATAGAGAGCAGCCCGTGGCGATGCGCGATTTCCACCACCGAATTCATGCTGCGCCCCACCAGCGCCACCTTGCGGCCGTTCTCCTGCGAGAGATTCAAAATGACCTGCAGGCGGTGAATCGACGAACTGAAGCACGCCACAAACAGCCGGCTTTCCGCGCGATGGAACAGATCTTCGAGCCGCGGCCGGACCGCGCGCTCGGAATCGGAGTAGCCGGGGCGATCCGCGTTCGTCGAATCGGAGAGCAGCAGCAGGACGCCGCGCTTGCCGTATTCGGCGAGCGTATGAAGATCGAAAAGTTCGTTGTCGATCGGCGTGGGGTCTACTTTGAAATCGCCGGTGTGAATCACAACGCCGAGCGGCGTGGTGATCGCAAGCGCCACCGCGCTCACAATCGAGTGCGTGACGTGAATCAGCTCGACTTCAAACGGCCCGATCGAGACGCGATCCTTCGGCTTCTGCGGCCGCAGGTCCGGATTGTGAACGTCATATTCTTCCAGCCGCCGCTCCACGAGCGAAAGCGTGAACGGCGTCCCGTAAACCGGCACATCGAATTCGGAAAGGAAAAACGCCACCGCGCCAATGTGGTCTTCATGGCCATGCGTCAGCAGCAGCGCGCGAACGTGCTCGCGGTTTTCCTTGAGATAAGTCAGATCGGGCGTGACAATATCGACGCCCAGAAGCTCATCTTCGGGAAACATCATTCCGGAATCGATCACGACGATGTCATCGCCATAGCGAATGCACATCATGTTCATGCCGAATTCGCCCAATCCGCCCAGCGGCACGATCTGCAGTTTTTTGTCTGACATTTTCGGTGTGGAAGTCGAAGTAAATCAGATTCTAACGCGACCGTTGGCTACCGCCGTGCATCCAAGAGCCCGATGCCCGAAAACCATCAGTTGCTTGACGTGATCCGGAAGCGCTGGAGTCCGCGTTCCTACAATGACCGCGAGGTGGAATCGTGGAAACTTCGCGCTCTGTTCGAAGCCGCCAGCTGGGCCGCTTCCTGCTTCGGCGAGGAGCCCTGGCGATATATCGTCGCCTCCCGCGCCGACCGCCCCCAGTTCGACCGGCTCCTCCATCTGCTGGTGGAGAAAAATCAACAGTGGGCTCAGCATGCGGGCGCTTTGGCAATCTCATTCGGGAAGAAGACCTTCAGCCACAATGGCGCTCCCGACCGGTGGGGCCTGCACGATACCGGGACCTCCTTCGGCCAGATGAGCCTCCAGGCGGTCGCCCTGGGCCTCCACGTCCATGGAATGGGCGGTTTTGACGCCGAACGTACCCGGCAAGAGTTCGGCGTCCCGGACGATTTCGAGGTCGGCGCGGCGATGGCCATCGGTTACGTGGAGGGCGACGGCGCCCCTCCAGAGGGCCGGAAAAGGAAGCCGGTCGAACAATTCGTCTTTTCGGGCGACTGGGGACGTCCGGCCAGTTTCTGAATTGCCCTTAGTTGCAGCATCCGGCCCCTGAGAGCGTCCCGAAGCGGCTATTCCCTCCCCTGATAGTGGGGCGGGGCTTCGGCGCTGCTCGCCGGGCTTCTGCCCGGCGCGGAAAGCTCCCCAATGCAAAGAGGCCCGGTTCTTGCGAACCGGGCCTCGAACGCACCCTGTTTTAGCAGGGTTTCGATTGGGAGAATCATTTTCGACGGCTTCAACAAAAACCGGCAAAAACTTAGTGATTGGATATTAAGGCCTCAGAAGCCACCTCGTCAAGCCGAAAAAAATTGCCGTTTTGTCCACAAGGTAAATGCCTGAGTTCCAGCGTCTTGCGAAAGCTGTGGATTTCCAGTTGAAATCGCAATCGATTCGTGCATTACCGTCCGGGGGCACATCAAAAAAGCTGCAACTCAAAGCAGCCAGAAGACTTAGGACTTGCCGGAAAGGTGCAGGCTGATCATCTCTTCCCCGCCGCTCGCCGAACCGGACCGCTTAAACACGTACCGCATCCCACCGAAAGCGAGGCCGCCAGCGAGGCAAAGAGCAATGAGCACGCCGCAGAGAACCGCGATATTCAATAACAAGTTACCGGCATTGTTCTTGAGCGAGGGCGGCGGCTCCGCCATGGTCACTTCAGCCTCATATCTCACCTGCGCCAGCAACCGCTCCGCCTCATCCGGATTCACCGGATGCAGCGCGATCGCCACCAGCGGACCCGACCGCTTCGCCACTGTCCCAGGGATAGAGGCGAACGCCGGATACTGCTTCTGGGCCATTTCGATTCCAGGGAAGTTAAAAACCACAATCGTAGTCTTGGCGTCTTTCCTCGCGCCCTTCGCCCCCGCCGGAGCCAGGTAATCGGCGGACTCCGCCTCGGAGCTGAAGTGGAATGCGGCCGTGGAAGGCGGGATCACCCCGGCGTATCGAGCCAGACTCTCCGGCCCTAAAATGTACTTCTCCGAATTCGCTATAGCGCCCGGCGGCAGGTAGCCAGGCAGCGTGGGAAGCGGCGAATGATTATAGTGCGGAGCGGTCAGAAAGACATGCGCCAGCTCTTCCTTGTTCGGCTTATGGTCATGGAAGATCAGCAGCAGATTGCCGACGGCGATGTACTGATCGGCCGCCGTCTCCGCGCCAATACCATCGGTCTCGAACTTCTTCGCTTCCGGCGGACGGCTGCCGATCCACGCCGCGAACGCGCCGGTGGAATCGCTGAAGCGGTAGGCGGTGATGGAAAATTTCTTCGCCGCGGAGTCAGGGTTGACTGAGGTGTACGGAGCGTTTTCGGACTCTTCCAGCCCATACTCCTGCCAGACTTTCGCGTCGGGCGCCGGCGCCGCCGTCACGTCGCCTCGCTTCCACTCGCCGATCGTATCCGGCAAAATGGCGGAGAACGCCAGCGCCGGTAGCAACAACAGAAACGCCGCTCGCTGAATCATACAGTTATTGGACGTCCGAACCCGCCATCACGATCCGTTCAGCCCTGACTCCCGTGGCACTTTTTGTATTTCTTCCCGCTGCCGCAGGGGCATGGGTCGTTGCGGCCCACCTTCGGCCCGCCATTCGTCACAGTTTTACTCGCCGTCGTTTCCGCCGCCCCGCCGAGTTGCAGGTCGCGAAGCTCCTTTTCGTGCTTCTTCTGGAGCCCGCGGTTCATGTCCTGCACGGCGCTCTGCGCCGCGCGGCGGCGCTCTTCAGCCGCGGCCCGCGACTCTTCCAGCCGCTTCTGCTCTTCGTCGATTTCAGGAGCAGCCGCCTCCGCGCCGCTGTCGCCGTCATCGTCATCTTCCGTCGGAAACGGCAGCGTCGTCCCGCCAGGACCGCCAATCTCGAACCGCAGGAAGTAGAGATAACGGACCGTCTCGTCTTCGATGCGGTCCATCATGTCCTGGAACAGATCGAAGGATTCCTTCTTGTATTCGACCAGCGGATCTTTCTGGCCGTAGCCGCGCAGGCCGATGCCCTCCTTCAGGTGATCCATCGAGAGCAGGTGGTCTTTCCACTGATCGTCGATGATGTGGAGCATAATGTTGCGCTCCGCCTCGCGCATGAGACTCGCGCCCACCAGCTCTTCCTTCTTCTCGTACATCGCGCTTGCGCGCTGCATCAGCTCGTCTTCAATCTGGATGGCCGTCATCCCGCCGAAATCGGCCGGATTGACGCGCAGTCCGATGCGGCTCAGGATGTCGGTCTGGAGACGCGTCAGGTCCCACTCGGTAGTCCTCGAATCCGGCGGGCAGGCAATTTCGACCGCCGCCGCAATCACGCCGCGAGTCATTTCCATCACGCGCGCCTTCTGGTCCACGCCTTCAAGCAACGCGCGGCGCATGGTGTAAACGGACATGCGCTGCTTGTTCATGACGTCGTCATATTCAAGCAGATGTTTGCGCGAATCGAAATTCTGCGCTTCCACCGCTTTCTGCGCCGCCGCGATGCGCTTGGTGATCAGATTCGATTCGATCGGCACATCTTCTTCCATGCCGAGCTTCAGCATGAGGTTCTGCATGCGGTCGCCGCCGAAAATGCGGAGCAAATCGTCCTGCAGACAGAGATAGAAACGGGAACTGCCGGGGTCGCCCTGGCGGCCGGCGCGTCCGCGAAGCTGATTATCGATGCGCCGCGAATCGTGGCGCTCGGTACCCGTAATATGCAGGCCGCCGAGAGCGGATACAGCGTCATGCTCCACCAGGCACTGCGCTTTGGTTTCGGCCAGCACGCGTTCCCAGTCGGCTTTGTACTCGTCGCGGTCGGCGTCCATGCCCAGCTTTCGCATGGCCTCGCGCGCCAGGTGGTCCGGATTCCCGCCCAGCAGAATATCGGTACCGCGGCCGGCCATGTTGGTGGAAACGGTCACCGCGCCGCGCCTGCCCGCCTGCGCCACAATCAGCGCTTCACGCTCGTGGTTCTTGGCGTTCAGCACTTCGTGTTTCACGCCCATCTTCGTGAGCAGCTTCGAAAGGTATTCGGATTTTTCGACCGAAATCGTGCCCACCAGAACCGGCTGCCCGCGCTCCTGGAATTCCTTGATCTCCTTCGCGGCATTGCGGAACTTCTCGTCCGAGGTTCGATAGACCACGTCCTGAAATTCCTTGCGGATTAACGGACGGTTAGTCGGAATCACGGTGACGAGCAGTTTATAGATCTTGTCGAATTCGGCCGCTTCGGTTTCCGCGGTACCGGTCATGCCGGAGAGCTTCGTATAAAGACGGAAGTAATTCTGGAAGCTGATGGTGGCGAGCGTCTGCGATTCGCGCTCGATCTTCACGCCTTCTTTCGCTTCCACCGCCTGATGCAGACCGTCCGACCAGCGGCGGCCCGGCATCTGGCGTCCGGTGAATTCGTCGACAATGACGACCTCGCCGTCCTTCACCACGTAATCCTTGTCCTTCTGGAAAATGACGTGGGCCTTGAGCGACTGCTGGATGTGGTGGTTCCACTCCACGTTCTGCGGCTCGTACATATTGCCGATGCCGAGCAGCTTTTCGACTTTGAGAACGCCTTCTTCGGTCAGCGCCGAGCTGCGGTGCTTTTCATCCACCGTGTAGTCGCCGGTGGTGTAGGTCACGCCCGGCTCCTTGCCTTCGATGACTTCACCGCGAATCAGGTGCGGAATGATCTTGTTGGCCTTGTAATACTTGTCGGTCGATTCCTCGCTCGGACCGGAAATGATGAGCGGCGTACGCGCTTCGTCGATCAGGATCGAATCGACTTCGTCGACGATGGCGAAGTTATGGCCCCGCTGCGCGCAGTTCACGAGCTGGAACTTCATGTTGTCGCGCAGGTAATCGAAGCCGAATTCGTTGTTGGTGCCGTAGGTGACATCGGCGCCGTAGGAAACCTTGCGCTCACGGTCATCGAGATCGTGCACGATGATGCCGACGGTCAGCCCGAGGAACTTGTGGATGCGGCCCATCCACTCGGCGTCGCGCCTCGCCAGATAGTCGTTCACGGTGACGACGTGGACGCCCTTGCCCGAAAGCGCATTCAGATAGGTAGGGGCCGTGGCGACCAGCGTTTTACCTTCGCCGGTCTTCATTTCGGCGATCTGGCCGCGGTGCAGCACCATGCCGCCGATCATCTGCACGTCGAAATGCCGCATGTTGAGCACGCGGCGGCCGGCTTCGCGGACTACGGCAAAGGCTTCGGGCAGCAGATCGTCAAGCGTCGCGCCGCGCGCGATTCGCTCTTTGAAATCAATCGTTTTGGCGGCAAGATCGATGTCCGAGAGCTTCTGCATCGCAGGCTCGAGGTCGTTGATGGCCGCGACAATCGGACGCATCCCCTTGAGCTCGCGATCGTTGCGAGTACCGAAGATTTTGGCCAGCCATGCGTCAATAAACTCAAATTCCATAGAAGGGGATGATTTCATTTTAGCGCGTAGCGCTGTCTTCTTCTTAAAGAAGACGCACCGAAGAGCGGAGAGCACCGCCCGCGATAGAGAATGATAAGGATGCCCATCCAAACCTCGCTCGCTCCGTGGCTTTCCGTCCGCCATGGAGCCCGCGCGCTGGAATTTTATAAAGCGGCGTTCGGCGCGAAAGAAACTTATCTGCTCGATGGGGGCGATAAAGGAATCGTCGCCAGACTCTCGATGGACGGCGCGGAATTCTGGGTCGCGGATGAATCACCCGCGCATGGCAATCCGAGCCCGGAATCGATCGGCGGCTCGCCGGTGCGGATGATCCTCACCGTCGCCGACCCCGATTTGATTTTCAATCAGGCAATTCGCGCCGGAGCAACCGAAATCCATCCCGTCGGCGAAGGCCACGGCTGGCGTATCGGGCGGATCAAAGATCCGTTCGGACACCACTGGGAAATCGGGCACGAGTTAAATAAACGTTAGCCCGGCAACACGGCACCCAGCATGACGCCAATGTCCGCTTCCTTTAAACTGTTAGAAAGAGAAGTATTCGGAGTATGATGACCATTACATTGAACGACGAACAGACCCGCCTTCTTTCCGAAGTGGTCCAGGCAGGCGTTGCGCGATCGACGGAAGCCGCACTCGATCAGGCGGTGCGGGCGCTTCATTCGTCCGCTGTGACTCAAAGACCCGTCCATCAACA
>CAZWTH010000169.1:0-2105 GCA_964636715.1 uncultured Solibacteraceae bacterium | reverse complement strand
TCTACGAGCACAAGTATCTGCTCGGCACTTCCATCGCGCGGCCGCTGCTGGCAAAGAAGCAGGTGGAAGTGGCGCTGGCGACCGGCTGCGACGCCGTGGCGCACGGCTGCACGGGCAAGGGTAACGACCAGGTGCGGTTCGAGCTGACGTACAAAGCCCTGGCGCCGCAGCTCGCGGTGATCGCGCCGTGGCGCGAGTGGGACATCATATCGCGCGAGGACGCCATCGCGTACGCCGAGAAGCACAACGTGCCGATCGCGCAATCCACCAAGAAGATCTACAGCCGCGACCGCAACATCTGGCACATCTCGCACGAAGGGGGCGCGCTGGAAGATCCGGCCAATGCGGCTCCGGACGAGATCTGGATGCTCACCAAGAGCCCGGCGGAGGCGCCGGACAAGCCCGGCGAAGTGACCATCGGGTTCGAGAAGGGCGTGCCGGTTTCGGTGAACGGCAGGAAGATGAAGGCGTTCGAGCTGCTGGAAGAGCTGAACCGGATCGGCGCCGAACACGGGATCGGACGCATCGACCTGGTGGAGAATCGCTTCGTCGGGATGAAGTCGCGCGGCTGCTATGAAACGCCCGGCGGGACGCTGATCATGTTCGCGATCCGCGAGCTGGAAGCACTGACGCTCGATAAGAACACGCTGCACTACAAGCAGCAGCGGGCGCTGGAATACGCCGAGATGGTGTACAACGGCATCTGGTTTACGCCGCTGCGCGAGGCGCTCGATGCGTTCTTCGAAAAGGTGAGCGAGACCACGACGGGCGAAGTGAAGCTGCAGCTTTACAAAGGCAACATCACGCCGCTGTCGCGCAAATCGCCGTATTCGCTGTACTCGCTGGATATTGCCAGCTTCACGATGGGCGCCAGCTACGACCAGAAGGATGCCCTGGGCTTCATCAACCTGATCGGGCTGCCGATGAAGGTAAGGGCGCTGGGGAAGGCGGCAAAGGCCGAGGCGAAGTAAGGAGCCGTTTCTTCACCACAGAGAACACAGAGAGCACAGAGAAATACCAGAGTGCTTTTCTCCGTGCTCTCTGTGTTCTCTGTGGTGTAAAGGATTTTTGAATGAAACTTTGGGGCGGAAGGTTTGAGACGGGGCCGTCGGAGGTGTTTGAGCGATTCTCGGAATCGCTTAGCTTTGACCGGCGGCTCATCGATTGCGACATTCGCGGGTCGCAGGCGTTTGCGCGGGCGCTGGAACGGGTCGGGATTCTGACGGCGGAGGAGCGCGGCCAGATTGTCGATGCGTTCGAGGCGATCCGGCTGGAGGCGGCCGGCGATCCGCACTTCTTCGACGGCGCGACGGATGAGGACGTGCACACGGTCGTCATCCGTAAGCTGAAAGAAAAGGCGGGGAAGGTCGCGGACAAGATCCATACCGGGCGTTCACGGAACGAGCAGGTGTCGCTCGATACACGGCTGTGGCTGCGCGAAGAGTGCGACCGCATTCGCGAGTTGCTGCGCGGGCTGATGAAGGCGCTGCTCGATTGCGCGGCGGCGTATCCGGACGCGGTGATTCCGGGGTACACGCACATGCGGCGGGCGCAGGCGGTGCTGTGGCCGCACTACATCCTGGCGTATTTCGAGATGTTCGCGCGGGACTGGGAGCGGTTCGGCGAGGCGCGGCTGCGGGCCAACGTGCTGCCGCTGGGTTCGGGCGCATTGGCAGGGTCCGGCTTCGCGTTCGACCGCGAGGCGATTGCGAAGGACCTGGGCTTCGACGCGATCACACGCAATTCCATGGATGTGTCGGGCGATCGCGATTTCGCGCTGGACTTCCTGTACGCGGCGAGCACCACGATGATCCACCTGAGCCGGCTGGCCGAGGACTGGATCCTCTATTCGAGCGAAGAATTCGGATGGATGGAACTGGGCGATGGCGTGACCAGCGGGTCGAGCCTGATGCCGCAGAAGAAGAACCCGGATTCGCTGGAACTGATCCGCGGCAAGTGCGGTCGCGTGATGGGCTGCTTTACGAGCCTGATGGTGACGATGAAGGGCCTGCCGATGACCTACAACCGGGACATGCAGGAGGACAAGGTGCCGCTGTTTGAAGCGGCGGACCAGACGGCCGGGTCGCTCGAAATGGCGCGGGTGG
>CAZWTH010000168.1:0-11279 GCA_964636715.1 uncultured Solibacteraceae bacterium | reverse complement strand
ATCGCGCTCAGCACGATTGAAAAGACCACCAGCACTGTACAGCAAAGCACTACCAGAGCCCGCATATAGCTGAGCAGGAGCACGTGGACAGAATCCACGGCTCTCTCCGCCCGGCGGCGCGGCGTTCCCGCCCGGATTCTGGACAGAAAGCGTTCCCGGAGCTCCGTTCCGTCCTTCAGCATGAAAAAACTGAGAATCGGCACCAGCACAAGATCGATGAGATTGGCGGAGGCCGCCAGCACATGCAGGCTGAACCGCGGGGCCACTGAAACGATTTCCTTCGACGCCTCACCCAACTGGTCCTGCGCCGCTTCCGTCATGGGCTGGAGGGAAGGATGCGCGGCGCCGAACCGAGTGAGGAAGCCATTCAGATCCGGCGGATGGGCGACAAGCTCCTGGCCCTGTTCGGCGACTTTGGTCCCGATCACAATCGCGATCGATACCAGAATCCCGAGCACCAGCAGATACGTCAGGGCGAGAGCGGCTCCCCGATGTCTCTGATGGAATCGATCGCCGATCCGGTTAATGAGCGGGTAGAGCAGGTAGGCGAAAAGCATCGCCACGATGAAAAGGAACAGGGTTCTCCGTATCGCGTAGACCGCCCCGAGCAGAAGCAGCGTCAGGGCGACGGTCCAGGTGACGCGGGCGGCCCTGCGGTCAATACCGGGGATGCGAGCGGGTCGGGGGGAGGACGATGGGGTGGGCTGATCCATGGAGGGTAACTTCCGGCGGCAACTTCATTTTAGGGGCCAATCATCTGGAGGGCAAAGCCTGCGAGAATGGAAGGATTATTCGGTCCCTATCGTTTTCACTGGTGTGCATCGCCGCGGCGGGGCTTGCCATGGGCGGGTGTAGTAAAAAGTCCGTTCCGGCGCTGCCCAAAATCAGCACGGCCTCGTTTCCCGCTCCGGTTCGGGCGCAGGTGGATACCGCCGCGCGCGACGCCATGATGAGTCCGGATGACGCCGCCGCGACCGGCCGTCTGGCGATGGTGCTCCAGGCCTACCAGCAGTTCGATCTCGCCGAGCAGTGTTACCGCCGCGCGCACGCCATGGATCCCAAAGCGTTCGAATGGCCGTACTATCTGACCGTCATCGAACAACTGCGCGGCGAAACGCGCCAGGCGATCGAAGACGCGCAGGCGGCGGTTGCGATCGACTCTTCCTCCAGACCAGCGCGCATGCGGCTGGCCGACGCGCTGCTGCAGGGGGGACGAATCGATGAGAGCCGGAAGATCTACGAAGCGCTGGTAAAAGAAGAGCCGGACCGCGCCCTCTTCCACTACGGGCTGGGCCGGGCACTCGCGACCAGCGGAAGCACCATTCTCGACGCGGTTGAGGAGTACAAGCGAGCCTGCCAGCTGGCTCCGGCGTTCGGGGCGGCGCATCTCGAGCTTTCGAAAGGCTACAGTCAGATCGGCGATGCGAACTCAGCCGCGCGCGAGATGGCGGAATACCAGAGGAACCCGGCGGGCGCGCCGCCGGAAGACGCGTTGATGGCGCAGATCACGGCGCTCAATCCGGGCGGGCTGATGAAGGCGCGCACGGCGCGGGAATATCTGGCGGATGGCAAGCCCGCGGAAGCGGCGAAGCAGCTGGAAGCGACGCTCGCGGTCAATCCCAACGATGAAGCCGCGCAGAGCGATCTGGTTCTCGCCTACTGGCGGCTGAAACAGTTCGACAAAATGCAGGACCATTATCAGGCAGCTCTGAAACTCAATCCGGCGACCTCCGCCAACGACGTCTACGGGCTGGCGATGATCGGCCAGAGCCGCTATTCGGAAGCCGGTTCCGCATTTCAACGCGCGCTGACGGCGAATCCCAAAGATCCGCTGGCCAATGCGCAGGCGGGATGGATTCTCCAGATGCAGGGGGATCTGGATGGCGCGGTGCGGAGCTACACGGCGGCACTGGCGATCGACCCTTCGTCGCGTTCGGCGAATTATCTGATGGGCGTGGCGCTGCTCAAACAAAATCAGGCGAAGCAGGCGATTGACTATCTGCTGAAGACGATTGAGCCGGTGGATGCGAAGACGCCGGGCTATCTGCGGCAGCTGAGCGAAGCGTACAAAAAAGCGGGCGATGACGAGCAGGCTCGCCGCTACAGCCCGGCGCTGGCCCCGAATGCGCAGGCTGCGGAAATCAGTCCGGCGCTGCTCGCGGGCCAGTTGGACACGCCGGGAGCGAATTCGCACTGAACCACGGGAACTCCGAGGCCGCAATGCCGGCCGGATGAAGCAATTTTAATCGCGCTGCGTTGATTGAAAACCCACTCCACCGGTATAACCCGTCATGGGACATTTCTTTCACCAGACAATCGCAGGACTTTTGAATATCCATGTGGCGCCGGCTCAGTTCCAATGGGACAAGGCATGCGGTGGATCGCAATGGGTTTCGCTTTTCAGGGATGCCGGAAAGTCGAGGGCTAGCCGGTATGCATGCGCGGACGGAGTACTGATCCTGGATTCAACGGTGCGCCTGATTATCGAAATCGAGGAGGTGGGACCGGCTGGTTTCCTGCCGGCAAGACTCACAGGGAAGCTCACGACATCCGCGCTGTCACGATATTTCATCGCCAGCGGCTCCGCGCCCGCAGTGCCATTCGCCAATCGCGTCACATTTGCGCAAATCGTGAACACTGAAGCGCTCAAAGAGCGGAGCCGCAAGCCGGAGCAGTACGTCAACCTTGAGCAAGACATCCGGGCAACACTGCTGCCGTTCGGCTCTGTGAGCGAATATCAGCTGATTACCGGAAATTCGGCGGACTTCACGTCCGGAGCGGCAGGTCAACGACTGTTAAGGCTGGTCCGGTCAGTCTTGCCCAGTTGAAGAACGGGCAGGGGTTGTTAGGCTGGAAGACATGGCAGATGAAGACTTGCAGGCTGAACTGGCCCGGTTGCGGGCTGAGAATGAATCGCTGAAACAGCGGCGTGGAGGGTCAACCTCGATTAAGGTCAGCGAGAAAGGCGCGGTTTCCGTTTACGGACTGGGCCGTTTTCCCGTGACCCTGTATCAGGAGCAGTGGCTCAAGCTGCTCGGTATGGCGGACGACATCAAGACCTTCATCGAAGAGAACAAAGACAAGCTGAAGGTCAAGGAATAGTTTCGAGGGCGATCCGGACGGAGGTCAGCTCACCGACCAGCATGCCGGCCCACCGATAAATATTGTGTTCGCGAATCTGGGACCGCATGCGGGACATGCGGTCCCTTTTTTGTTGCGGCGACATTTCGAGCGCGCGCCGGATGGCGTCGGCCACTTCAGCCGCGTCATAGGGATTGACGACGAGAGCTTCAGTGAGCTCATGGGCGGCCCCGGCGAAGTGGCTGAGGATGAGAACGCCCTGGTCATCGGAGCGCGAAGCGACGTATTCCTTGGCGACCAGATTCATGCCGTCATGCAGTGAAGTCACCATACATAAGTCAGACGCGCGGTAAAGAGGCAGGATCTCTTCGTGGCTGCGGTGGCGCACGTCGAGAACGATCGGTTTCCAGGAAGCGGTCTGGAAGCGGCGATTAATGCGATCGGCTTCGCGGATGATTTCCTGCATCACCTCCTGATATCGCGGGATGTCGCTCCGGCTGGGAGCCGCTACCTGCAGAAAAGTGAAGTGGCCGCGATACTTCGGATTGATTTCGAGAAAAATTTCGATGGCGCGGAAGCGCTCCGGGATGCCTTTGGTGTAATCGGCGCGATCGACGCCGACGCCCAGCATCGCGCCTTCAATGCCGAGCTGGCGCAACAGGCGAAGGCGCGCGGCGAACGCCGGCTCTTCGGGAGGAGAAGATTCCGAAAACGAGATGCTGATGGGGAACGGATGAACGAGCGTGGTGTGGCCGCGGCGATCGACGGCGAAACGCTCATGGTCGATGCGGGATTCGAGCGCCTGATCCACGGTGGCGAGAAAGTTATTGCAGTGAGCCTGGAGATGAAAGCCGATGAGATCCGCGCCGAGGAGCCCATCGAGCACTTCTCTTTGCCAGGGGCAGATGGAAAACGATTCCGGATTGGGCCAGGGGATATGCCAGAAGATGGCGACGCGCGCATCGGGCCGGGCGTCTTTGATCATGGCGGGGACCAGGGCGAAGTGGTAGTCCTGAACGAGAACGACGGGGCTCTCCTCGTGGCGCGCTTCTTCGAGGAGGGCATCGGCGAAGCGGCGGTTTACCTGGCGGTACATTTCCCAATCGGACGCGTTGAACATGGGCCGCGTATGTGCAATGTGGCAGAGCGGCCAGAGCCCCTGGTTGGCAACGCTGAGATAGTAGCCGGCTTCTTCTTCGGGCGAAATCCAGATGCGGCGGAGCGTGTAGGCGGGATGGTCCGGCGGCACGAGGAGGCGGCCATCCTCATCTGAAGTTTCGCGATCGGCGTTGCCGGTGGCCTGCGCGATCCAGGTTCCTTCACAGGCGCGGAGAACGGATTCGAGCGCGGTCACGAGACCGCTGGCGGGAACTTCCCAATGGATATTCCCATTGGCGTCCCGCGTGTGAACATACGGCTCGCGATTGGAGATGGCGAACAGGCGGCTGCCCTGGAGGCGGTGGCGGACGAAGGCGCGGAGGCGCTCGGGCGTCCACAGGGAATCGGAGGTATCGCGGAGGCGCGCTTCTTCCTCGGCGGCGGCGCGCGCCGTGACGAGACTGTTCGCGAGGCGCGTGGCTTCGCGCTGCACGGGGCGGAAAGCTTCCACCTCGGAGAGTTCCAGATTGGAGGTCGGCTCGCCCTTGTGGAGATCGCGCAACCATTCGGCGAGGCGATTCATGGGGCGGTGGAGAGTCCAGCGCAGAATTGCCATGGTGACGAGAACGATCAGGAGCGTCTGGACGAGAACGCCGGCGAGCGAGCGGCGCCAGAGATCGGACTCGCGCGCTTCGATATAGGCGGCATCGTTGAAGAGAACGAGCGAGCCGGGTTTTTCCGAGTTCAGGTTGAACGGAACGGCGTAGACATGAAGCAGGCGGTCGCCGGCGTGCATGAGCTGGCCGACTTCGTGCGCGAGGCGCGTCGATTCGAGGGCGGCCTTAGGGACATCGATATTCCAGTTCGTGATTTGTCCAGTGGCGACGAGGGGACGGCCGGAGGAATCGTAGACGGCGGCGCCCGCGAGGTTCTCGTGGCGGCTGAGACGTTCCAGAATACTGCGAAGCTCGCTCCAGGACTGGGTTTCGGTGAGCCTGGCGGCTTCCGCCTGGACGTTTTCGGCGAGCACGCGATCGCGATTGTCCAATTCCTGACGAAGGCCTCGCGTCTGCATGCGTTCGGAATAGAACGCCAGAGCAAGAGAGACGAGAGTTACGCCGGCGATGAGCGACAGGGTAAGCCTGACGGTAAGGCGCATGGTAGGGAGCTTTCGTCGCAGGCCCTGCGCGGGCCTTTAGCTAAAAGAGCAAATGGGGTACCAACTACAGGTTTCGGGTTCGACCGTGGCGCGTCTGGTACGGGGATTGCATCGAGTGGAGTGTGAGATGACCTGTACGTCCTTTCTCAGCGCGGACTTCGCGGGGGTGCATCAGCAGATTGCGAAGGCGAGAGCGCTGGTTCTTTTTCTGGATTTCGACGGAACATTGGCGGCGATCCGCGACTATGCGGACGAAGTGGAGCTGGCGCCGGAGGTGCGAACGACGCTGACTTCGCTCGCGCAACGGGCGGACACGCTGGTGGCGCTGGTCAGCGGGCGCGAGATGTGGGACCTGCGGCGGCGGGTGGGCGTGCCGGGCATTGTGTACGCGGGCGAACATGGGATGGAGATTCGCGGGCGCGGCCTGCAGTTCATCGAGCCAGGGGCGCTGGCGCGGAGGGGAGTCATCAAACTGCTGGCGCGCGAACTGAACGCGAGTCTGCGGGACCTGCATGGCGTATTTGTGGAAGAGAAGCATCTGACGCTGGCCGTGCATTTCCGCATGGCGCGCAGGGACGATATTCCGGAGATTCGGGATCGGGTGCGCGCGGTGGTGGCAATGGCGGGGGATCAGGCGGAGATCCGGCCGGGGAAGATGATTTGGGAAATCCTGCCGCATACGGGATGGCGGAAGGGCGCGGCGGCGGAATGGATATACAAGACCTGCGATGTGCGTGATGGGCTTCCTATCTATGCGGGGGACGACGAAGCGGACGAAGATGCGTTCCGGTGGCTGAAGGGGTGGATCACGATCCGGGTGGGCGGCGATGAAACCTGCGCGCAGTACAGTCTGGCGGGACCGGCGGAAGTGCATCAATTTCTCGACTGGCTGGTGCAAAATCGCACGCAATGAGTGCGCGGCGGCGGTAGAGATTACCGGGGTTTCCACAGGTATCGCTCCCTGGGTGTTCCTGAGAAATTGAGCGATTTCAGCCAGTTGAGCGTGAAGTGAGATCTGGCACAAACCGTGCATCGAACGGGCTCGAAGGGTGAGAGGAGACCCATTTCGATGACCGATATTCTTCGATATACCTGCCGGAGTTTGATCGCGGCGACGGCGCTTGCGGTGGCGCCTGTGTGGGGGCAACTGGGGGCGCTCGGAGGCGTGACCGGTTCGGTGGGAGGAACTGTTGGAGCGACAGCACATGGAATGGCCGGCGAGTCAGCAGGTATCGCGGGAGCGCCTGGCGGTATGGCGGGGCGGCAGAATGTTTTCAGTTCGTTCAGCGCCACGCAGAATGCGGCGCTGTCTTCGCAATTGACGCCGCTGCTGCCTGCTTCGTCGTCAGTGCCTGCCGCGGCGGCGGGTTTCCATGACGACGCGGAATTCATTACAGCGGTGCATGCGGCGCATAACCTGAATATTCCGTTCGAGCAGATGAAAGCGGAGACGACGGGGAAGAAATCGATGTCGATGGAGGCGGCGGTGCGGAAGCTGCGGCCGGAGCTGGATTCGAGGGCGGCGAAGGATAGTGTGTCGCTGGCGAAGAAGCAATCGGAACGCGATATTGCTCGGGCGTCGGCGGCGGGGACGAAGGACAAAGTGGCGTCGCGCGTGAGTTCGGATAGCCGGTTGGCTGCGCGGGTGAGTCCGATTGCGCCGCGGGGACAATCGCTCGGAGATGCGGCGGCGGGGTTTAAGAATGAAGATCAGTTTCTTTCGACGCTGCATGCGGCGAACGATAACGGGATCGCGTTTGCGGATTTGAAGGATCGGGTTACGGCGGGGCAGTCGCTGGGGACGGCGATGCATGAGCTGAAGCCGTCGATGGATGCGAATGCTTCGGCTTCGGCGGCGGCCCGGGCGGAAGCTGAGGGGAAGGACGATCGGGTGAGTGCTTCGGCTTCAGCTTCGGCGAGCGCGGATGCCCGGGCCCGGGTGAAATGATTGGGCCGCAGATGAACGCAGATCAACGCAGATAAGAACGACATTTTTGCTGCGTTGGGCTCTATTGTCCTGGTCCTGAGGGGACACGGCGGCCTGAGATACCGGCGTCTGCAACCGCTCAGCACGTTGAGCGCGCCTGGGGGACTCTCCCAGGCCGCCGGTGGGATAATGAAAGTGTTTCATGACGCTCACATTGCCACTGGAGCCGCAAGAGGAAGCTAAGCTGCTCGCGGCAGCGCTGGCCAGGGGTGTCTCGCTGGATGCCCTCGTGCGTGAGGCCTTGGGGCACATCTTCTCCGAGGCGGCTGCGGAGACTCCAGGAAGAGAGCCCTCGCGGTCCATGCGGGGCCTTCTCGCGAAATATGGCACTGCTCCATCCGCCGAGGAGATCGACCAGAATCGCGCGGAGATGTTCGCGAATTTTCCGCGTTCCGATTTCTGATGGTCGTCGCTATCGCAGATACCCACACTACGCTCTGGTACCTCTTCTCCGATCCGCGGCTTGGGAGTGCCGCTTCCGCCTTCATAGATGCCACGGTCGCTGAGGGCAATCATATCGGCGTCTCCGCTATAAGCGTGGCTGAGATGGTCTATCTGATCGAGAAGGGCAGAATTCCGGCCACCGCGTTGACTGACGTTCAGGCCGCTGTCGCCGACCCGAAGGCGGTCCTCAAGTATGTGCCGGTAGATCAAGACATTGCCACGGACATGGCAGCCATCCCTCGCGAGGAGGTTCCCGATCTTCCTGACCGGATCATCGCCGCGACCGCGCACCTATATGGCATACCCGTTTTAACTCGCGACGGGCGAATACGGTCGTCAAACGTTCGAGCGATTTGGTGACGTGAGGATACAGAGTTTCGCAAGCGTCTGGTAAGCCGCCCTTGCGGATCATCTTGTAAAGCCGCAGAGTGACGGGATGCGGGAAGCCAGGCGGGAATACCGGGCGAATCAGATCACGGAGCGGTGGGCGTCAGGGCAGACAGTCAAAGTATTCTGCCTGGATCGAAATTGTCTTCCGCCTGACGCTGCCAGGCACGAAGCCCTTCGACCTTCAGGGCGTCCACCATCCGGGACTCTTCGCTATAGACTTCGCAGGGGGAGAGAGGTCCGGGCCGGTGTTGATGCGCCAGCTATCGAAGTGCACCATGCATCTTGCCGGAAGAAGAGCCGCTGCAGGCGCCGCTGAAACGTACGATGTTGCAGCCGCAGTCTTCGATCCAGATGTTGCCGATGAAGTGGCCCCCCTGCCGGCGCTTTTGAGGGAGTGACGGCGAAGACGAGGGTGCGGACGTCGCCGAGAAATTCGCGGCGCAGGAACCGGAATTCGTGGTGATCGCGGTCGAAGGTCCCGCCATCGGCAATCAGTTTTCTGGTCTCTCGTCGACGTGATCGATGACCAGCACGGACATCGGATGCTTGCGCGTCTCCAGCTTCAGGCCCAGTTGTTTTTCGATGGCTTCAAACATGGAGATTGCGCCGTTGGGATCGAGGGCATTCGCCTGAAATGCCTGAGGAGCGGAAAAGCTTAACGAGAAATCCCAGGAGCCATCGATGCCGCTTTCGTCAACGACGGGGTGATCGAGCCAGGCTTGCGCCTGGACGACCTGCGGCAGCCAGTCTGCAATCTGAGCGGTCGACATGTTCTGGCAATTCCGCGTGCTGAGCTGCGACGCGACCTGACCAGCGCCATTCGCGCCCGTGTACCTGCAGCCGGTTCGATTCGATGGATCAGCCTTCTTCAGCGGCCGGCGGGCCCTGCGCGGACGGGAAGATGACAGTATCGATGCCTCGTTCGCTCCAGCGCGCTGCCCCTTCGCTGACGGCATAGCCACTGTGTCACCGCGCAAATATCGTGATGTTTAAACCGAGATCGTGGGCGGCTGGTGTGACAGTGTGTGGCAGCCTTGCAGGCTGCGGACTCGCTTCCGGCGAGTCCAGCCGGCTGGAAAGCCGGCTTGCAGGCCGGAAGGCCTGCCCCACTCTTACTTTGCGGCTACCTGATCGTCGGAATTCATGTAGCTGAGGTGGAGAAAGACGGGCGTGATCTGGAACGGCAGTTTTTCTTTGGCGGAGACCAGAGGCACGTTGTGCATGGCGATCATTTCGAGCTCGTCGGTCCAGGGGTCGAGTTTCGTGCGGGAGCCGAGCGGCAGGGCGGCGATCTGATCGACGCGGGTCGTCTGCAGTTGCGGCGCGGTTTCCATTAAGGCGGCCATGCGGGTGACGTCGTGACCGGCGACGAGTTTATCGCCGAAAAGCGGATGCGTCAGGGAGGGCAGGCTTGTCGCTTCGCTGCCGAGCGCTTTGAGGAAGAGTCCGGCTTCAGAAAGCTTGTCCTTATAAGGAGACTTCTGGAGGATTTCGACGGCGCGGCCGTTGGCGGCTTCTTCTTCCTGCTGTGAGCGGGCGAGCTTAAAGTGCTCGACGATCTTCTCATCGTCAAAGCGGAGGCGGTCGGCGAAGGCGAAATCGGTGCTGGTGGTGTGACCGAGGGCGATGTGGGCGAGTTCGTGCGCGAGGATCGCGGCGAGCGAAGCTTCGTCGGGGAGCGTATCGAGCATGCCGCGGCTGATCACGATGGTGTGGCCGATCGTGAACGACTCCAGCGGCGTGGTGAGGAGCACGCGCACACGCGCTTCGGGCTGGACGTTGAGGTTGTTGGTGACCTCGAGATTATTGACCACGGTGTCGAGAACTTTATCGACGCCGCCCGCGCGGGCGATCAGGCCGGCGCGTTCGAGGCGATCGAGGATGTTGTCTTCCGCCTGACGCTGCCAGGCGCGGAGGCTTTCAACGGGAGAGGGATCGGCAACCTGTGGGCTTTTGTCTTCGACGTCGGCGGTCTTGACAGTCAGGTTGGTCAGTTCCTCGGCGCGCTCTTCGGGCGCGGTGTAGCCCCAGAAGCGGGTCAGGGCTTTGAAGTGGGCCTTGTGAATCTTCAGGGCGTCGGCCATCTGGGACTCTTCGCTGTAGACTTCGTAGGGCAGCCAGAGGTCCGGGCCGGTGTTGATGCGCCAGCTATCGAAGTGCATATACATGTTGCCCGAAGAAGAGCCGCTGTAGGTGCCGTTGAAGCGCACGATATTGCAGCCGTGGTCTTCGATCCAGATGTTGCCGATGAAGTGGCCGCGGCCGGCGCTCTTGAGCGGAGTGACCGCGAAGACCAGGGTACGGACGTCGCCCAGAAATTCGCGGCGCAGGAACTGGAATTCGTAGTGCTCGCGGTCGAAGGTTCCGCCATCGAGCAGCATCATCTGGGCGAAACCTTTCGGCAGATAGCGGAGGGTGAGGAAGCGCGCGAACAGATCGAGGCGGCTGCCGCCGGAAGAGGCTTTCGAGAGATAGGAAGTCTCATCGATCCCGTGCGAGAGATCGACTTTGCCGAGGAAGTAGTGGTCGGTTGTGGGGACAGTGCCGAAGTCGGCGTCCGGCGCGAGTTCCTGAATGTAGGTTTCGGCGACGGGAGTGCGGGCCTGGAGGACAGACAGCAACGTACTCTCATGGGCGATGGCTTCGTCCAGCATCTGGTCCGGCGTCATGGACTGCGCGGATGCGGCGAGTGTGAAAAGGGCGCCAAGGACAAGGGCCGGCGCGAATCGGTTCATCATAAAAGGTCCTCCATCAGGAAAGCTCGAATGTGATTTCGACGAGCCCGGTGCGATCGACGGCGACGCCGTCCTTCTTACTGGGACGAAAACGGATTTGCTGGGCCGCGGTGCGCGCGGACTCGTCGAGTCCGGAGCCGAGGCCGTGGACGACGCGAAGCACCTGCACCTGGCCGGTGGCGTGGAAGACCACTTCGAGCGTCACAGCGCCTTCCAGTTTTTTGGTGCGCGCTTCGGTGGTGTAGGCGGGCTTCGGTTTCCAGAGAACTTCGACAGGGGTTTCGGCGGCAGCGGATTCAGCGCGGCGCACGGGGCCAGGCGCGGCGGATCTCTCGGCGCCGTTGCCAAAACCGGCGCTGGCGACGACCTGTCCGCCGCCGGAGCC
>CAZWTH010000167.1:0-9011 GCA_964636715.1 uncultured Solibacteraceae bacterium | reverse complement strand
GAGAAGAGCGCGACGTTTTCGAAGTATCCGAAGATGCTGAAAGACCACCATCTGCTGCACTTCGTGTGCGACACGCTGCGGATGGCGGTGTCGGGCGTGGTGCCGGCGCACGATCTGGACGCGCTGCTCGAAAACGAGATTGATGTGCATCATCACGAGCAGATGGTGCCTGTGCGGGCGCTTTCGACGGTTGCCGACGCGCTGCCGGGACTGGGGATTGTGGCGGCGGTGCTGGGCGTGGTGATCACGATGGGAGCGCTGAGCGGTCCGCCGGAGCAGATTGGCGAAAAGGTAGGCGCGGCGCTGGTGGGAACGTTTCTCGGAATTCTGCTTTCCTACGGCGTGGTGGCGCCGCTGGCGGCGAATATCGAAAAGATTGTGGACGCGGGGTCGCAGTTTTACCAGGTGATGCGGGCCGGGCTGATGGCGTTCGCGAAGGGCATGGCGCCTTCGATTGCGGTGGAGTTCGCGCGGCGCGCGATTCCGCATGAAGTGAGGCCGACGTTCAAGGAGATGGAGGCGGCGTGCAAGGGCGGAGGCGCGGCTGCGGCCGCGAAGGCGGCATAGGCTCTACGGTAATAATCCATGGCCACTCCGATCCATCAGACGATTGTCATTCGCAGGGTGAAGAAGGCGCAGCATGGGCATCATGGTGGCGCGTGGAAGGTCGCGTATGCGGATTTCGTGACGGCGATGATGGCGCTGTTCATGGTGCTGTGGCTGGTGACCAGCAGCGAGCAGGTGAAGAAGGCGATTGGGGGTTATTTCAACGATCCGACGGGGAAGGGGAAGGAGGTTGGGAACGGTTTGCGGGGCGCGGGCGGGGAGAGCCTCGCGATCCAGAAAGACGAGATGGACAAGCTCAAGGACAAGCTGGAGCAGGCGATCAAGTCGTCTGAGCCTTTCCAGAAAATCAATGAGCACGTCGTCATGATGATTACGGGCGAGGGGCTGCGCGTCGAGTTACTGGAAGACGCGAAAGGGATGTTTTTCCAGTCGGGCAGTGCGGAGCCGACGCAGTATGGAAAAGACCTGATGGCGCTGCTGGCGGAGGAGATCGGGAAGCTGCCGAACAAGGTGACGGTGGAGGGCCACACGGATTCGAAGCCGTACGCGGGCCGCAATGGTTATTCGAACTGGGAGCTTTCGGCCGACCGGGCGAATTCGGCGCGGCGGTGGATGATGGACCACGGGATGCGGCCGGATCAGGTGACTCAGGTGCGCGGGTTCGCGGATGAGAGTCCGAGGAATCCGGCGAATCCGAAGGACGATTCGAACCGGCGGGTATCGTTCATTATTCAGTACCAGCCGGTGAGCGGCGACGATGGGGCCGCCGGTGCGTCAGGCGCCGGGGGAAATGCGAATGAGGGCTCGCGCGCGGTTCAGGCGCCGGTTGCGAGCGATGCGGGCCGCGAATTGGAATCGACCGTGGAATCGGCGAGATCCGCCAGTATCAACGCGGCTTCGCGGAAGAATCGCGCGAGTAAATAGTAGAGGTAGGCCATGAGGGCTCCTCCCGCCAGGGTGAGCAAACCGAGCGCGAATGACCGGCTCATCAGGCCGAGCCCGCCGATCAGCGCGCCCAGCCCGACTAACGTGGCCAGCGCATAACCTACCATCGCGATTGTTCCGATGAAACCCCGGTAAACGGGATAGGCGCTATTGGCGCGAATCACTTCCAGATACTGCTGCTTTTGTCGATACATTTCGTAGTCCTTTCGGGCGTTAACTCAGGGACGAAGCAGCTTTACCTCGACAACGTTCCCCTTCGCGTCGTAGCACGCCTGCACGTTTTTCCGCTGCCCCATGGAGCGTTCCATCCTCGCGGTGAATTCGGGATAGAGGGGTGATTTCACGGTGCATGCGTCGCAGAGCTTCGTGCCCCCGATGCTGACTTCGTCCGGACGGTTATAGCTCAGGAGCGAAACCGAGTACGTGAGGTAGTCAACGGGTCCTGTGAGGCAACCGGTGATGGGCGGGGCGGTCTGGCCTCCGACCGGGCCGGGAAACGCCTGGACCGGAACGAACGCTGGTCCACCGGAGGAGATTCCGTTGACGGAGACGACGATGGGGGCGTCCCCGCTGGGCAGTGCGGGAACAACGACGTTGATCTGGTAGAGTCCGGAGCCGATGAGTCCGGCGAATTGTACCTGTGCCTGGATATTCCCGATCGAAACTGTGACCGGCGTGGCGGTGGCGGAGGCTCCCTGGACGAGTTGACCGGTGGGTTGTCCGGAAAGTACCGGGCCAAGACCGGTCCCGTAGAGTATCAGGTTCTCGCCGGGCGCGGCGGGAACGGTGCGAACCGTCTGACCGAATGTGTTTGGCGGGGCGATCAATTCATAAGTCGCGGCGGCCTGAATGACCGAGTAGCGGCCGCCGAGTTGTGAATAGTTGAACAAGCCCGGGGAGGCGCTCTGTTTACTGACTGAAACGGTGTTGCTGACTCCGAGCGAATTGGTGACCTGGACCGGCACCGTTCCGATGGTGGGATCGTCCGGCGCCAGCACGTTGATCTGACCGGCGCTGACAAAGTAGACGTATGCCGGCTTATTGTTGATGGTCACCTTCACGCCATCGAGCGCGGTGGGGAGATTGCCGGAAATGAAATCGCCATCGGCCCACGCGCGAGTGGTGGAGGAGAGGTTCGACCCGGTTATTGCTACCCATCCGGCGGATGCGATTGTCGACTGATAGTTCGCGGCGTTGAAAACACCCTGGATTGCGGGCGCCGCTCCGAAAGCCGCGGACGGCGACGCCAGACAGGCCGCAAGCGCGGCCATGAGGAAGAAGTTCGCTGTCTTCATGGATTCTCAGGGATGAGTCATTTTGAGCTGGAAGATATTGCCTGCCGCGTCATAACAGGCGGACACGCCGACATTCAGGCCCATGGCGGTTTCCAGTTTGTTGACGAGCTGGGGATAGGCGGGCGGTTTTACCGTGCAGGTGGGGCAGAGTTTCGTGCCACCGATGCTGACTTCATCCGGAAGACTGGCTGCGATGAGCTGGAGAGAGTACGTGATGGAATCGACCTGACCGGTGACACAGCCGGCGGAGGCGGGGTTCGGGGTAGCGATGGGAGTGCCGGTTGCAGTGACCTGTAACTGGTAGGCAGCGGAGCCGGAATTGACGCCCACGTACAGGTAGTAGGTTCCGGCAACCGCCGATGTGTACTCGAGAACCCTGCTCGTTCCGCCCTGGTTACAGCCTGCATTCGCGACGGCGTCATAGCATGAAGAGCCGGCAGTCGTCTTTTGATTTGGACCATAGAGGAGGAAATACCATCCTATGTCCGGGCCTTTAACTATAGCTGAGAAGTTTTGTCCTTTCGCCAGCGTGATGCTGTAAATCTGGTGCGACCTGGTGACACTGTCAACCGTGTCGTTCACGGTCTGGCCGAAATAGATCGGTATTGCCTGGTTAATATCCGTTCCGTCCGGTGTTTGTGCGAATCCGGTCGTGGGGATCAGACTCAGCGCCCCCAGCAGCGCAAACAGCAGTTTCTTCTGCATCGTATGATTTCCTCGGTTGAGCCGTGTTTATCGGCCTACAGGTAATCAGGCGAAAACTGTGTGCGAATCTGCCCTCTTTTTTGCGCGTACCAGTACCGAAGGATAATGAAATTTCTAAATACCCTTCAGCGCTTCCGAGAGATCGAATGCGAATTGACGGATATTCGACATGCGCTCCTCCGGCGAATATGCCAGGCCAAGCGCGAGAAGTTCCGCAGCTGCGTCGGGCAAGGCTGCGAGCAGCCGCTTCATTTCGTTCGCGGACGCGGCCGCCACGCCGGCATATTTAACGCCCGTCAACAGTTCGAACGCGATTGCGGCCAGGCCGTACACGTCTCCCGAAGGGAACGAACGCCCCAGAACTCTTTCGGGAGGCATGTAATCGAATGACCCGAGATGCATGGAGGTTTGTCCGTCCGGTTCATGCGTCAGCGTTGCGGCGCCGAAATCGACAACCACGGCCTGCTCGCGGTCGAGCCCCATGTGCTCGATAAGAATGTTCTCCGGCTTCAGATCACGGTGCAGTACATTGCTGGCGTGCGCTTCCGCGATCGCTTCACCAATCTGCCGTAGCCACAAAATGATCCTCTCTCGGGCTACAGGGCCTGACTTGAGGACGGCCCGGAGATTTGGCCCGTCGATCCAGTTCATCGCCAGCCAGATATTTCCGTCGTCATCTTGTCCGGAATCGATGAGTTTTACGATGCCGGGGTGGTCCAGTTTGCCAAGGGCGGCGGTTTCCTGCTCAAAACGCAGAATTTGCCAATGCTCGATCTCGTCTTCCATTTTGAAACACTTGACGGCGACAGGCTGTTGCGTCTCGCGGTCGATTGCCTTCCAGACGGTCGCAAATCCGCCCTCTCCGATCTGCCGTTCGATCCAATAGCGCCCGGCGATAGTCGTTCCTCCGAATTCCACTGGTTTGAGGTAATCCGTACTGACAGCAATGAATGCCTGCTTCTCACTCCAGTAGATTTTTTTCAGAATCGGCATCCGCAGATTCCACCCGAGGAGCGCTAGTGTGGCGAGCAGAGATGTACTCAGGACCCATCGCAAGGCCGCGGGATTTTTGCCGGTTACTTCAAAAGAGTATGTGGCGATCGGTGAATTGCGCGACCGGAGTTCGAATCTATATAAACCCGCTCTCAGATTTGCATAGCGCGCCGTGCCACTTCCTCCGGAGCGCCAGGAAGTTTCGGCGGGAATCAGCCGGTAACGGAGGCTGGTTGGTTTCAGGCCTACCGATGGCCATTGCGCGAAATCAACCTCCAGATCGCCGCCGGGGTCCTCCAGTGTGTTCCCGGCGCGCGGCAATAACAGTTCGCGGCCATGCCAGCGAAGCGCCGTCACGCGAGGAGCGGGAAGATTCTCCGCGGCGAACCACGCCGGGTCGGGCGTGACGTGGGCGATTCCTCCGTTCGTGGCGATCCACATCGTCCCATCCCGATCGGGGAAAAAGGCTGAATAGCCTGTTGCTTCGTCAGGCAGGTTGTTCCACGTATTGAGCTGTATCCAGTCATCCGGGGCGAGATGAATTCCATCCGAGACGAAAACTCCGTGCGCCGTTGAGCGCCAAATCCATCCATTACCATCGACGAGCACCGAGCGGTTTTCCGAAGGCCAGTAACCGTCTTCAACCGAAAAATCCTTTCGAGTCCATCCGTGGGGGCCTGCTTCGATGCGGCTGAAGGGAACATTGAATTGGTAAACGACCCAGAACACCGGACCGGCGCCGACGCCCAGACTGCGTATCTGAGGGCTGAACAAGGCTTCTTTCGGAACCACGAGTTCCCATCGGCCGTCCGGCCGCAAACGTTCGATACCGGCTTCAGTGCCGAGATAAACGCGCCCGTCAGGTCCCGTGGCAAGCGCCGTGGCGTAATCCGGGTTGCCGGGCATTGTTTGGCGAATCAGGCGGCTGTTTTCCGCGTCAACGCGAAAAAAGCCCTGCTTCGCGCCGACCCAGAGGCGGCCCGCAACGTCGCGAAAGAGGGACCGGAACTCGAATCCACGCAGATTGGCGCCTCGCCATGCCGCCCCTTGTTCTTCCCCGTTGGGACCGATCCGAACAATGCCCCGGCCAGCCAGAATCGACCAGACGCCGCGGCCGGCTTGCCCTGCAGATGACCAGGCAGGGCTTCCGAATTCGGTTCCGGCGACGAGTTTCCATGAATTATGATTGTGCTCATTTGCGTCACCATAGCCCGTGAATTCGAAGACGCCATTTCCGCAGGAGACGAGCAACCGGGGGCCGGATCGGGTGATTGAATTGCACCCCGTCGGGAATGCCGTTTTCCCCCAACTCTTCACCCAGGATCGTGGAGATAGAACAGCCAGTCCCCCGCCTGGACTGGCTTCCCAGAGATTTCCATATTTATCGGCCTGAAATCGGGGGTAGTCCTGCCGCCCTCCATCTGAGGGGTGATCAAAGGTAAACAGCTCACCGTGTGAGATTCGTGCATAGCCGTCGATCCAGATGGCCCCATCCATCATGCGGATAGCTGTTCGGGTATCGAGAGGACCGGTCGAGAAAGGCCAATAATAAAACACGGACTCCGTTTCGGGCTTCGAGCGAATTGTGAACTGGTCATTCCAGCACCATATGTTGCCCTCATCATCGCGAGCCGCGCCGAGCCAGAAGCGGTTGTCACCTGGCGCCACCTGGGTGGAGGCTGGTGGCAGATACCGGTCAAGAAGTCCTGAAGCGGTTAGTTCGCAGACCTGATCTCCACAGCCAAACCAGATATTGGACTCCCGGTCAGCGAACATCCCGCCGTTCGACTTCACGTTGAACGACCTCATGCCATTCACGTCGCCGCGCCAAACGTGATCTGCGGCCACCGTGATGTATTTCCCCGCGGCTCGCAACGCGGTTACACTTTCGTGAAGGACCGTGACTCGGGCGCCGTCTCGAAAGCGTTCAAGACCTTGTGGCCCTCCGACCCACACCCAACCGTCCGATGTTTCCTGGACTGAGGTTGCCGGGCGATTATTGACGAGATGGAAATGGGTTCCATCGAACCGGTAAAGACCGCTGTCGGATGCCACCCACAGGAAGCCCAACGGGTCGGGAGCGATTGACCGGGCGCTGATGCGGCGGCCCTCGTGATCGAACTCTTTGACAATTTGTATTGGCGTTGCAGGATCGTGATGGGGAGTTACGAGCGGCGTAGAGGCATGCAACGCAGCCGCGCAGACTGTAATCAGGACAATCTGCGCCCTAGTTGTTTGCGAAGCCACTTTTCGGCGAACTCCCAGTCATTTCGCACTGCTTTCAGCGAGGCTCCGACTACAGCGGCCGTCTCCAGCCATGAGCATCCACCGTAGTAACGTAGCCAAACTACCTGCGCTGCGCGCGCGTCGATTCGCCCGAGTTGTTCCAGCTTCCGTTCGACGGTGAGAACTTCTTCGACCGGGATATTGGCGGCAGGTCCGTGTTGGCGAGCTGACATGCTGGCTGGCTGTGCCCTTTTCTTCGCGCCGCGCCGGCGAGCCTGATCGCAGAGTTCCTGACGAACGGCAAGACAGACAAGAGCCGCATAGTGGTTTCGATCTCTTATGCTGCCGGTCCAGGAACGTATCCGGCCAATATAAACGTCGTGAAGCAAATCCTGCGCGCTGGTCTCGTTCCGGCGAGACTCGCGCTGTAATTGCATCCCGGCAAGAGTCTTCAGGTGCTGATACGCCACTCGAAAAAACTGCGTTTCGGCATCCTTGTCGCCTCCATGAAAACGCCGAATCAGGAGAGTTAAATCCGGGAAAGTCGTCCACGAAAATTCCATCGCAAGTCCTGCCCGGTTTCATCCAGGGGCACCCCTGATTCTACCTAAGGCCGAGAACTCGGCTGATCTTCAAGACAAAAGATCACTACATTTATCTATATAGGCGAAATTTCCGGAACTTGTTGCCCATGAAATGGGCGTCAGGCGCCGGGGGAAATGCGAATGAGGGCTCGCCCGCGGTTCAGGAGCCGGTTGCGAGCGATGCGGGCCGCGAATTGGAATCGACCGTGGAATCGGCGAGGTCCGCCAGTATCAACGCGGCTTCGCGGAAGAATCGCGCGAGTAAATAGTAAAGATATGCGGTGAGTCCGCCCGCCACCAGGACGAGTAAGCCTGTGATGAGTTCCCGGCTAGCCATGGTGAGTCCAGCGACTAACGCGGCCAGCCCGACTAACGCTGCCAGCGCATAACCCACCATCGCGATTGTTCCGATGAAACCCCGGTAAACGGGGTATGCGCTGTTGGCGCGAATCAGTTCCAGATACTGCTGCTTTTGTTGATTCATCTTCGTCGTCCTTCCAGCGAATACAGTAGCCGAAATAGATGACCGTAAGCAATTTGTGCCCGTGATTTTTTACGGCCCCGGGAGCCGGACGGATATTATCGGTTGGGCTCCGGCGGCTGCGCCGGGTAGTAGCCCTGCGGCGCCCGTACGGCGAGGCCGCTTTTCTTCGCTGTCAGGACAATGTGGCGGAAACTGCCGCCGGCGGTTTGATCGGAAATGTATCCAATGCTGTATTGATTGCGGAGTTCCTCCTGGATGCGGGTATAGATGTCCGAGATTGATTCTTTTTTGGTCACTTCGAAAAATCCTCCTCCGGTTTCGTTGGAGATCTGTTGCAGAATTTTCTTGCCGTCCGCGCCGCTGCTTTGAGCCGTTGGATATCGCCCTCCACCGCCGCCGCGTCCCATTCCACCCCGCCGTCCCATGCCGCCACCCATCGGTCCTCCAAACACGGGCCGGGGACGGTTTGACTCGGAGCGATCGGTGAACCAGATGGAATAAACCAAAACACCTGAGCGCTGCGCGCTCTGGATTGCGCTGTAAAGCGATTCCTTGCTTCCGCGATCCACGCCGTCAGTCAGGAGGAGGAGGGCTTTGCGTCCCTTCCTTGATTTCAGGAGTTCGTCCGACGCGAGAAAGACGGCATCGTAGAGAGTAGTGCCTGACATGCGCGGGCTTCCTGGCTGAGGCAGCGGGCCGGGAGTCTGGCCGCGCCCGGCCTGGCGCAGGCGGGGGCCCGCTTCGTCATCTATATGAATCTGGTCGATGGCCTTGTGCAGATCCGGGAGTGAGGAAGTCAGGTCCTGCAACAATTCGGTTTCACGATCGAAATGGATGACGAAGGTGCGGTCTTTTTCGGGGCGGAGAACCTGATCGAGGAATCGCTGGCTCGCATTTTTCTCTTCTTCGAGAACGCCGGTCTGGCTCACGCTGGTATCGACGAGAAGACCGAGGGTAAGGGGAAGATCAGTCTCTCGCGAGAAGTAGCGGATGGTCTGCGGATGGCCGTCTTCGGAAAGCGTAAAGTCGTTCTGGGTAAGAGTGCTGACGGGCTTCTGTTTCTTGTCGTGAACGTTCGCGAAGATGTTGACTACGTTGACATCGGTGGAAAACGTAGTGTCTTGCTGAGCCAGCAGACACACCACCGCGCCGAAGGGAACCAGCCAGAGCAATCGCATTCTACAGATTGTTCGACGGGTCCGGGTTGGTTCC
>CAZWTH010000166.1:0-2086 GCA_964636715.1 uncultured Solibacteraceae bacterium | reverse complement strand
TTCCTTGGGTCGGACGCGCTGGTGGGTCTTGTGGGTATTCTCCCCGTATTTCGAACCACCTTCTCCTTTCTCCTGGTGAGTCACGTTCTCTCGATCAGCTATCTCGTTGTGCGGGCTGCCATGAATGCGGCAGACCCTGGTTCGGCGAATTCCTGAGGAGAAAACCATGAATCCGCGAACCCCTCCCCGAGTTGCGGTTTTGTTGCTGAAGTGGTTTGGCGTCGCGAAAGATGAGGCGCTCGCCGGCGATCTGCTCGAAGAATTCGATTGCGGCAGATCATCGAGCTGGTTCTGGCGTCAGACCGGCTCGGTGATTCTGATTTCGGTTGGCAGAGTTCTGCGGTCTTCGCGCCGGGCGCTCCTGCCGTTTCTCCTGGGCTCGCTTACGGAAAGCGCCCTTGATTTGAGCGTGCCGCAGCTGTTTCATGTTCCCACCAGGTTTCGCATCGCCGGAATCGAGTCAATCGTCTTTGCCGCGATCGCCCTCGTGATGTATGCGGATCTGCATATCAGGATGCGTTTTCTGGCGCATCGGTTTTTGAGGCGCCGGCTTGAGGCTCGGCTGACATATCTGGCCTGGTTCGCAGTGTTTATCCTGGCCGATCTGACCGCCATTTCGGCATCATCCCGTTTCATTCGACTTGCGGAATCCGCTCTTGTTGGCTGGTTGGCAAGCTGGGCCCAACCTCACGTGTCCGCAGGCGTCTGGCGCATGGTGGGCGGACAAAATACCGAGGAGGAACGATGAATCTTCAGAGACCACCCTGGCTCGCGGTTCTGTTACTGAAGTGGTTTGGTCTCGCTGACGACGAGCCGTTTGCCGGCGATCTCATCGAAGAATTCCAGAGCGGCCGAACCGTTGGGTGGTTCTGGCGGCAGACATTTGGAGCGATTGGCGCGGTGCTGCGAAGGGGAGCCCGCAGGCCGGAGGTTCGGTCGCTGCTGGTGACGTATGGGATAGTGACTGCGGGCGCGGCGCGTTTTCTCCAGATTCATGGGCCGGTTGTGGGGAATCTCAAGTCACTGGTGATTGCATCGCTGATCATAATTGCCGCCTCGCATGCTATCAGGCGCTGGTTGAAGGCGCCACAATACGGCGGGAAATTTTTGTTGGAGCAATGGCTCAGAGTCATTGTGGATACCGCACTGATGATTCTTGTGGCTGGTGGTATCGGCTCTCCGCTGTTGATACTGGGGGTAAACGGCCTCGGCCTTTTGGGTGATTTGTTGCCGGCTATCACGCGATCGACGCCAGCAGCGCGGACAGACTGAGTGCATCGTCTTTCGGTTCGGCGCCGATTGCGTCTGAACTGCCGATGACTTGACCGCCCTCTGTTCCTCCGCCCGCGACAATCACGGTCTGGCAGCGCGGCCAGTGATCGCGTCCTCCCATCGGATTGATCTTCGGGCTGCGGCCGAACTCGCTCAGGGCGATCACGAGCGTGGAACCGAACAGGCCGCGTTGGCGTAAGTCTTCCAGCAAGCTGGTGAAGACCAAATCGAATGCGGGCGCTACCATATCCGCGTAATCCTGGATTGTGCTGAAGGGGCGCGCGCCGTGGCTGTCCCACGTCGGCTGGTGGAAGATCGTGTCGTACATATCGACGCGAATCTGGCGTATGCCGGATTCGATCAGATCGGCGGCGTGGTTCAGGTTATCAAGTCCGGAGAATGCCTTGAAATCGCGAGTGGCTTCGTCGATCGGACGCAGCGCTTCTTCATGGCTGTGCGGACCGGCGTCGCTATAGACGGATCGAATCAGCGCGTAGCGATCCGCGCATTTCGCCATGCGTGGGAAAAGCTCAGAGATTCGGATGCCCGCTACGTCCGTGCGAATCGCCCGGAACGGACCGCGAATATCGCTCGGCGCCTGGGGCTTTGGATCCCACGTATCGAGGTGCGAGGCCCCGCCATTCAGCACGATCACGATGCAGTTCCGCGGTCCGGAGCTCGCGCGAAGCGCAAGCGGCGCCCCGGCAGCGGCGCAGAGAAATTCGCGCCGCGCCAGCATAATTAATGGTTTTCCTTGTACTCTTCGAGCCAGGCCATCTGGATTGCCTCCAGCTTGCCTTCAGTCGATTTGGCC
>CAZWTH010000165.1:0-14561 GCA_964636715.1 uncultured Solibacteraceae bacterium | reverse complement strand
CAGTTTCCATGTGAGAACTCATTGGTGCGCCGGCACCTCCTTCACCTGCGCGCCGGGCAGCAGCATGCGCAACTCAAAGATCGTGATGAGCGGCAGCACGCGGACGAACAGGAAGATACAGGTCATAAAGAGACCCAGGGTTCCGACAAAGACCGACCAATCCCAGAAGGTCGGCGCATAATAGCCCCAGCTCGACGGAAGGAAGTCGCGGTGGAGGCTGGTGACAACGATGACGAAGCGCTCGAGCCACATGCCGATGTTGATGACGATCGAGACCAGCCAGAGAATGAACGGGCTGGTGCGGACCTTCTTCGACCAGAGCGACTGCGGAATCAGAATATTGCAGAGGATCAGGCACCAGTAGAAGATGGCATACGGGCCGGTCATGCGGTTCCACATCATGAACCGCTCGAACTTGTCTCCGCTGAAGTAGCCGAAGAACGCTTCCATCGAGTAACCGTAGAAGACGATCATGCCGGTGGCGAGGGCCACCTTCGCCATATTGTTGAGGTGGCGCATTGTAATGATGTCGTCGAGCCCGTAGAACTGGCGGACGGGAATCATCAGAGTCAGCACCATGGCGAAGCCGGAGTAGATAGCGCCGGCGACGAAGTAGGGCGGGAAGATCGTGGTATGCCAGCCGGGGATGATGGAGACCGCGAAGTCAAAGCTCACCACCGTGTGGACGGAGAGCACGAGCGGAGTCGCCAGACCGGCGAGCAGGAGCGAAGCCTTTTCATAGCGCTGCCAGTGGCGGGCGGAACTGCGCCAACCCATGGCGAGCATGCCGTAAACTTTCTGCTGCCAGGGCTTCTTCGACGTATCGCGAAGATTGGCAAGATCGGGGATGAGGCCGATGAACCAGAAAACGGCGGAAATCGTGAAGTAAGTGGAAACCGCGAAGACGTCCCAGAGCAGCGGGCTGCGAACCTGCGGCCAGAGATCCATCGTGTTCGGATACGGGAAGAGCCAGTAAGCGAGCCACGGACGGCCGGTGTGGAGGACCGGGAACATGCCGGCGCACATGACGGCGAACAGCGTCATGGCTTCGGCGAAGCGGTTGATGGCGTTTCGCCACGACTGATTGAGAAGCAGCAGAATGGCGGAAATCAGAGTACCGGCGTGACCGATACCGATCAACCAGACGAAGTTGATGATGGCGAAGCCCCAGCCATCCGGGATGTTGACGCCCCAGACGCCGATGCCCTTGACGAACAGCCAGACCGCGCCCGCCGCCAGCCCCTGCAAAAGACCAAACGAGATGAAGAGGCCAAGGGTCCAGCCGAGCGTGATTTTACGCTTGAGGACGATCCCGCCGACCTTATCGGAAACCGACCCGAGGCTATGACCCTCGTCGATTACAGGACCGACGTAGATTTTATCGGGAAGCTCAACCGGCTGCATTAGTCGCTTTCGCCTTTCGGATTGTCATGCGAGACAGGCAACGCCGGGTTCGGGTTGCGAATATCCGCGAGATAGCTGGTGCGCGGGCGAGTATTCAGCTCGCCGAGCAGTGTGTAATTCGTCGGCTCCGCCTTCCATTTGGAAACCTGACTGTTCGGGTCGTTGATATCGCCGAACACAATCGCATTGGCGGGGCACGCGCCCGCGCAGGCCGTCACGATTTCGCCATCGGCCACGCGGCGGTCCTCTTTCTCCGCCATGATTTTGGCGTAGTTGATCCGCTGCACGCAGTAGCTGCACTTTTCCATGACGCCGCGGCTGCGGACAGTCACGTCGGGGTTGCGCTGGAGCTGGACGCTTTCGGTTTCCCAATCGGTGAAGAGCAGGAAGTTGAAGCGGCGAACCTTATACGGGCAGTTATTGGAACAATACCGGGTGCCGACGCACCGGTTATAAACCATGTTGTTCAGGCCCTCAGCGTCATGCGCGGTGGCGGCCACCGGGCAAACGACTTCGCAGGGCGCGGATTCGCAGTGCTGGCAGGCGACGGGCTCGAAATACGTCTGCGGATTATCCGGATTGCCGCTGTAGTAGCGGTCAATGCGGATCCAGTGCATTTCACGGGTATTGAGAACCTGTTCCTTACCCACAACGGCGATGTTGTTTTCCGCCTGGCAGGCCACCACGCAGGCGTTACAGCCGACGCAGGCAGTGAGATCCATCGCCATGCCCCAGGCGTAACCGCGGTATTCCCAGGTCTGCGGGAAGATCGTAAGACCCTTGTGGGCGGTTTCACTTTCCTTCTGGGCGAAAGTCTGATCTTCGAGGTATTCGGAAATCGGGGCCGACTTGACGACTTCACGGCCTTCCATAGTGAAGTGATGCTGGACGGCGGCGAGGCGCAATTTGCTGCCATGCTTCTTCACCTGCGCGCCCGCGGCCGAGAACGGACTCGCGATGGTACGGAGGCGATTCACATCGAAGCCGGCGCCGTTGCCGGCGCGGCCGGAATTCGTGCGTCCGTAGCCGATGGTCAGGCCGAGCACGCCATCGGGCTGACCGGCGACGCGCCAGATGGCGCCCCAGACGGTCTGACCGTTAACGGTGATCTCGACAACTTCTTCATCTTCGACATCGAGATCTTTGGCTGTCTTGTGGCTGACGACTACCGCGTTATCCCAGGTGAGACGCGAAATGGGACGAGGCAGTTCCTGCAGCCAGGCGTTGTTACTGTAGCGGCCGTCGAGGATATAGGGATCGGGATGGAACGAAACTTCGTAGCCCTGACCGCCGGAGATCGACGAACCCGCCGGAACCAGCTTCGCCGTAGCGGTAACGGCAGCGGCGGCGGAATCCTTGATGAAACCATCGTGAATCGAGTGATTCCACCAGGTATCGAAATCCGCGCCCGCGCGCTTGGTCAGCCAGTATTCGCGGACGAGCGTGTGGCTGGTTTTTTCGGGTGTATCGGTGAAAGCCGCCAGAATATCGTGCGCCGACTTGCCGTTATAAAGAGGCGCAATCAGCGGCTGGATGATGGTGACAGTGCCGTCATACGCCGGGGCATCGCTCCAGAACTCGAAAGCGTGCGCTTCCGGGACGAGCCACTGGCAGACTTCGGAGGTTTCGTCGTTATAGAGACCGAGGCGGACGCGAACCTTCGCTTTCTGGATGGCGTCGCGGAAGTTCAGGGACGCAGGCGCATCGTAAACCGGATTGCCGCCGAGGATGAGAAGCGCTTCGACATGGCCGCCATTCAGGTCGTTCGTCAACGCCTGAATTTCGGCGTAGTGGTCAACCGGCTTCTGCTCGAGCGAGGCGGTATAGACAACGGTCTTGCCGTTGTTTTCGAGCACCTGGTTGATGTAGTGAACCAGCGCGTGAACTTCGGGGGACTGCTCTTCGCCCGCGATGACGATCGACTTGCCTTTAGCGGCGAGAAGATCCTTGACGAGCGCGGAAACGAACGGCGTGGAACCGCCGCCGCCACCGGAGAGAGCCGTTGCGAGATTGCGGACGAAGCCCGCTACTTCGGAAGGCTTGAGAGGAATGCGGTGATCGGCCTTGGCGTTGGTGGAACTCGGCGTGGTCTCGACCGCGTAAAAACGGGAGGTGGGCTTCTTGCCGCCGCGCACGATGCGGGTACCGGCGAAATCGCGCGCGTAGCGCACGCCGCCCGGTCCGCTGCCAAGGAAATTGCCGTCAATGCTCAGGACGACTTCAGCCTGATCGAACTTATAGGTCGTGTTCAGGAACTGACCGAACGCGAGTTGCGAACCCATGCGGCGGTTATTGCCGAGGGCGTCCCACTGATACCACTTCGCATTGGGGAAGGCCGCGAGAACGCTCTGGATCTGAGCGCCCAGGGTCGGCGAAGTCACCGTCCCGGTCAGGATTCGCAGACCAGCGCCGCCGGAGGGGCGCTGCTGATTGAGGATACCGAGGAACGCAACCAGGAAAGACGTATAAGACCGGATTTCGCCGATGTAGTTCAGGGTCTGGAGGCGATCCGGATCATAGAGCCCGAGGACAGAGGCCTGAGTGGGAACATCGGTGGCGCCGAGACTGGCGGGATGCTGGGGATTGCCTTCGACCTTAGTGGGGCGGAATTCGTGGGTTTCGACGAGAACGGGATTGGCGATGCCGCTGACCGGAAACGCGGTCGCATAGTAGAGAGGCTTGCCGCTGACGAGCTTTTCGGGCGCCTCGACGTACGGCATGATGTACTCGACGGGTTGCCTGGTGCAGGCGCCGAGACCGGCGAGCGCGAGGGACGCGCCCATGATCTTCAGGAAGTTGCGGCGGCCTTCGTCATCAAGCCATTCGCCGGCCTGACGGGGAAATTCGCGATGGAGGAAATCCTGAAAGCCCGCTTTGCCGGACAGTTCGTCGAGACTGCGCCAGAAAGCCTTGCCTGTCTTACCTTCCAGTTTTTTCTGGACGGTTTGCAGATTCAATTCTTCATTTCCATCCGGCCGGCTCGTCTGAATCTGCACGAGACCAGCGCCGGAATCGGTTGACTTCATCTGGATGTGGTCGCTCCCGCGATCGTTTATCGGTGACATGTCCAGCATGTCTCCAATTTCTGAATGTTGTATTCTTTCACCAGTTTGGGCCCGAGGACATCCTGCGGCTCAGAGGGCTCATACCCCATTTTGGTGACCATCTCACGGGGCCGTACATATTTTTCCGGATTGCGGTGGCAGTTGAGACACCAGCGCATCTGCAGGGATTCCTGCTGATACATGAGCGGCATGGTATCGACGCGGCCGTGGCAGGTTTCGCAGCCTACGCCCTTCTTGATGTGAATCGAGTGGTTGAAGTAAACGTAGTCGGGAAGGTCATTGACCTTTTGCCACTTGATGGACTCATTGGTCGCGTAGCTGTTGCGAACGGGTTCGAGAGTGGAACTGTTGATCCAGATTTCGGAGTGGCAGTTCATGCAGGTCTTGGTGGGGGGCACCATGGCGTGCGGGGTATTCTCGACGCCAGTGTGGCAGTAGCGGCAATCGATCCCCATGGAACCGACGTGGTGGGCGTGACTGAAGGGGATGGGCTGCTCGCGCGCTTCACCCTGGCGCGTGGCGTAATTCGAATCCGCAATCAGTTCAAAGAGCGCTCCGCCGAGACAACCCAGCACCAAAATCCCAACGACAATACTTGTTCGCGCTAAAGAGTTCGTAGTGGCTTTGAAGATCTGTGGCATTGCTGTGGCAGTCGGTCTCCGAACCTACTCGTTCCTGCAAAAACTTCGTAAACGAAAGGATGTGGGCTGCGTCGAAGATGACGAGGGAAACAGACTCAGATCGGGACTGACGCAGACCAAACAGATATTATGTCTCATCGTCTTCGTTTTCCCAAGTACTGCCCGCGTAGTATCGGAAAAAAAGTGTGCGTTTGTGCGTAAGTAGGCCGTAAAGGCTCTGTTTTGGGCATGGCTCGACCGCGACAACCCATGGGCGAGTTGAATTGGTTCGACCGCCTGTCAGGCTGCGGCGTCTGGTTCGGGCCAGTCGATGACCTTGCCAGAGGCGGAAGAGGCGGCGGCGAACTGGACGCGCGGCGCGGCTTCTTTGAGGGCGGCGCGGGCGACGTCAAGGGCGCTGGCGCGGTGGGCGGCCGAGAGAATTTCCTCATTCGAAAAAACGAACCCATTTGGGGTGGGCTGGGCCGGCGCCTGGTAGTGTAAGTCCTTCATATCGCTGTATCTGGCGAGGAGGACTTCTTCGGCGCGGTCGTCTGTTTCGTGGCGGCGGCGTTCGGCCTGGAGGCTGCGGAGAGTGGCCAGATTCTTTTGCAGAATGCGATTCAGGCGCTGCTCGTAGAGGCTGAGGCGGAGGAAGCGTTCGGATTGTTTGGCGAAGGTGTCGGCGTCGGCCACGGCGGGCTGGACGCGGGGGTCGGTTGCTGTTGCGCCGGAGTCTTCCCCGGCGAGGGCGTACATGTTGATTTCGACGGCGCGGAGGTGGTTGAGGCGCCAGGTATCGAGGGCGATAGCGTGGGCGAGTGAGCGTTCGAGGACGGTTTCGGGATGGAGGCCGGCCAGTAGTTTTGCCTGGAATTGTTCGAAGTGGGGGCGGCCTTCGGCGTCGAGGATGATGATTTGGCCGGTGAATCCGTCGCGGCGGGCGTTGAGGCGAGAGATGGATTTGCCTTGTTCGGTTTTGGGGCCGGTGGATTTTTGGGCGTTGCGGCGATTGGCTGCGATTTGTTTTTTGGTGGGCATGAGTGTGGTCTCCGGTTCAAGGGGATAGCACAGGGTGGGAAGGGGGCGGAGGGGAAGAGGGGGCGAAAATTGTGATTAAGTCGTCTGGAATCAGGCGGGAAAAATTCTGAAAATTGTAGTTACTGAAAAAGGTCTCGACGGTCCGCAGCGGTGACACGTAAAGGCGGAACGGTATGCCGAAGCTGTTTGAGACCGGATCTGCCGTTTTGCCGTTTCCCGACGTACTCGTCCAATAGCTTAGCTTCTGAGCTTCTGCGGCAAAACCACCCCATCACAGAATGGCGGGGGCGAATGACGATTCAGGAGATTCACTTATCAGCGCAAAAGCGCGACAGAGTAGCTACGCGCTTGGGGGCTTTGGCGGGCTTGGCGGCTTGGGTGAGCGCACGGGCGGTTGCGGCGGCATCGGAAAAAGCGGCACAGCCTGGACAAGCGGCTGTTGAATCTGGAATGTTCTTCGGAATGCCACGCCATACGCATTTTCAAAAAGTTTGGCGGTGCCGGTATTCTCCGTAAACCATTGCACTTCTGCCCAGAGTTCGCTGATCAAATTGCGCAGGTTGGGGTGTTCCCGAAGGTCCAAAATGCCCCTGCTGATCTTTAAATCTTCCTTAACAGTCGTCAGCGTGATCGCGCGACTATGAGATAGGCGATCATTATGATCCGATAGGTATCTTGCCACCTCTTCCGCCTTCGCTTTGGGATCATCTTCGTCTTTCAGGAGGTACTGTTCGAGCCATGTAGTGACGAGTGATCTGGCGAGTTTTTCGGCGTTTTTGCAAATCTCAAAAAGTGACAGGTCGAGTCGATTGAGGAGCGGCAGGTAGACACCCAAAGTTTCGGGATTCTTTTTAATGGCGTCCTTGGCGTGGTTAAATCCGTCCAGAATTGCTTGAGTCGGAACAGTTATTGCCTGTCCTGTCTGAGGATCTCGAGAGATGATCTGAGGATCGATTGGACCCAAGGTCGAAGTATCGTCGAGAATGAGTTGGTCTGCCGAGGACGCCAACATGGTTGCAGCACTAAAGGCTGTGTGAGGGATGATGAATCTGACGTGCTTGAAGCGTGCGCGCAATAGATGCACGATTCGCTCGGCAGCTTCCGCAAGTCCCCCTGGGCTGTGGAGGAGCACATCAACCGAGTCGCCCTTCAATGAGCGAGTCAAGTCCGAAAATGGCGTCAAATCGGAGTGATCAATGCTATTTGGAACGTTGGGCTGAGCCAGATTCGCCGCGTAAACAATCACGGGACGAGAAGTAATGGCTTCGATTTCCTGAAGAAGAGCTAGTCTTTTTGCCTGTCGTTCCTGCCCAGTTCCTGGATTAACAAGTAGCTGATGATACAGCGGCACTGAGGTCTACCTCCGAGTTAGACCCAGCCCCTTCCCGCAATATGACACGAGTTTGGGTAAGTCTCAGGTATTCCTCAAAGGTACCATAAACTCGTTGTGCGACTTTAAGCTGCTCCACTATCTCAGGATGCGCGGCATAGAACTTCTTCGTCTCCTCCTCGAAGAAAGCTTGAGCATCAGAGTTCGTATTGGCGTATTGGATCATCGCAGCATCTCCTACAATAGCAGTTTTTATTCCCTACCAAGCATTGACCAAGGCATGCCGGTAGCCATTGGATGAATGAGCACGGAATATTTTAATAATAAACGCATTGTTATCATAGCCTTACACACAACTCGGCATCGCGTTGGCTGAACATACAACTCTACGTCGCTGTTAAAAAGTATTTCACCCGAATACGGCAGTGTACAATACCCGCGAAGGTTTGCAAATCGATATTACCGTTAGTAAACTCGCTTCAGTACTAGAGTGACCCAAACTCGGTCGAGCGTTCCATATTTTCTCCTATCGGCTGCCTAGTGATTTTTCTATAGCCGAAACCCGCCGCTCTTGGAGCTCGAGTTTTTCGTAGAGATTTGTCTGGCCCTAATTCGTCTGATTCCGTTCCTTCAAAGATGGTTTCCTTCGCTTTGATAGCACAGCGCTGGGAAGCCTTTTCGACAGTGTTGCGGGGCAAAATTAAAACAACCCGTTTAGAATCAATCGAGAAAAAAGTGAAAGATTGCTGTCACTGGCGGTCATGCGAAATTGATGTTGCGCTGAAGCCCGGATTCGCCTGCTCGTTCGAGCAATCGAAATAAGGCGGCCCGTTCATGGCCGCGAGTCTTGCGCCGGATGATGATGACGATGCCGTTATGGGGACGGGTGGCTGCGAGATGCAGAAAGTCGTCGCGATTACAGGTCAGGAGAATGCAGCCGCGCTCGTGAGCAAATTGCAGGACAGCGTCGTCCGGTGAGTTGCCGGGAAGCGCTTCGCGGAGCAAGGTGATCTCGTGGCCGAGTTGTTCCAGTAAGTAGCTTAGATCGTCCGGGACATCATGATCGAGCAGGAACTTCGCAGGGACGCCGACGACATTTGCCGGGCAACCAGAAGGTCAATCTCGCCGCGATGATCTTCATAATAAGCAAGGCATTCGTAGACCTGCGACCGGCTGAGTTGCGGGAAAGAGTTCGCCGCGAGAGTATCGATCGTTTCACCATTTTGAAGCAATCCGATGACGTCATGGACGGCGATGCGGGTGTTCTCCACGATCGGATTCCCGCTGCGGACGCCGGGCGAGCGAACAATGTAGCGGTAGCTTTCCGAGATCGCGCTCATATCAGCATGGTACGGGTCCGAAGGTGGGGTGTCAAACGCGTGCAGGGTGTCGCCAGAATTGGTAATAAAAATTTGGCCGCAGAGGAACACCGATTCCAGGGTGACCCCTCTATGAGTCTGGACTCGCCGATCACATTTGGAAACCTGGCGAACTTCTCGCGTGATATCCTGCGTCACGAATGCCGGACGACTTGACACCCGCACAAAGAGCCGCGAGGACACGAAAACTTCGGGCTGCCGCGCGGAAAGCGCAACAGACCAAAAAGAAGATGGGCGCATTCGTCAAAGCCAGGGCCGCTGAAGCTGCCAGCAAGGAGGCGCTAAAAGCATACTGCAAGAAGCATGGCTGGAGCGTGGCGTTTTTCGAAGGTGAGACGGGTGCTCCTCGCACTGGCATCATTGATGCGATCGTCTTCCGGATTGCGAAGGGCAAGTCCGATGTGCTCGACCTTCGGCTTGTTCAATTGAAAGGCGGTCATGCGGGCGTGAGTGGGCCCGAAATCGCCAGACTCAAAAAGGCGATCAGAACGGTCGCTATCGATTTTTTACTTGCCTGGTTCGATGGCGAATCCCTGCACCTGCAACCGGAGTTGAATTGAAACCGTCACGTCGTAAACCGGCGCCTAAGGCGGCATGGCCGCCAACGAAGCCGGATGGTTTTAGCCAGAAAGAGTGGGACGCGATGGTTAAAGAGGTCGATGAACAGATTGACCGCGAAGAGGCCATCATTTGGCCTCAGATAGTGCAGCACGTCCACGAAGCGGAGGCCCGCAAACGCGCGGCAGCCAAAAGGCGACGAGTGTCCGAGCCGCGCAAGCAGCGGCAGGACGACAGTTCACCACAGGCCAGCCATTCATCCGACGACTATTTCTATTCGAACGAATCTCTGGACCATGACATCGGCAGACGAAGATTTCCAGCAAAAAGCAGATCGATAAAACCAAGGCCCGAGACAACGGCGGTTCTCCAGCAGCTTCGTCTTTCGTTATAATTCGCGAAAGCGGTAATGCTCGGTTTGAGCGAGAATGGATGACATGGAGCGCGAACACGTATCCCTGACTATCGATGCGTTCACGCCGGATACGCTTCCCTTGTCGCGTCTGGCTGAGTATCTGAGGCCGTTTGCGGTTCTGCTGGGGAGTGAGGCGAGCGTCCATTTCGAAAGCATGAGGTCCGGCAGCGCGCAGTGCAGGGTTATTGTGGACGCCCATGACGCGCCCAAAGTCCGCGAACGCCTGCAGGCCGTAGCTTCGAAAACAGCGCCGCGCGCCGCGATGAAGGCGTATGCGGAGATTGACGAACTTCTGGCAAAAGACAATGCCATTGGCGGCGTATCGGTCGGCGATCGAAGCCTGATTGAATTTCCGGGCAGACGGCGGGCGGCGCACGAGATTATCGGACCGGTTCGCCGGACGACATCGATCGATGGACAGGTTTATTCCATCGCAGGACGCGACGAAACAATTAACATTCACCTGCGCAATAAGGACGCGGAGCTGAAGTGCGTTGTTTCCGTGGCGCTGGCGCGAAGCCTTGGTCAGCATCTGCTGGGGAAGACTGTGCGGCTGTATGGAGAGGGGCTCTGGAACCGTGTTGACGGGGCCTGGCAAATGAAGACCTTTACGGCCGATCGTTTCATTGTGCTGGACGATTCCCCCCTGCCGGATTCGCTGGATGCAGTTCGCGATATCTTCGATGGCGTATCTCCGGATGCGACTGCCGTGACTCTTTTTGAACTGCGGCAGGAATGATCGCGTTCGATAGTACAGCTCTTTCCGCGTTGTTCATTCCGGGCGCGAAGCTATGCCGGCCGGGGACCAACGTTCCCATAGCCCACGGGAAAGAACGGCTGGCTGCGTTTGTGGAACGCGCCGCGAAGCAGCGCGACACAATCCTCATACCTGCCCCGGTCCTCAGTGAATTGCTGGTCTGCCTTCCACCGGCGAAGATTCCCGAGTTTCTTGTTCAACTGAATTCTTCCGTTTGGTTCCGGGTGGAAGCGTTCGATTCAGCGGCGGCAGTTGAATTGGGTATGCGGACCGCCGCCGCAATTGCAACGGGCGATAAACGGGAAGGAGCGGCCAACGTCCCGTGGACGAAGGTCAAGTTTGACCGGCAGATCGTGGCAATTGCCATCACAAATCAGGCGTCCGAGATTATTTCGGATGATCCGCATGTTCACGCGATCGGGGAGCGGTGGGGGATAAAGGTTACGAGCGTTGCGGACTTGCCGATGCCGCCCGAACTTGTTCCACCACCACTTTTCGCGGATATCGAGGATGAAGCGGAAAGCGAATGAATTCTTTGATGCGGAAGGTTCTGCTGATTGGGTGGGATGCGGCTGACTGGAAGGTGATTCATCCGCTGATGGATGCGGGGAAGATGCCGAATGTGCAGCGGCTTGTCGAGGGCGGCGCGATGGGGCATATCGCGACGCTGCAGCCTCCGCTTTCGCCGATGCTGTGGACCTCGATCGCCACGGGAAAGCGGCCTTACAAGCACGGGATTCATGGGTTTTCGGAGCCCACGCCCGATGGGCGGGGCGTGCAGCCGGTGACGAATCTTTCGCGTAAGGCGAAGGCGGTCTGGAACATCCTCAATCAGAATGGCAAGCGGAGCGTGGTGATCGGGTGGTGGCCGAGCCATCCGGCGGAGCCGATTCGCGGGGTGATGGTGTCGGATCACTATCACCGGGCGCATCGTCCGCTGGATCAGGGATGGCCGCTGCCGCCGCATGCGGTGCATCCGCCGGAACTGACGGAGACGCTGGCGGATTTGCGGATGCATCCCGATCTGCTGCTGCCGGAGATCGTGCTGCCGTTTATTCCGAAGGCGGCGGAGATCGATCAGGAAAAAGACAAGCGGCTGGCCAGTTTCATGACAACGCTGTGCGAGTGCGCGAGCATTCATTCGGCGGCGACGTGGCTGCTGGATCACGAGGAGTGGGATTTTTTCGCGGTATATTACGACGCGATCGATCATTTCTGCCATGGGTTCATGAAGTACCATCCACCGCGGCAGGCGTGGGTCAGCGAGCGGGATTTTGAACTGTACAGCAATGTAGTGAACATGGCGTATCAGCTTCACGATCAGATGCTGGGGACTTTGCTCGAAAAGGCGGGCAAGGATGTGACGGTGATTCTGATGTCGGATCACGGGTTTCATCCGGATCATTTGCGGCCATCGGCCATTCCGGATATTCCGGCGGGGCCGGCGATCGAGCATCGGGATTTCGGGATTCTGGCGATGAGCGGGCCGGGGTTGAAGCGCGATGAATTGCTGCATGGGCCATCCGTACTCGATATCGCGCCGACGATTCTCACGCTCTATGGGCTACCGGTGGGCGAGGACATGGATGGCCAGGTTCTGACGCAGGCATTCGAGAACCCGCCGGAGCCGAAGTTCATTCCGAGCTGGGAGGATGTGGCGGGCGAGACGGGGACGCATCCGGCGCATACGCGGCTCGATCCGGTGGCGGCGCACGAGGCGATGGAGCAGATGATCGCGCTCGGGTATATCGAGAGGCCGGATGAGAATCGCGAGATTGCAGTGGAGAAGACGATTCGCGAACTGCGGTACAACCTGGCGGAATCGTATCAGGATGACGGGCGGCATCTGGAGGCGATGGAGATTTTCCGGGAGTTGCGCGGGAAGGATCGCGACGAGCAGCGGTTCGCGGTGAAGCTTTTCGTGGCGTGCCAGGCGCTGGGGATGACGGGCGAGATGCGGGAGATTGTGGACGATCTCGATGGACGCCGGCGCGCGGTGTATCAGGAGGCGCTGAAGCATCTGGCGGAGCTGAAGGCGGTGGGGAAGGAGCGGGCGAAGGAGAAGCCGGGGGCGGATCCCGAGACATTGTTCGAGGAGGCGGAGAAAAAAGAGCTGAAGCGCTGGAGGAACCTGGCGCGGTATCAGCCGCCGGTGATCGATTATCTGAAGGCGCAGGTGCTGACGGCGGAGAAGCGGTATACGGAGGCGCTGGAGGCGCTGGGGCGCGTGCGGTCGGTGGACATGATTCGGCCGGGGCTGTTTCTGCAATCGGCGGAGCTTTATATGAAGCTGGGGCGGTGGCGCGAGGCGGAGGAGGTGTACCGGAAGGCGCTGGGGACGGATCCGGACAGCGCGCCGGCGTGGGCGGGGATTGCGCGGATTGAGTTGCGGCGGCGGCGATTCGATGAAGCGGCGCAGGCGGCGCTCGATGCGGTGCAGAGGGTGTATCAGTATCCGCTGGCGCATTATTTGTTGGGGCTGGCGCTGGTGGGGCGGAAGGAATTCGAGCGGGCGGCGGAGGCGCTCGAGACGGCGATTTCGTTGAATCCGAATTTTCCGGAGGCGCATGTGCGGCTGGCGGCGGTGCTGGAGAAGAAGCTGGGGGATGCGGCGGGGGCGGAGGAGCATCGCCGGCTGGCGCGGCAGATGCGGCGTCGTCGAGGCGCGAGGCGGCCGTTGGTGTCGGCGGCGGAGCGGGTGGAGAAGGCTTTGGCCGGGGTTCCCGTGACGTCGAGTTCCGGCGATGCGGCTGCGCCTGTGGCGGAATCGTTGATTGTGGTTTCGGGGTTGCCGCGGTCGGGGACGTCGATGCTGATGCAGATGCTGGCTGCGGGTGGAGTGCCGGTGATGTCGGATGGGCTGCGGGAGGCGGACGAGGATAATCCGCGCGGATATCTGGAGTATGAGCCGGTGAAGAATTTATTGAAGGATGCTTCGTGGCTGGGGGAGGGGCGCGGGAAAGCGATCAAGATTGTGGCGCCGTTGTTGGGGGCGGTTCCCGCGGAGTTGCCGTGCCGGGTGATTTTTGTGGAGCGGGATGTGGAGGAAGTGCTGGATTCGCAGGCGCGGATGCTGGTGCGGCGTGGGAAGGCGATTGAGATGAGCGCGGAGCGGCGCGCGCTGTTGAAGGGAGAATACGCGCGGACGGTGGTCCGCGTGAAGACGATGCTGGGTCGGCGGGAGGGGACTCGGGTGTTGAGTGTGGGGTATCGGGAGACGGTTGAGAATCCGGCGGCGGTGGCGGGGCGAGTGAATGAGTTTTTGGGTGGCGGGCTGGATGTGGGGGCGATGACGGCGGCGGTGGATGCCGCTTTGCATCGGAACCGGGTTTGATGGGGATTCCGGACGATTGCGCCGGGCGGAAGCCCGACGGCAGGGCCGAAGCCCCGCCCCACGGTGAGAGGTTTATGCAACAGATAATTCGTCCGGCGGGACGGCTTTCCGGTGTGTTGTCTTTGCCTGGGGATCGATCGATTTCGCATCGGCTGGCGATGATTGCTTCGCTCGCGGAGGGGACTTCGCGCATCGCCAATTTTTCGACGGCGGCGGATTGCCTATCCACGCTGGGGTGTTTGCGGGCGCTGGGGATTGAGGTGATTGAAGAGGGGACGACGGTAACGGTCCATGGCCGGGGGCTGCGAGGGTGGCGGGAGCCGGTGGGCGATCTGGATGCAGGGCGTTCGGGGGCGACGATCCGGATGATGACGGGGTTGCTGGCGGGGCAGTCGTTCACGAGCCGGATTGGCGGGGATGAGTCGGTGGCGCGGGTGATGACGCCGCTGGCGGAGATGGGAGCGAGGATTGAGGCGCGGGAGGGCGAGTACCCGCCGCTGACGATTCATGGCGGCGAGTTGAGAGCGATCGACTATACGGCCCCGGTGGCGGACGCCGAGGTGAAGGCGTGTGTGCTGTTCGCGGGATTGTTCGCGGAGGGGCAGACAGTGGTGCGGGAGCCGGTGCGGTCGCGCGATCACACGGAGGTGGCGCTGCG
>CAZWTH010000164.1:0-7086 GCA_964636715.1 uncultured Solibacteraceae bacterium | reverse complement strand
CAGCGGCTGCGTGTCCGGATTCAAATCCCACGTCATCCACGTCACATCCACCCCAAATCGAAACTTCGCGCTCGCATCCCAATCCGCGCCGAATTCCACACCCTGATTCAGTTGCTTGCTCTGATTCGTCAGCTTGAAAATCGACGAATCGAATCCAATCAAATCCCGATAGTCGCTGCGGAAATAGGTAGCCGAAACAGTCGTACGGATCGGCTCTACCCTCTGCTCAATCCCCGCATCGAACGAATTCGCCCGCTCCGGCCGCAGCGCCTGATTCCCCACCAGCGGATTCCCGTACGAATAAAACGACGGCAGCTTGTAACCCTTCCCCCAACTCGCCTTCAGCCGCGGACCACCCTCAAACGTCAGCCAGTTCAGCCCCACGCGCGGCGACGTCACTTCGCCAAATCCTTCCGTCTTATCGAAACTCAGCCCGGCGGTCGCGGTCACGCGCCCATTCGAATACTCCAGCACCGTATTGCCGAGAAACGTATTCCGCGTCAGCGTATACGACTGCGGCAGCGCGCCACCGAACAGCGTCCCGTCCACCTCGCCACTCTCCCGCCGCAACCCTGCATTCATCACGAACGCCAGATTTTTGTGCAGCGTGAACCGGCTCCCCGCACCGAAGCGCAGCCGCCGGAAATCCGAATTGGAAACCGAATCCGGCTGCGTCCCCGGACCCGGCGGAATCGCATCCAGAATCGCGGGCGTCGCGTTGTCATCCGTCCGCCGGATCCAGTCGAGATTCACGTCGTAAGTCCACCAGGGCCGCGCCTCGCCCTTCAGCGTCGTCCCAAGAACCAGTTCCTTCGCATCGTCGCTCTGCGGCTGCCGAAGCAACGCGAACTCCGGTCCGCCGCTCGCCGTCGGAAATCCCGCGCTCTGGTCGTCCATCCAGCGCGCCGTAAAATCCAAAACCGTATGCGGATTCAGCGCCAGACCGCCGTTGAACGAAAGCGAACTCACGGAGAACGCGTCATCGAGCACCTGCTGATCCACATCCAGCCGCGAACCGCCTACCGAGTACTGCAGCGCCTTCCACGTTCCGGAAGCGCCCACACGAAACTGCCGCCGCAAAAAATTTCCCAGTTCACCCGACGCCTCAATCAGCGACTTCTTCGCGCCCTTCCGTGAAATGAAATTGATCACGCCGCCGATCGCGTCCGATCCATAACTCGACGACAGCGGCCCGCGCACAATCTCCACCTGCTCGATGTTGCTGACCGGCAGCGTGGTCAGATCGAACGCGCCGCCGAGCAGATTCGTGCTGTCATTCACCGGAATGCCGTCGATCATCACCAGCGTGAAATTCGATTGCGCGCCGCGGATCGACACGGTCGTCAATCCCCCGCCCGCTCCGGTCTGCGCGATCTGCAGAAACGGCGCCGCGCGCAACAGATCCGCCGCGTTATCGGCGTGGCTGCTTTCGATGTAGTCGCGCGAGAGAACCGTGACCGAAGCCGGCACTTCGGAAACGGGCATCCCCTGAGCTGTGACCGTAACAACGGTGGGTGGCGCGTTCTCCGGTTGCGGCGTCTGCGCAAACGACAGACATGCCGCGAGAGTCAGCCCAGCCAGAACTCGGCCCAGCCGAAAAACGGGAAGCGGTTCCATATTGTCGCTTTTCAGCAGGATAACACCGGGCGTCAGCCCTTCTTATCGATACGGAAATCGTCAAAGGCGGCCACATGCGCGCCCCTGACCCAGACGCCCGTGCGGCCTGCGGCCGGCAGCCCGGCGTCGTCAGCCGTAAACAGGCTGCGGTTCCCGAAAAACACATGAATCTTCGGCCCTCGGAACGCCACTTTGACCAGGTGCCACTGCCCGGGACGAATCTCCTCGCGTCCGCCGCTCGAAACCACTTCCGACACGCCATTGCGCATGCGATGCAACACCACATTGCCCTCATCGTTCATGCTGAGCAGATAAAAGTTGCTGGCGTCCTGATATCGCCAGATGACTCCCACCGCGGCGTCGGCGCGATGACTGCCATCGATTCGAAATTTCACGGAAAGGTCGCCATCTTTGCAGACGACTTTGTCGAAGAGCGCAATGGGAGATTCACCCTCGATGGCCGGCAGCGCCGGACTGAGCAGGACATTCGGACGGCTCGGCGCAGTCTTATCGGCGCGAACTTCCCATTTTTTACCCGCCGCGGTGCTCCAGCCAGGCGGCAGTTGCCCCTGCCGCACCGCGTCATAATCCGCGCTTTCCGCCCCATAGCCGGCCACCGCAAGCACCGCGAGTACCGCCACAATCCTCAGCATCTGATACCAGTTTAGAGAGTCATTGCGCGCGGCTACATCAGCACGAAACAGAAGCGCGCACAATTGTTGCTGTACGTCCCTATTGAGCGGGCCGGTGGGGCAGACTGTCAGTCTGCTGCCGATTGTGAATCGGCTGGCCGGTAGCCGTTGATCGCGGCGCCGATTCGCAATCACACTATCGCGAGCGAATCGCTTCCTCCATTCGCGCCCGCAGTTGCTCGTCACGCGCGTGAATCTTCAGCGCCTCTTCAGCTTGCGCCGGAACTAAGCCCGTTCCGCTACGCATCAGCTCCAGCAGGAAGTCGATCGCCTCCTCCACACGCGAAGTGGAAAGCGCCAGCAGAATCGCGCGTCGCCCTTCCCTGTCAATCGTGCTCGGGAATTTTTCCTTCAGCCAGTCCACCGCGTCGGGCCGGCGGCAGGCTCCCAGTGAGAGGATAGCGGCTTCGCGCAACTCCGGTTTTCCCGAAGACGCCGCCTGCGCCACCAGCCGTACGCCCTCCGCGCCTTCCAGTTCGATGATCGCCGCGAAGCACTCCGACATCACTTCCGGTTCTCTATCGCCCGTGATCATCTTGAAGCGCAGCAGCAGAGACGCGGGCTCGTTCCCCACAACCCCAATCGCACGAATCACGCCGGCCCGCACCTTCCATTCGCCATCCGCGAGCAGCGGAATCATGTCGCGCAGCTTGTGCGGCCACGTGCTGTTCGCGAGGCCCATCGCGCAAACTTCGCGCAATTCGGCGGCGGCGTCGACTGGCGGCCCGTACGATCCTTCCATCTGGACATAGCGCATGCCGCGCAGATACAACTCCGGCGCATCGTGCTCCACCGCGATCAGAGCGCGGGCGATCGCAATCATCGCGGCGCATGCCTTATCGATCGCCGCGCCCTTCGCCATCATGCGGTCGAAAGCGGATTCCATGGCCGGCGCGAGATCCGCCCAATGCGCGTTCCCCGCCAGCCGCGCCGCTTTCGCCACCACCAGATTCGATTTCGCCGCGAGCGCTTTCGTGAATTCGGCTTTCGCCTCCGGCGAATCCAGAGGGATTTCATCCAGCCGCGCCAGCGCGGATACGATGGGATCGTTTTTCACGCCGCAACGACCGAAGCCTGCACGCCCTGTTCGGTCAGCGCGCGCGGACGCAGGCGGATCAGACGGTTGGGTGAATACGGCATATCGAGCGTGACCGGCACGAAATTGCCAGTCAGCGCGCGGCCCGGAGGATCGAGCGTCACCGCGACAAAGTCCCGCCCGAGCAGACTTTCGCGAAAGGCCCGGTTCTTCTTCGCCGCCAGTTCCCGCAGAACGCGATTGCGATCGCGCCGCACCCGAATCGGAACCTGATCCGGCATTTCCGCCGCCGGCGTGCCAGGGCGCTCCGAATACGTGAAGACATGCAGATACGTGAACGGCATCGCTTCCATGAACTGGCGCGATTCCTCGAACAACTCGTCGGTTTCGCCAGGAAAACCCACCATCACATCCGCGCCGATGGCCGCATCCGGCATCAGCCGCCGGGCGTTGAAAACGCGATCGGCATAATGCCGCGGCCGGTACTTGCGATGCATCCGGCGCAGAATCGTATCCGAACCCGCTTGCAGCGGCGCATGCACATGCTTCGCAATGCGCGGCGATTCGGCCATCAGGTTCAGAAGATCGTCGGTGAAATCCATCGGCTCAACCGAACTGAGCCGGATCAGCTCAATCGGCGTCTCATCGAGCACGCGCCGCAACAGGTCCGCCAGCCGCATCCCGCTGCCGGCCTCCCTGCCCCAGCGCCCCAGGTTGATTCCCGAAAGTACAACCTCGCGATAGCTCGCCGCCAGAGCGCGTACCTGCGACACCACATCATCCGCGCTCACAAACCGGCTGCGGCCGCGCACGAACGGAATGATGCAGAACGAGCAGCGGTTGTGGCATCCATCCTGAATCTTCAGTGTGGGACGGGTTCGATCTGCGGACGCCGGATCCATCTCCGCCACCGGCGCGGTCAGAATATCGCGCGTCTCAAAAATATCGCCGGTCAGAATCCGCCCACCCGAAACTTCGCCGTGATACGGGACCGCGGCGGATTCCATCATCAGATCCGCGATCTGCGTCTTATGGGAATTCCCCACCACCCACTCGACGCCCTCCATCTTGGCGAGCTCTTCCGGCGCGCGCTGCGCATAGCAGCCCGTCACCAGAATGCGCGCCGCGGGATTCTCCCGGCGCACGCGGCGAATGGTGGAACGCGCATCCTCATCCGCGGTCGAGGTGACGGTGCAGGTGTTCAAAATGACGATGTCCGCGATCTCGCGCGCCTCCGCCAGCGGCATGCCGCGTCCCGCGAGCTGAGCTTCGAGCGCGGCGCCATCCGCCTGCGTGGCGCGGCAGCCAAAATTCTGGATGAAGACGCTCGGACCCGCCATCAGGCCCATTTTCGCAAAGCCTTATACTTGTATCAGCCAACCTTTTCCATGGGAGAATCGAGCACCCTCTGGCTGCGCGTCGCCGCGTGCCTGTATTTCGTTGGATTGATTGAGGCTATTGCCACAATCCTGCGCCGCCGCGAGACCTTTTTCCGCCTCGCCGCCGGCCTGTTCAGCGCCGCGGTGATGTTCCATATCGTGTCGCTCGTCGAACAGGGCCGCGCCATGGGCCGTTTCCCCGCAACGGACATTCTCGACAGCATGTCCCTCTGCGGCCTGATTGTGGCGTTGACTTTCGTCGCCATTCGCTGGCGCTACAAAGACGAAGCCGCAAGCCTCAGCGTCTTCGTTTTCCCGCTCGTATTTCTGATGACGTTCATGGCGGCGCTGCGCAATCCCGTCGCGCCCTGGAGCAGCGAGACCGTGCGCGGCGCGTGGCTCATGATTCACATCGTCGCCGAACTCCTGGGCTATGCGGCGCTGCTGTTCACGGCGATCGGTTCTCTGCTTTATCTGCTCCAGGAACGCCAGCTCAAGCGCAAATCCATTCCGTCGGTCTATCGCTTCCTGCCGCCGCTCGGCACGCTCGATGACCTCATCCTCAAATCGCTGAGCGCCGGATTCGTCTGCATCACGGCCGGCCTGATCATCGCGGTCGTCTGGGCGTTCATCGAACACGGCACGCGCTGGATCGGCAACAGCAGCATCACCCTGTCATTCATTACGTGGGGCGTTTGCCTGGCGCTCGTGTTCTTTCGAATCAGCGCCGGATGGCGCGGGCGCAAGGCGGCAATTTTGTCGCTGGTTGCGCTCGGGTTCTGCGTCATTACTTTTGCCGCCCATGCCGGCCTGCAGGACCGGCTCTTGTAATGAAGCTGCTTCTCACAGGGTTGAGCCATAAGACCGCGCCCGTCCAGGTGCGTGAAAAGCTGGCTATTCCCGAAGCGGAGATTCCGCGCGCGCTCCAGGAACTGCAAAGGCAGGGCGCTGCGGAAGTTGTCATTCTCTCTACGTGCAACCGGGTGGAATTTGCCGTGTCCACTCCGGACCATCTCAACCCGGATGCCCTGGTGAGCCGCTTCCTGGACGACTGGCACATCGCGTCTCACGGCCTCGATACTCACCTCTACCGGTTCGAATCGCGCGATGCGATCCGGCATATTTTCCGCGTCGCGGCGAGTCTCGATTCCATGGTGGTCGGCGAGCCGCAGATTCTCGGACAGATGAAGACCGCCTATGCCGCGGCGCGCACGGAAGGCACGGTCGGCGGTCTGCTCGAAACGGTGATGACGCGCGCGTTCGGCGTGGCGAAGCGCGTTCGCTCGGAGACGGGCATCGGCCAGATGGCCGTGTCTGTGAGTTACGCCGCGGTCGAACTCGCCAAGGAAAGGTTCGGATCGCTGAACGGCCAGAGCGTGATGATCATCGGCTCCGGCAAAATGGGCGAGTTGGCCGCAAAGCACCTGCGGCGTTCCGGCGCGAAGAAGATTTTCGTCACCAATCGAACCCGCTCGCGCGCCGAAGAGATGGCGAGGCTCTTCGATGGACGCGTGGTGGAGTATTCCGAATTTCCGGACATGCTCCATCAGGCCGATATCGTGATTGCGTCGAGCGGCGCCCCGAACTACATCCTGACGCGCGATGACATGCAGCGCGTCATCGCCGAACGGCGCAACAAGCCGATGTTCCTGATCGACATCGCGGTGCCGCGGAATATCGACCCGGCGGTGAATGAAATCGATAACGTGTTCCTCTATGACGTGGACGATCTCGCGGGCGTGGTGAATGCCAACATGCGCGAGCGCGAGAAGCAGGCGGGGCTGGCGGAGGCGATTGTCGCCGAAGAAGTGGACCGCACCATGGCGCGGCTGCGGATCGAAGAAGTCACGCCCGCGATTGTGAGCGTGCAGGCGGCGCTCGAGGAGATTCGTTCGACCGAAGCGGCAAAGCTCTTCCGCCGCGGCGATTTCACGCCGGAGCAGCAACAGCAGATCGAAGCGATGACGCGCTCCATCGTCAACAAAGTGGCGCACGGCCCCATTTCCGAATTGCGCCGCCACGCGAATGAGCCGCAGGGCGAGAGCGCGATTGAAGTCATCCGCAAAGTTTTCCATCTCCAGCGATAGAAGTTCTATCACCAGATTCTTCCACCAGACTCTTCCACCAGACTCTTCCACCAGACTCTTCCACCAGACCCTCCCCACCAGACCCTCCCCACCAGACCCTCCCCACCAGACCCTCGCCACCAGACCCTCCCCACCAGACCCTCCCCACCAGACTCTTCTCACCAGACTCTTCTCACCAGACCCTCCCCACCAGACTCTTCTCACCAGACTCTTCTCACCAGACCCTCCCCACCAGACTCTTCTCACCAGACTCTTCTCACCAGACTCTTCTCACC
>CAZWTH010000163.1:0-17555 GCA_964636715.1 uncultured Solibacteraceae bacterium | reverse complement strand
AATATCTACGTCGCCGCGGCGAAGCGCCTCCTCGCCGGCGATGTCGGTATTGATTTCGTCGCCGGCCCCACTGAGATCCTGATCATCGCGAAGGATGCCGATCCCGGCTTTCTCGCTGCGGACATGCTGGCGCAGGCCGAGCACGATACCGACGCGAGCGCAATCCTGCTCACCACCTCGCGCCGTCTCGCGGAACGCACGGCGAAACAAATCGAAAAGCAACTCGAAACGCTCTCCACAGCCGCCGTGGCGCGCAAGGCGATCGACAAGAACAGCGCCATCATCCTGGTGGACTCGCTCGATCAGGCCGTAGAGCTTTCCAACCGCTTCGCGCCGGAACATCTCGCCATCCATCACGAAGAACTGTTGCCGAAGATCCGCCACGCGGGCAGCGTTTTCATTGGTGCGTACAGCCCGGAAGCCGCGGGCGATTATGCCTCCGGCCCGAACCACGTGCTGCCGACGAACGGCGTCGCGCGCCTGCGCGGCGGCCTCTCCGCGGCGGATTACGTCAAGGTGATCTCCGTCCAGAAGCTGGATGCGAAGGCGCTCCGCAAAATCGCGCCGTCCGTCACCACGCTCGCGCGCGCCGAAGGCCTCGAAGCGCACGCCCGATCCGTCGAGGTGCGCCTTGGCTAATCTCACCCCGCGCAAAGCGGTCCAGTCGATGGCGCCTTATTCGCCGCCGACCGGCAATCGCCACGATAAGCTCCGCCTCGATTTCAACGAAAACACCGTCGGCTGTTCGCCGGCTGTGATCGAACACCTGAAGTCTGTTCTCACAGCAGGCGAACTCACCGTCTATCCCGACTATGCACGCGTAAAAGCCGCACTCTCAGCGCACTTCCGCGTTTCGCCCGATGAACTTCTGCTCACCAACGGCACGGACGAAGCCATTCAGGTTCTCGTCAACACCTACGTGGATGACGGCGACGAAGTGATCGCCCTGCGGCCGTCATACGCCATGTACCGCTTCTATGCGGAAGTGGCGGGCGCGAAGATCGTGGAAGTGGATTATAAAGCCCCGGCGCTCGCGTTCCCGATGGCCGAACTGCTCGCCGCGATCACGCCGCAAACGCGGGCCATTCTGATCGCCAACCCGAACAACCCGACAGGTACTGCGATCGATCTGCCTGCCGTCGAAAAAATTCTCAAAGCCGCGCCGAACGCCGCCGTCCTGATCGACGAGGCCTACTACGAATTTTTCGGCGTCACCGCCCTGCCGCTGCTCGCGAAGTATCCGCAACTCTTCGTCAGCCGCACATTTTCCAAAGTCTTCGGCATGGCGGCATTGCGCATGGGATGCCTTTTCTCCCAGGCCGCGAACGTCAGGTACCTGCACAAAGCCCAATCGCCCTACAGCGTGAACGCCCTGGCGGCTGCGGCCGCGGAAGCGGCGATCCGCGACACGGCATACATCGAAAACTACGTGACCGAAGCCCTCGCGGCGCGCGAAATGCTGGAAGCCGGTCTCGAAAGGCTCAACATCGCGTACGTACCGGGCTCGGCAAACTTCGTGCTCGGCTACTTCGGCGATCGCGCCGTCGAAATCCGCGACGCGCTGCGCGAAAAAGCCATTCTGGTCCGCGACCGCAGCTACGAAATCCCCGGCGGCGTCCGCATCACGGTCGGCACGCGGGCTCAGGCGCGGCTCGTCCTCACCGAACTGGAGAAGATCTGGTGAAAGACCTGATCGTTTTCGATATGGACGGCGTCCTCGTGGACGTCAGCGAATCCTACCGCGCCGCCATCCAGGCAACCGTCCGCCACTTCACCGGCGTCGAACCGACGAACGACGACGTCCAGTCCTGGAAAAATCGCGGCGGCTTCAATGACGACTGGAAGCTCTCGCACCGCATGATTCAGGAACACGGCGAAGAAGTCGATTTCGAAGACGTGGTCGCGCGTTTCCAGAAAATCTTTCTGGGTGAAAACCACGACGGCCTGATCCTCCGCGAACGCTGGCTCGCGAGCGAAGGACTGCTCGACCGCCTCTCCTCGAACCATGCGCTCGCCATCTTCACCGGCCGCCTCGGCTGGGAGGCGCAGATCACGCTCGATCGCTTCGGTCAGAAAATTTTCGATCCTGTCGTCGGCGTGGATCACGTGACGCATCCCAAGCCCCATCCCGAAGGCCTGCACAAAATCCGCGCGAAGGTCACGCATCGCAAGGTCTGGTATCTCGGCGACACGGTGGATGACGCGCGAGCCGCAAGCTCCGCCGGCGTACCGTTCATCGGCATTGCCGCCCCCGCCGCGCCGCGCCATGAAGAACTCGTCCAGTTGCTCCGCGAAGAGGGAGCAGTGGCCGTAATCGACGACATCAATTCTCTGGAGGACGCTCTTGCCGCGCACCGCTAAAATCGAGCGCAATACCAAAGAAACACGCATCTCAGGCGAGCTCCGCATCGAAGGCCGCGGCCGCTACAACATCTCGACCGGCATCCGCTTCTTCGACCACATGCTCGAGCTGTTCACCAAACACGGCGGCTTCGATCTCACCCTGAAAGCCGACGGCGACCTCGACGTCGACCAGCACCACACCGTTGAAGACGTCGGCATCGTCATCGGGCAGCTTTTCTCGAAGGCATTGGGTGATCGCAAAGGCATCAATCGCGCGGGCTACTTCGTGCTTCCTATGGACGAAACGCTTTCCGTCGTCGCCGTGGATCTCGGGGGGCGCCCCGCGCTGGTCTACAAGGACCTGGTGCGCGTGCGGCTCGTCGGCGATCTCCAGACCGAGCTGATGACGGATTTCTTCGACGGCTTCGTCCACCACGCTGGCGCCAACCTGCACGCGAAGATTCTCTACGGCCGCTCGAATCATCACAAGATTGAGGCCATCTTCAAATGCTGGGCGCGCGCCATGCGCTACGCCGCCTCCACCGATTCGCGCCTGAAAGATCAGCTTCCCTCCACCAAGGGGTTGCTGTGATCGCGATCTTCGATTACGGCGCCGGCAATCTTCGCAGCGTGCAGAACACGCTCGACGAAATCGACGCGCCCTACGAACTCGTGCGCGATGCCGAAGGACTCCGCCGCGCCCCGAAGATCATCCTCCCGGGCGTCGGGCACTTCGGCCAGATGCTGCGCGCCCTCGATGAAATGAACGTGCGCGAAGCCCTCATCGAACGCATCAAAGCCAACGTGCCGTTTCTCGGAATCTGCCTCGGCCTCCAGGCTCTGTTCGAAAAGAGCGCGGAAGCCCCGGACCAGCACGGCCTCTCCATCTTTCCAGGCGCGGTACAGCGCTTCGAAATCGACGCCCGCGTCCCGCACATGGGCTGGAACGAAGTGGATGCCGTTCGTCCCTCGCGCCTGCTGAAAGGCCTTCCCGAACGCCCGCACCTCTATTTCGCCCACAGCTACTACGTGCCGGTGGTCGATCAGGCCGCCGCTACCTGCACCTATTCGATTCCTTACACCGCGATCCTCGAATCCGGCAACACCTTCGGCGTGCAATGCCACCCCGAAAAATCCGGACCACTCGGCCTCGCAATTGTGCGTAACTTCGTGGAGCTCCAGTAATGCTGGCGAAGCGCATTATTCCCTGCCTCGATGTCACCGCCGGCCGCGTCGTGAAAGGCGTCAATTTCGTCAACCTGCGCGACGCCGGCGATCCCGTCGAACTCTCCGATCGCTACAACCAGCAGGGCGCGGACGAACTGGTCTTTCTTGACATCACCGCCTCCAGCGACGCCCGCAACATCATGGCGGACGTCGTCGCCCACACCGCGCGCAAAGTCTTCATCCCGCTGACCGTCGGCGGAGGCATCCGCTCCGTTGCCGATGCGCGCCTCATCCTGATGTCCGGCGCCGACAAAGTATCGGTCAACACTTCAGCCGTGCGCCGGCCGGAGCTCATCACCGAACTCAGCCAGGAATTCGGCGCTCAGGCCGTCGTCCTCGCCATCGATGCGCGCCGCCGCTCTCCCGGCAACTGGAACGTTTTCACAAAAGGCGGCCGCGTCGATGAAGGCATCGACGTTGTCGAGTGGGCCGCGCGCGGGGAAGCGCTCGGCGCCGGTGAGATTCTGCTCACTTCCATGAACACCGATGGCGTGCAGACCGGCTTCGATTGCGATCTGACGCGCGCCGTCTCGCGCGCCACAAAAATCCCGGTAATCGCTTCCGGGGGCGCCGGCGAGCCGCAGCATTTTCTGCGCGTCCTCACCGAAGGTGAAGCAGACGCTGCGCTGGCCGCGTCCATTTTTCACTACGGCACGTATACGGTCGATGACCTCAAGGAATATCTCGACCGCGAAGGCATCCCTGTCAGGAAAAACAAATGATCATCCCCTGTATCGATCTCATGGATGGAAAAGTCGTGCAGCTTGTCCAGGGCCGCGAAAAGGCGCTGGAGGGCGATAGCCCTGACGAGATGCTCCGCAAATTTTCCGCCTTCCCCCAGATTCAGGTGATCGATCTCGACGCCGCCATGGGACGCGGCGCGAATGACGGCCTCGTGGAAATGCTGGCTTCGAAAGCCGTGATCCGCGCGGGCGGCGGCGTTCGCACGGTCGAGCGAGCCCAGACCCTGCTCCGCCAGGGAGCTTACCGCATTATCGTCGGCACCTCCGCCTTCAACGCCGAAGGTCCCAATCACGAATTCCTCAAGAGCCTCCTGAATGCCGTCGGCCGGGAACGCATCGTTCTCGCGCTCGATACCAAAGGCGGCCGCATCGTCATCAAAGGTTGGCAGGAAGCCACCCGTTTCACCGCCGAAGAAGTGATCAGCCAGCTGGAACCTTATTGTTCGGGCTTCCTCTGCACATACGTCGATAAAGAAGGCATGATGCAGGGTACGGATCTCGACTGGTTCCGCCGCCTGCGCGCCGCCACCAATATGGAGATCACCGCCGCCGGTGGCATCACCACAATTGACGATATTCGGGCGCTCACCGCCATGAACATCCATTGCGCCCTCGGCATGGCGATCTACACCGGCCGCCTCGATCTGGCCGAACTAGCCCAGCTACAACCCACCTTTTGACCAGTACACCGGGGTTTCCCCGGCGTGATAAAGTACAGCAATCGGAACGCGGCGCGTTCTCGGCGATCCCTGTTGCGCGTCTCAGTCTCTGATACGCGCAAACCGCCAAAAGTTGGCGGACCACCTGGTCCGTTGAGTGCGGAAGGTTCGGAGGTGAGGGGAAAATGAAGCTCGGCTCTACGGTTGTCGTACTGACAGTCGCATTGACTAGCTGTGTCCCGGCGCTGGCTGTCAACGAAACGCTGGCTCGCGCCCGGCAGATGGAGGACACCGGCAACGCCGCCGGAGCCCGCGCCCTTCTGCAGGAAGCTGTCAGGAATGCATCGTCCGATGCGGAACTCCTGACCGGCTACGCCGCCTGTCTCGAACGCACCCATGATCCCGAGGCTCGCGCGGCCTTTCGCAAAGCCGCTGCGGAATGGACAAAACAAAGCCATAACTCAGAGGCGGCAGCCGCGCAGCGGCGCGCCGTCATGCTGGATCTGATTGCCGGCGATCGCGCCGCCGCCGAAACCGACCTTGGCGAATACCGGGAACTGGGTGGCGCGGATCTCACGCTGCCGCAGGATGGAAATACCGCCGCGGCTTCCTATCAGACGATCACGATCCCGGGCCCCTACCGTTCATTCGCCCGCATGGCCGCTCTCTCGCAGGACGCGGGTCCCGCGGACATTCTGCCGGCGCTCGCGCGAAATATCATTACGCAGGGCTATCAGGCCTCGCGCGGCACAGATCAGCTCGAATCCACCGAATACCTGAAGCTGCTCCAGCGCTATCTCTCTCAGGTGAAAGAGCTCGATCAACTGGCCGGCGCCGGACACGTCATTGAGGTGCCGCATTGCGAATCGACCCAGACCAACGATCTGCTGCGCGTCCTCGGCTATCGCATGCGCGGCGGCTGCGGCAGTGAAGTGGTTCTCGAAACCGTGAACGCCGCCCGCGCCTTTCTGACCACGGACTCGGGTTTTCCGCTCTCCGATCTGGAACGCGCCCTCCAAAGCGACCAGCCGTTCAGCTATCCCTATCAATCGACGCGCGCCGACGTGCTCTACACGGCCGATTACTGGATGAACGCCAAGGAAAAAGCGCAGGGCAATTTTCTCGAAGCGCTCATCGGCGACCCCGCTCTCTGCCGTTTCTATCTCGGCATGTCACGCATCGATCCGGAAACCGCAAGCGCGCTCCGCACCGGCATGCCCACCGTGCGCCTCCGCGGCTTTTCGGCGGTACTCGACTTCTTCGGCGGTAATTTCCAGATCCGCCAGGGAAAGGCGGTGGTTCCGGGCGGCGCAAAATCCACGGCGGCCTGGGCCGATCTCGCCGGCGCTTCACCCGACAAGGGCGCCGACTTTTTCGAGAAGCTGATGAGTAAGGACGATGGCTGGCTCGCCGGCCTCTACGACGCGCTCTCCCGCATCCACGGCCCCGTGCAGGATTACCTCACCGATCCGGTTCGCATGAAACGCTTCTATGCAGCCGTGCGCGGCAAGGTCACCACGCCTGGCCCGGCCCGTCCGGTATTCAATTCGAATGCCGACATGATGCTGCTGACTACGCGGATGCAGCTCGATCCCGGCGGCGGCGTCCACAGTCCCGGCGGTCTCGAAGTCTGGAAGGGCCTGTTCATGAAAGGCTCGAAACAGAAGTACGATCTCAAGCTCGGTATTTCCGCCCCGAACTGGAAGGAGCCGGACGATGTCATCGAAGCGCTGTTCGCGCTCTGCCGCAAGCCGGTCGAGAACCAGCCTCTGCGCATTTTCATGGCGCTGACCGATATGGACCGTTTTCGTCAGCAGCCGCTGCAGCCGGCAACCGTGGAACGGCTCGCGCGTGACTGGGACACCTACAGCGCGCAATACACATTCTTCAGCAATGTGCCGGCTCTCAGCGATCAGACGATCGTTGCCTGGCTCGATACGGCCGCCGCGCTCGATAAACAGAAAGATCAGGCTTTCCGCCAGGACGCCATCGCCACGTATCAGGGGCTGACGGGCCTTTGGCAGATCTTCTGCCGTCAGGGAAGCATCCCATCAGTGAAAGCCGATGCGGCTATTTCGCAGGTCATCGCGCCGTTCACCGCCCTGAAGAACAATCGCGAATTGTTCGACGCGGGCCGCCACGGTCTGACCTCGCTGCTCGAGAGCGCGGGCTCCACCGGCAAAGAGCCAATCCAGACGCGCGTGATGGCGTTGCTCGCGGGCGGCGGTTCACACGCGGATTCGGAAATCCAAAGCGATCTCATCCGCCAGCAGCAGCGGTTCTTCGATGCGCAGGCCCTGTTTTCGCCGGACACGATTTTCGAACTGGCCGATAATCTCGAATCCATCACGAAGGGCGACAAGCTGAACGCGCAGCTTGCGGCGCGCCTGGCCGCAAAGGCGAACGATATCCAGATGCCGCGCGCTTCCATGAGTTTCGAGGAAAAGGGATCGCAGGCGTTCGGCTACTGGGTAGACCGCCACATCAACGATCAGCGCAAGCTGAACCTCCGCGCCACCATCGATAAAGCCTCGAAAGATCCCGAAAAGCTGCGCGAGATCCGCGGACTCCTCGCGCCCGCCCTGCGCGACACCATCGTCGGCTACAACTACATCCGGTACGCTCCGCCCGGAGCCCAGATTCTGCTGACCAATCCGCTGTTTGTGCGCGGCCACGATTTCGTCGGCGCCCAGGGTAGCGATCACGCCTGGCAGACCACGTCTATGTACGGCAGCGGCTGGCCGTCCAGCGCCGGCGGCCGCCTGATCGGGTCGCTCGCCGGCCTGCCCTACGCTCTCGCCGAAGCCGAGAAAGACTTCCTCGTCCCCTCCCAGACACAGGCGCTCATCTGGGGCGATCTGGTGCCGCAGATGATCCTCTCGGCCACCCTGCCTCGCTACTGGGACATCACGCCGGCCCAGATGCGCTGGGTTTCCGCCAGCATGCGCCACGCGGAATCCATGCTGGCCCAGGCCTCCGTCGATCCCGCGGTTCGCGGCAAAGTTCTCGATGCGGTGGAATCCGCCTCCAGCCTGATTCGTTATGACGGCGTGGTCCGGCAGATAGCTACCGGCAACGTTCAAAAAGCGATCGAGTTGCTGACGCCCTCCGAGCTTTACGTCATCGGCCAGGCACTGAGCGGGTCCGCACTGGATAGCGACCCTGGCGGTGAAACTCTGGAACACCTGCGGACCGAGGTTCCCGATCAGGTTAGTCCGCAGGCGATTTCGGCGGCCTGGGGGACAGTCAAACCGACGCTCACCAATTCGTATCGTCCGGAACTCTTAAACCTGAAGACCTTCCCGGCGCTCATGGGCTACTCCAGCCGCATCATGGCGGAGAGCTGGGAATCCAACCAGTTGTACTGGGCGCAGATTGCGGATGAAATGGGCGTCCGCCCCGCCGAAATGGCGCTGCTGGTTCCTAACTGGACACAGCTCACGGTCGAACGAATTTTTGCTTCTCATCTCGAAGACTGGCCCGCGCTTCTGCGCAGCCTTCGCTCGGTAGGCGAAGACGCGCTGGCCGGAAAACTGAAAGAAACAGCGAGGAACTGATCCTGATGCCCAACCTCACCAGGAAGTTTTATCGGCGTATTGTGGGTACCGCCGTCATCGGCGCCGGCGTGGCAGCCGCTTTCACCGGAGTATGGGCGCTGGCGCAGGAAACCGTGCCCACGTTCCATGCAAAGGTGGATCTCGTCGTTCTGACGTTCACCGTGACGGACAGCAAAGGCAAGTACGTAAATGGCCTGAAGCCGTCCGATTTTCGCGTGACGGAGGATGGCATTCAGCAGAAGCTCGCCACCTTCGCGGAAGGAGACCGTCCCGCCATGGAAGTCGGCGAAGGCGGCGTATTGAAGCCGCTCACCCCGCAATCGCCGGTCGCTGTGGCGGCGGCGAAGGGCGCCGAAAAACCGCAGCAGGATACCTTCGCCGGCACCAGCGTGTTCGTCCTCTTCGATACCAGCAACTTCATGTACCGCGGGTTCGTTTATGCGGAGGATGCGATCGGAGACTTCATCCGCGGTCTCGACAAAGCAGACTCGGTCGCAGTCTACACCTTCAGCCGCAATCTCTCGCGCGCGGCGGAGTTGACTACAGACCATCAGACTGCCATCGGCGGTCTCCGCAACGCTGTCGCGGGCGACGATACGGCCCTCTACAACGGCCTGCTCCTCGCCTTGCGCGACGCGGCGAAAGTGCCGGGACGCAAAGTCATCATCGTATTTTCAAACGGACCGGACAACGCCAGCATGGTGGCGCCGGACGATGTCCGCACCGTCGCCGAAGATGAGGGCATCCCGATCTACGTCATCTCCACCAACGACGTGAATAAGGACCCAATTTCGAGCAGCGTCTTCCGCCGCATTACGTCGAGCACCGGCGGCAAAGCCTACTGGGCCAGAAGCTGGCAGAAGCAGGTGGAGGCGTTCGACGCGATCCGGGAAGACATCGGCAACTCCTACGCTCTGACCTATTACCCCGCGGCAAATCCCAATGAGGGATTCCGCAAGGTCAACATCGAAATCGTCACGGACACCGCGAGGAAGCTCCGGGTACGCTCCCGTCCCGGTTACCGGCCGCGCACCTTCTGACCGTCTGATTTCTTCTCTGGTTTGCGGCTATGCTGCCCTGTGGGGCGGGGCTTCGGCCCTGCAAGCCGGGCTTTCGCCCGGCGCATGTGACCTGAAAGCATTCCTGGAATACCGCGCCGAGCCGAAGCTCGGCCCCGCGGTTTTACTTCAGACTCGCCATCAGCGTCTTGACTTCACCTTCCAGTTGCTTCGACGGACGATTCGCCAGAGCGAGCTGGCATTCCGCTTTCGCGTTAACCGTATCGCCTTTCTGGTTCAGGGCCATGGCGTAGTGATAGTGATAGATCGGATTGAGAGGCGCCTGCTGGACGAGCGGCTTCAATTCGTCAATCGCGCTCTCCGGCATGTTCTTCTTCATGTAGATCCAGCCGATCGTATCTTTCACTTCGAGGAAGGTTGGCAGCCGCTGCTTGGCCTGCGTCGCGTAAGAAAGCGCCAGCGTATAGTCGCCGTTCGTTTCCGCAATCAGGTACGCCAGGTTGTTGAGAACCAGCGGATTGTTCTGATCGATCTTGAGCGCCTTCTCGTAATACGTGCGGGCGTGCGGCTCATCCTGCTTGGCCTCATAGAGCAGCGCCAGGTTCGTCGCAATAGCGGAGTTGTCCGGCAGCGCCTTGGAGGACATCTCCATGTACTGGATGCTCTTGTCGTAATCGCCCTTGAACCGGTAGCATTCACCAATGCGGCTCCACAGGTCGCCCTTGAGCTTCATGTCCGTCGTGCCGTTGACGAGACCGGCATAGGTCGCGATCGCCGGATCGAACTGCCGAGCCGCCATCTGGGCATTCCCCAGTTCGCGCTGGAGCTCAAACGACGGAGCTTTCTGCGCCGCCGCGCGAATGAGATCCACGCTCTTATCGGCCTGTCCATCCGCCAGAAGCGCTTTGGATTCGCCCAGCAGGCCGCGGATATTGCCCGGCGCCGCGTCGTAAGCCCGCTTGAAGTGGTCAAGCGCATCCTTATTCTTCTTCTGATTCAGATCGAGCACGCCCAATTCGAGCAGCGTTTCCACCTGCTTCGGATCCTTAGTCAGAACCTCATCGAGCATCTTGCGCGCGTCGTCATACTTCGAGAGGCGCTGCAGCGCGGCGGCCTTCATCACGCGCCCCTGCACGCTGTCTGGACGGATCTTCAGGATTTCGTCCGCCTGCCGCACGGCTTCGTCGTAACGCTGCAGCACAATGTTGACCTGCGTGATCGCGTAGCGCGCGGGCAGATAGTTCGGATTCAGCTCGATGCACCGTTCGAACTGTTGCTGCGCCTGCTGGAATTCGTTCTTCGCGAAATACGTGCGGCCCAGATTGAAGCGCGCCACCCAGTTGCTGGGGCGGGCGGTCACAACGGACTGCAACTCGTTCTGCGCGGTATCGATGTCGCCCTTATCGATCAGGAAGGTCGCCTGAAGACCTTTGGCTTCCGGATCCTTCGAATCGTTCTTGAGAATCTCGTTGTTCTTCGACTGCGCCATCTGAAGGTTGTTCTGGCGAATGTAAATTTCGATCTCGGCCTTCAGATAAGCATTGGTGTTTTTGGAATCGGCTTTGATACCCGCCTCATATTCCTTGAGAGCCTGATCCAGTTGATTGATCCGGGTGTAGAACGAGCCAGCCTGAAAATAGGCGGAGGGGAACGACTTCAGGTCTCCCTTCATGTCGTTCAGCATTTTGACCAGATCGTCCTGCCGGTGCGAGGCGTAATAGAACTGCGCCAGCATCAGGCGCATGGAAGTATCCTTCGGAACCGCCGCAATGGCGGCCTTCAAAATGGATTCGGCTTCGGGCAGCTTTTTCTGGGCGATATAGATGCGGTAGAGTTCCACGTAACCGTTCAGGTTAGTCTTGTCCTTCGCCACCAGTCCCTTGAACATCCCTTCCGCTTCGCCGGTTTCGCCATCGAGCGCCAGAGTGCGGCCGAGCGCCAGGGTGATGACGTAGTCGCCCTGTTTCGAGTTCAGCGCCGTCCGGTATTCCTGAATCGCCTTCTGCACCTGCGCTTTCGCCTCCGGCGCTTTGCCATCCCGGAAAAACTGCGTGGCGCCGAGCAGCGCCAGATCGCCGCTGAGCTTATGGCCTTCCCAGGAGTTGGGATTTCGCTGCAGCAGCCCATCCACCATCGGCTGCACGTCCGAAATCAGCTGGGCCGAATTTTTGAGGTCGCCCTGCGCGGCCATCAGCATGATTTCAGAAAGCTTCAGCGTCGCATCGTCGGCGTCCGGTTTGCCTTTCGGCAGCAGTTCCACCGCGCGCCGAAGCATCTGAACGGCGGTCGATATCTCCCCCGTCTGAAGATCGGTCAGAGCCAGCTTGTAATATGCCTCGCCGAACCGCTTGTCCTTTTCGAGGGCCTTGCGGTACATGAGGTTGGCTTCCTTATACTTCTTCTGCTCGAACCATTTGTTGCCGCTCTCCAGGTATTTCTGCTTCAGGACGTTGGGATCGCGGCTGCAGGCAGCAGAAAAAAGCACGAGGGCCGCGAGGGCGAGGGAAAGATATCGCATAGGGTGAACCTGACCTACTTATTTTCCTACAAGTTTAGCGATTCCGGACACAGAAGTACCAAACCAGAGTCCTAGTACCACCAGAACGGGAAAGGCTAGATAACCAGAGCCTTTAGTATACGGCGCCGGATTTATCCAATGTGGAATTAGGGGAGAAAATGTAAGACTTTACGCCTTCAATTCCGCTAGAAGTGCGATTGCTGACCGGATATCCACAATACGGCGCACGGGGTCGCTCGCCTCGCGCTCAATCGAAAGCGGCCCGGCGTATCCCACTTCCCGCAGTTTGGCGAGGAATCGCGGAATTCCCACGGCGCCGGAGCCAAGCGCTTTTTCTTTTCCGAGCGCGCCCGCAACACCGGCCGGCGGCCAATCGCCATCCTTGCAATGAACGGTGAGGACCTTCGGCGCCAGAATCCCCAAAGCTTCAATCGGATCGCCCGTGCCGTAAAGAATCATGTTGGCCGGATCGAAATTGATCCCCAGATTCGGCCGCGCCACGTCATTCAGAAACGCCATCAGGACGCGCGCGGGCTCCTGGCCGGTTTCGAGCGCGAACGTCTGGTTATGCGATGCGGCATGATCGCAGACGCGGCGAACCATATCGCGGACGGCAATGTATTCCCGATCGGACTGCGATTCCGGAACGAACCCGATATGGGTCGCAATGCCGGGCGCGCCGATCACCGCCGCGAAATCGCTCACGCCCAGCGTCCGCTGTTCGCGCTCCGCCCGGGTGGCGGGCGGAATGAAGCCGACCGTGCGCTGCACGGTGGGGACGTCGGCATAGCTCTCGCCGTTATACGCGGCGAAAACCGTGTGGATACGGAAATCGGCCGCGCGCAGCGCATCCCGCCATTGCGACGCACAGGAAAGATCGAGTTCCCCGGGAATTCCTAACTGGCCGGAACGAATCCCCAGGTTGGTGAGTTCGGCGATGGTTTGCGCGGGATCGCCGCCCGCCCAGAACATAACGGCTGTTTCAAGTGGTTCGGATTGAGACATGTGCTCCATTTTTCTCGCGAGATTCCACCATCCCGTCAATCAGCGCCACCGCCTGCGCGGATTGACGCGGCGGGCACCGTTCGGGTTGAACTTTCTTTGCGACGCAGCCGGCGAAGTATTCCAGCTCGGCCGCGAACGCATCGCGATCGCTCAGCGCCGGCGTGTCGCCCTCGCCGTTTTCTCGGCAGCGCCGGAATTCATTCGTGGCGCTCGACCAGTCGAACGTCGCGGCATCGGCCGTCACCGTGAATTCCATTGAGAATGGATACGCAGCCGGATGGTGCCACCCGCCGCTGATCAAAACCGGGCCCAGATTCGGATAAATCAGATCGGCATGAATGATGTCGATGCCGCGCGGCAGATCGCGATGTCCGCGGGCGCGCACGGCTTCCGGCATACCCCAGAGCGAGATGCAGAAATCGGCGTCGTGAATCAACAGGTCCATGATGCCGCCGCCGCTGCGCTTCGGGTCGGTCAGCCACGGATTCCACGTGGGAGCCGCACACCGCCGCCGGAACATCGCCGACCGCACCGTACCGGCGTCTCCCAGCAATTCGGCCAGTTTCATATACGAAGGGAAGAACCGAAGGACATGCGCCGCCATCAGAATGCGGTTGTTCTGTTCCGCCTCTCGAATCAACCCTTCCGCGCTCGCCACGTCGAGCGAGATCGGCTTTTCGGTGAGCACGTGCTTGCCGGCGCGCAATGCGGCGGTTGCCGCGGATACGTGCTGATCCGTGGGCAGACAGATATCCACCGCCTCGATCGCGGGATCGGCCAGAGCTTCCGCCAGCGTCTTATATCCGCGCACATCGGAAAAATCGAATTTCTCGCCTGTATTGGCAAAGTTGCCGCCCACCGAAGTGAGGTCGCCGGTGAGACGGCGCTCATCGGCGTCCACAACCGCATGAAGCCGCACGCCGGGTACCGTGCGCCACCCTTTCAGGTGGGTCACACCCATGAAACCAAGACCAACGACTGCGATATTGAGCATTTACCTTAAATCCGCTTCGCTTATCTGGCAACCCGCTTCGCTTATCTGGCAACCCGCTTCGCCGCGATAATCGTAATGTCATCCGACTGCGGCGCCCCATCCACATGGGCGGCCACGGCCATCCGGATGCTTTCCACAATCTGCGAAGCAGTCATATGGCGGCTCAGCCGGATCGTTTCCGCCAGCCGGTCCGTTTCGAACTCGTCATTCTGCGAATTGGCGGCTTCCGTCACCCCATCGCTGTATATCACCAGCGTATCGCCGGGCTCCAGCTGGATTCGATATTCGCTGTATTCCATTTCGGGGATGATCCCGATCACCGGACCGCCGCCGCGCAGCAATTCGTGCTTACCGTTGGCGCGCATCAGCACCGGAGGATTGTGGCCTGCGTTGCACCAGACCAGTTCGCCGGTCTGGCTATCCAGCACGCAGAAAAACAGGGTGATGAACCGGTTCGCCGGACAGTTCGCGCACGTCAGGCGGTTCAGCCGCGCTACCACGGAGGCCAGATCGGACGGTTGCTCGGCCAGCGCCTGCACGCGCGCCTGCAATCCCATCATCAGCAGCGAAGCCGGCATCCCTTTGCCGGACACGTCGCCGAGAACCATCGCCACGCGTCCGTCCTCATAAGGAAAGAAGTCATAGTAATCGCCGCCTACCGTCCGGCAGGCCGCGTTATGCCCCGCCAGATCGAGTCCCGGCACTTTCGGCGCAACCGACGGCAGATAACCCTGCTGGATTTCCGCCGCCTGATCCAGATCCCGCGCCATGATTTGCCGCGCCCGCTCCATTTCCGCCAGGCGCGTGTGCTCAATCCGTACCGCCGCCACGTTTGCCATCACGGTCAGCAGGTTGAGATCGTCGCGCGTGAAAGGCCGCAGAATCGAGGGCGAATCCACATAGATAATGCCGATGATCTCCTTGCCCGTCTGCAGCGGCACCGCAATCAGACTGCGCACGTCCTGCTCCACGATGCTGCGCCGTTCTCGCAGCGCTTCATCGGCCGACGTATCGCAGACCAGAACCGAAGCCCCTGTTTCGAGTACCCGGCTGCGCACCGCGGTCGAAATACGGAATCCTTCCCCCCGATTCGCGCGGGCCACAAGCTGTCCATCTTCCAGCGTCAGCAGAATGCCGCGCGCGCCCTTAACCGTATCGATCGCCAGATCCAGAATGAAGCGGAAAAGCTCCGGCAACGGCCGGTTGCCGGAAAGCTCGTTTCCCGCCCGGATGAGAGCCGCTACCTGCGCCGAGGCCAGTCCCGAAGGTTCACGCTGAGCAGCCGGCTTCGCCTGCTCATCGGCCTTCATGATGCTTTCGAGATTGGTGATGACAGTGGCGCCGCCCGCGGTCGATTCCTCGATCTCGGCGGAATCGAAAATGAGAACCGGGCTGGAGCCCCGCGCCGACGTGTCATCCACGATCACGATCATGTGGCCGGCCATGATTCGATCGCCGGTCTTGAGCGCGGTCCTGGCGGTCAGCGGCTCTCCGTTCAGCGTCGTCCCGTTCTTGCTGCCGAGGTCGACGATCGTCCACGCATCGCCATCCCGCTCGAACAGCGTGTGCTGACGGGACAGCCCGGAATCGTTCGGATAGCTGAGGTCAGCGGCCGTGGAGCGGCCGAGGCAAAGCCGGTCCCCTGCCAGCGGAACCATCTGGCTCTTCCCGTCCGGAGAGAGGATCTGCAGTTCTTTCATCCGTACCGTCTCCGTATTATGGCAGGGCTGAGCCCTGGCTGCCTCAGGCGGTATTAAGAATTGCGGCCAGTTCCGCCACAGCGATCGCGCACTGCTCGCGGGTCACGTCCCGATGCGTGAGCGCCCGCATCATCCGGTCGTTGAAGCCGTTCATCCGGATGCCGCGCTCCTTCAAACGCGCGCTGATTTCCTTCGGCGCGAGCCCGGTCGCGGACACGTCCACAATGACGATATTCGTCACGGCGGGCGTCACCTTGAGCCGGTCGATCTTCGCCAGTTCGCCGGCCAAAAAAGCGGCGTTCGCGTGGTCGTTCGACAGTTCTTTCGGGCCCTCTTCCAGCGCAATGAGACCAGCCGCCGCCAGAACCCCGGCCTGCCGCATGCCGCCGCCAAGCCGTTTCCGGTACAGGCGCGCCTTGTCGATCAGCGGCCGCGAACCGGCGACAATCGAACCCATCGGCGCGCCCAGCGCTTTCGAAAGGCAAAACGTCAGGCTATCGAGCTTCGCCGCAAGCTGCTTCACGCTGCGCCCGCAGGCCGCCGCGGCATTGAACACCCGCGCGCCATCCATGTGGACCCGGACTCCTCGTTCATGCGCGCCTTCGCAAATCTCATCGATGACTTCCTGCGGATAGAAGCGTCCGCCGCCCATGTTGTGCGTGTTTTCAAGAGAAATCGCGCCGGTGGGAGCCGCGTTGTAGGTGACCGGTTTGATGAGCGGGCGAATCTGCTCCCACTTCAGGATGCCGTCAGAAGTATCTACCGTGCGGACGTGACAGCCTGCAAACCAGGGCGTCATCGAAAGTTCCCAATCCACCAGATGGGCGCGCGAATCGGAAATCCCCTCCTGGCCGTGCTCGGTCAGCAGCTTGATCCCGATCGTGTTCCCCATCGTTCCCGTGGGAACGAAGAGCGCGGCTTCTTTCCCCACGATCTCCGCCGCGCGCGCTTCCAGACGATTGACGGTCGGATCTTCGCCATAGACGTCATCGCCCACCTCGGCGTCGAACATGGCCTGGCGCATGGCCAGTGTGGGCCTGGTAACGGTGTCGCTGCGAAGGTCAATCACGGGGCGGTCGCTCATGCGGCGAGAAACTCCTGGAAAATTTCGTTTGAAACCATGATTCCACGGCTGGTGAGCCGCAGGCGGCCATCCACCGATTCGAGCATGCCGGTGGAGAGATGGCGTTCGAGCGCGGAGCCGAAGCGGCGCCAGTCGGCGGCGTCCGGCAGAACCCCCTCGGTCAGCCGCAGGCCGACGAAGAATTTCTCCTCGCCCGGGTCCGGACGAACCGATTCGGCTCGAACGGCTTCCCCTCGCTCCGCCCGCTCCACATATTCGAGCGCCGTTTCCACGTTCTGCCAGCGCGTGACGCCGTCGAACGAATGGGCATCGGAGCCGAATCCGCGGTACGGCTCGCGTCGCCAGTATTTCAGGTTGTGCAGCGACTCCGCACCGGGCCGCGCAAAATTGGAAATCTCGTAGCGTTGCACGCCGTTCCGGGTCAGGTGCTCGACGGCCGTTTCGTAAAACATGGCGATCTGATCGTCGGAGGGGACATCCATCGCACCATAGCGCTTGCCGCCAAGAAGAATCTCGGACCCGAGACGGCTGTCGTCATCCACTTCGAGCATGTAGACGGAGCCGTGCGGCGCTTCGAGCGCGGTCAGGGCATCGAGCGAAACCTGCCACGATGCCGCCGTCTGGCCCGGCAGCCCCGCGATCAGATCCACGCTGATATTCGAAAGGCCTTCTTCGCGCAGTAATGCAACATCGCGCTCCACAGTCG